>JAFZKH010000007.1 GCA_017553685.1 Bacilli bacterium | reverse complement strand
TTCTTCTTTTTCTTTCTTTTCTTTTTCTTCAGGATAAGAACCAGTTAATATCTTTTCAGTTTCTTTCCAGTAATTAGCATCTATATCAGCACTAATACCTTGAAATACTACTTTTCCAGATTCATAAAGAGTAACTACTGTATCTTCTTCATCTGCTTGAAATATAGCATATTGTGGAGTTTTATCTCTTTTTTTATCTTCAAAATATTTAATCATTTCTTCTTTTAATTTGTCACTAACTTTAAATGATATAGTCATGTTAACACCTCTATTAATATTATATTATATTTTTAACAATTTATCTAATAAATATGTTAAAATATACATAGAGGTGTAATATATGAATTATGTAGATATAATTATATTAATGGTTATTTTAGCTGGAGGCATAATAGGTTTTAAAAGAGGAGTAATTAAACAATCAGTATTAACTATTGGAATGATACTTGTTGTAGTACTTTCATTCTTACTTAAGAATCCATTATCAACATTTTTATATAGTAGACTTCCATTTTTAACATTTGGAGTACTATATGAATATACAGTATTAAATATACTTGTATATGAGTTTATTTCATTCTTAATACTATATATTTTATTTAGTATAGTAT
This sequence comes from Bacilli bacterium, assembly GCA_017553685.1. Taxonomy (GTDB): domain Bacteria; phylum Bacillota_I; class Bacilli_A; order RF39; family UBA660; genus RUG13038. The sequence continues at coordinate 159,573 of JAFZKH010000007.1, read as the reverse complement.
TTGGATTACTTGTTAAGGCAAGTTCTAAGATAGAAGAATTCTTTAAAGATACAGTTATACTTGCTATACCATCAAAAATACTTGGTATGATACTTGGAGCAGTAGAGTATTATATAATTACATTTATTGTATTATTTATATTATCTGGTCCTATCTTATGGTCAGAGAACTTTCATCAAATTAAACCTGTATCAAATTCAAAAATAGCAGGTTATATGCTTAAGAAAACCCCAGTTCTTTCTTACTATACAAAGAATACTTTAAAATCTATAGAAGAATTAGTGGATCTATATAAAACAAAAGATAAAGTATCTACTGATGAGTTTAATTGTAAAGCAATTAAAGTTATGAAGAAAGATAAAATAGTTAGTGATGAATCTATTGAATATTTAGAATCTCATGGAAAAATAAAAAGATGTGAATAATTCACATCTTTTTTATATACCTCTATAAACATCTTTATATTTATATGGATTTTTAGGATCAATTCTATCATAGAATAAAATACCATTTAAATGATCAAATTCATGTTGGAATACAATGGCTAGTTCTTCTCTAAATCTTCTTTCTATTTTATTACCATCTATATCATAGTATTCTACACTTATTCTAGCACTTCTAGGTACTATTCCTTCAATAGGCCTATTAATAGATAAACATCCTTCTCCTTCAGATACATATATTTTTTCTTCAGATTCTGAAAGTATCTTTGGATTAATTACAGTATATGTCTCAAATTTTCCTTCTTCATATTCATATACTATAACAAATATTCTTTTAGCTATACCCAATTGTATAAGAGATAATCCCATACCAGGTCTTAAATCATATTTCTTAGCATATTCATCTATTTGACTAAGTCTAAGCATCTCTATAGAGTCTTCTATAGTTTTTTTAGTCTTATCATCTAAAGGAAAAGTAACTTCTTTACTTACTAATCTAATTCTCTTATCATATTCATCGATAACATCTTTAGTTTTAAGCATAGTATCACCCCTTAACACACAAGTATTTTATCATATTTTTTAAAAAAATCAAATTAAAGACAGTGTAAAGTCCATAGAATATTAATTATAAATCATGATATTATTATATTAGAGGTAGGAATATGAGAAGATTAATAAACAAATTAGACAAAGTTTTATTGATTTCTAGTATTATTTTATTTGGATTTGGTTTATTTATGATATTTGATGCTTCTTCATTTAAATCTATATCTGAAGGATTAGCACCAACTCATTATTTATTTAGACAGGTCCTTTTTTTAGGCTTGTCATTATTTGGTACTATTATTATAATTTTATATCCTACAAGAAAATATAAAAAATGGGCTTTACCTGTAGCAGTTATTATAACTATTTTACTTATATTATTATTTGTATTCGGTGCTAAAGCAACTGGTGCTAGATCTTGGTTCCCAGTTGGACCATTTACTGTTCAACCATCTGAATTTGCAAAAATTGCAATAATTATATTTTCTGCATTTGTATATGGAGCAGCTTCTAAGAATCCTACACTTAATAATTTTAAAACATCATATGCAATAATAGCAGGAGCTATAATGACTGGATTAACAGTAGCACAACCAGATGCTGGAACAGGTATGATTTTATTTATTATAACTACAAGTTTATATTTTATGTCACCAGTTCCTATTAAACATAAATTAAGAGCAGTTTTAATAGGTGGAGCTGCAATAGTTACTGTATTTGTTTTAGTTTTAATTATTAAGGGTAATGTATTTAATTCAATGCAATTAGCTAGATTTAACTTTTTAAAACCATGTACAAGATATCAAGAAAATACTGGTTATCAAGTATGTAATGGTTATATAGCTATTAATAATGGTAAATTAATTTCTATATCTCCTGGGAATAGTAAACAAAAATATTTATATTTACCTGAAGCTTATACAGATTTTATATTCCCAATTATAGTAGAGGAATTTGGTTTAATACCTGCAATACTTATAATACTTATTTATATATTAATTATTTATAGAATTATTTTAATAGGTAAGAGAGCTACTAATGTTCATAATCAAATACTATGTTATGGTGTAGCAGTATTCTTGTTCTCACATATAATTATTAACTTAGTTGGTGTTCTTGGAATACTTCCTTTAACAGGTGTTCCATTACCATTCTTGAGTTATGGTGGATCATTTGCTTTAACTGTATCAGCTGCTCTAGCTATAGTTCAAAGAGTATCTATAGAAAATTATGATAGTTTAAAAAAGAAAGTATTAAATTAAAGGAATAACACTTTCTAAAAGAGAATAAATCTTTTAGGAGGTGTTTTTATTATGAAATATAAAATAATACTTATATTATTTGTTTTATTGGTTATAGTTATATCTGTTTATTATAAACCTAGTGAAGTAAAAGCAGATGATAACACTATTACTTATAACTGCTTTGTAGATATTAAAGGTTCTATTAATAATCCTGGTGTATATGAAGTAGAATGTAACAAAAGAATTATAGATGTAATTAATATGGCAGGAGGTCTAACTGCTAATGCTGATACAACTATTTTAAATCTAAGTAAAAAAGTAAAAGATGAAATGTATATTATTGTATATTCTAATGATCAAATAAAAGAGTACAAAGAAAAGTTATTACCATCTAAAGAAATAATAAAACAAGTAGAAGAAAAAATAATATGCCCTGATAATAGTAATGATGCTTGTGAGAAAAAAACTAATAATAAAACTGAAACTACTTTAGAGGGTAAAATAAATATTAATACTGCTACTAAAGAAGAATTGATGACATTACCTGGTATTGGTGAATCTAAAGCAGATAAGATTATAGAATATAGAAAAAGTAATATATTTAATTCTATAGATGATATTAAAAATGTAAGTGGTATTGGTGAAAGGATATTTACAAAGATTAAAGATAATATTACTACAGAATAGATTTTTAATATTATTTTTATTAATAACTATCATTTATTGTTCACTATTTATATTATTATTTAATCCTAAAGAGTTAAATGATACAAGTATTACTGGTTATATATATGACTATAAAATAGATGGTAATAAATTAACATTAAAAATTAAATCAAGAAAGAGAGTAGTAGTTAATTATTACTTTAAAACTGAAAAAGAAAAGAATAGTTATAATCTTGAATATGGAGATCATATTAAGTTAAAAGGAGAGTATACTTCAATAAGTGAGAATACTAACTTTAATATGTTTAATTATAAAAAATATTTATATAGTAAGAAGATATATTATCAGTTTAATGCATCTAATATTAAACTAATAAAAAGAAATAATAATATACTTTTTACTATTAAAAATTTAATGGTAAAAAGAATAGAAAAATATCATTCAAAGAAATACTTATATGTATTTCTTTTATCTAATAAAAACTTTTTAGAAGACAATCTATATTCATCTTATAAGAATTTAGGTTTAGTTCATTTAATATGTATATCTGGTATGCATATAACTTATATAATTATGCTTTTAAATAAATTAAAAATAAAAAAGATATTTATATATATCTTTTTACTTTTATATATGTTTTTATTAAACTTTTCTATTTCTATAGTAAGATGCTTTTTAATGTTTTTACTTAAAAATATTAAAACTAAATATAAATTAGATATATCAAATGAAAAATTATTATTAATAATTATGCTTATATTATTAATTATTAATCCATTTTACATTTATAATATAGCTTTTATATTTTCGTTTGTTATATCTTTTGGATTATATTATTCAAAAACTAAATATACATCTTTAGTAGCGTTCTTTTATTCTATTCCAATATTAATTAATAATTATTTTAAAATCAATTTTATTTCTTTAATAATGAATATAATTTTTATACCTATAATTAGTTATATAATATTTCCGTTTTCATGCCTTGTATTTATATTTAATTTTTTAGATGAATATTTCTACTATATAACTAATTTTATTGATAAAATAATGCTTAAAATGAATGAAATAAGTATTTTTACATTATCTTTTTCTAAATTAAATATATTATTTATAATTATCTATTATTTAATACTTTTTTTAGCTATAAAGAATAGGAAATTTATTGTAGGTATAATTATACTAATTCCAGTATTTTATTTAAATAACATGTATGTAATTACTCCTAGAGTGTATTTTTTAGATGTTGGTCAAGGAGATTCAAGTTTAATAAGAATTAATAATAAAAACTATTTAATAGATACTGGAGGAAAATATAGTTATTCTGAGGATTGGAAAAGAAAAAACCATGAATATTCATTATCTAATGATTTAATTATCCCTTTTTCAAGAAGTGTTGGTGTAAAGAAAATAGATTATTTAATCTTAACTCATGGCGACTACGATCATATGTGGGAAGCAATCAATCTTGTAAATAACTTTAAAGTAGAAAAAGTAATATTCAATTGTGGAGAGTTTAATGATTTAGAACAAGAACTTATAAAAGTTCTAAATAAAAAGAAGATACCTTATTATTCTTGTATTAAAGAATTAAATATAGATAATAACAAATTATATTTTTTACAAACCAAAGAATATGATAATGAAAATGATAACAGTAATGTTATTTATACTGAAATAAATGGTTATAAATTCATGTTTATGGGAGATGCTGGAAAAGAGAAAGAAAAAGATATTTTAGATAAATATAATATAAGTGATATAGATGTGTTAAAAGTAGGACATCATGGATCAAAGACAAGTAGTAGTGAATCATTTATTAATGAAATGAATCCTAGATATAGTGTTATTAGTGTTGGAAAGAATAATCGTTATGGTCATCCTAATAAAGAAGTATTAAATAATTTAGATAATTCAATAATCTATAGAACAGATCGAGATGGAAGTATTATGTTTAAGATTAAAAATAATAAATTAAAGATTGAAACATGTAGTCCATAGAAAGGAAAATGATAGAATGAATGAAATAAAAGAATATACAAATAAAATATTTGAAGACATAAAACATATAGATGAAGAAGGTAATGAATATTGGTTAGCAAGAGAGTTACAAGTTGTTTTTAAATATACTCAATGGAGAAGATTTAATGAAACTGTTGAAAGAGCAATAATATCGTGTAATAACAGTGATATCAATGCTTTTGACCATTTTGCCAACGTTGGCAAAATCGTGAAAGCCGGAGTCACAACTAAGAAAGTGGATGACTATAAGCTTTCTCGTTATGCTTGCTATTTAATTGCACAAAATGGAGATTCAAGAAAGAAAGTTATAGCACTAGCCCAAACTTATTTTGCTATTCAAACAAGAAAACAAGAATTAACTGGATTAGAATATAATAATCTAACAGAAGATGAAAAAAGATTATATAGAAGAAATCAAGCAAGAAAAGGTAATTATAATTTAAATCAAACGGCAGTTAAAAGTGGTGTAAAGGACCTAGCAAGATTTCATAATGCTGGATATAAAGGATTATACAATGGTGAAACAGCTGATGATATTTTTAAAAGAAAGAAACTAAGATATAGAGAAGATATATTAGATAATATGGGTAGTGAAGAACTGGCAGATAATATATTTAGAATAGCTCAAACAGATGCTAAATTAAAAAGAGATAATGTAGATAATGAATATACTGCAAATTCTGTTCATTATGAAGTCGGTAAGGAAGTAAGAAATAGCATTAAAAGATTAGGCGGGACCATGCCAGAGGATTTACCAACACCAGACAGAAGTTTAAAAGAATTTGAAAAAGATACCAAGAAATTAAAAGAATAAATGCGACTTGTGATATAATAAATATAGGATGTGATAATCATGACTCAAGAAGAAAAAATTCTATTCTCAACATATAATGATTTAAAATTATGTGGTTTATTAAATATAGTTAATTCAAAAAAAGAAATTGTTATAATTTGCCATGCTAGAACAAGCAGTAAAGATTCTAGACCAACTACTATGCTAGCAAATGAATTGACAAAAAATAAAATAAATAATTTTAGATTTGATTTTGTTGCATGTGGTGATTCTGATGGAGAATATACTGAATATACTGTTTCTAATATGATTAGAAATCTGCATGATACTTTAAAGATGTTAAAGGACAATTATAATTTTGAATCGTTTATATTGATTGGATGTTCAATGGGCGGAAGAATAGTATCAAATGTTGATTTAAAAAAATATAATATTAAAAAAATTATATTGTGGTATCCTGCAATTGATTATGGCAGAGGTTTATTAAATATTCCTAGTAAGAAAGAAAAAATAGCTAAAAGAGATGGATTTTATCCAATTGAGAATGGTTGGAAACTAAGTTATGAGTATTTTAAAGATGAACGAAATTATACAACATATAAATTATTACAAAAAATAGATATTCCAATATTATTTGTTCATGGTACAAAAGATCCATTTGTAACTTATAAATCATCACTTAATACAAGTAAAAAATGTAAGAATGCAAAATTATGTTTAATAGAAGGTGCAGATCATGGTTTCCATAATGATGAACACATGAAGGAAGCTTTAAATGTTACATTAAAATTTATTATTAATTAAGGGCTTAATGAGTCCTTTTTCTTTTTTATGTAAATCCATATGCATAAACGTATGTATCCACATGGAGACTTTGATCATATAGGAGAATCTATAAACTTAGTAAATAATTTTAAAGTAGATAATGTAATATTAAATTGTGGTCCATATAATGATTTAGAAAATAAACTAATAAATGTATTAAAAGAGAAAAATATTAATTATTATACATGCGTAAATAGGGTAGATAATTTATATTTTTTACAAACTAAAATATATAATGATGAAAATGAGGACTCTAATGTTATATATACTAGTATTAATAATCATAAATTTTTATTTATGGGAGATGCTGATATATCTAAAGAAAAAGATATTTTAGATAAATATAATATATCTGATATAGATGTATTAAAAGTAGGTCATCATGGATCTAAAACTAGTTCTAGTAAAGAATTTATTAATAGGATTAATCCTGAATATTCCATAATTAGTGTAGGTAAGAATAATAAATATGGCCATCCAAATAAAGAAGTATTAAATAATTTAGAAAAGTCTAAAATATATAGAACAGATTTAAACGGAAGTATTATGATTAAAATAAAAAATGATAATACGATTGTATTATCATTTATTTATTAAATCCTCCCATAGAACCAGGATCTTCATCATAATTGGGAGTACTATTTTGCATACTTCTATTTTTATACTCTAAAAACATTTGATTAACTTCTAGTGCAAATTTTTGTGCTGTTTTTTCATTCAAATTATATGTTTGGATTATACTTTCAGGTGTTAATGGTGTATATGAAATACCATTATTATCTTGATTAATTAAATTAATTAATAAATCCTTTTTTATGTAGTCTGCTAATTGTGAACTTTCATCTATTGATAAATGTTTTGTTGTTTCAGCAGTATTATTCTTTATTCTATCAAACTCTTCTTCGTCTATAGTTATCTTTAATCCAATATTATAGAATTTATTATTCCTTTTTTCATTATAATATCTTTCATACCTTTTGTTATCATCATAGTCTATAACACTTATTCCATATTTTGATGCTATAGATTTAACTTCATCTAGTTTATCATGCGTAGTAATAATATATTTGATTTCAGATGGATTTATTGATGAAGTAATTCCTATTTCGTTACATGTTGAACTTACATTTACTATTGATTGACTATAATTTTGCTTAATTGATTCTCCATTAAAGCATAATATTATTGGTGTATCATCTTTAGGCATAATTCCATATTGCTTAGCTAATAAATCAATTTCTTCATTTGGAAATCCAGCATAATGTACAGCGGTATGATAATTATCAGTTAAACTAACAAATTCTCTTTTTTCAACACTCCAAATATTGGGATGATTATTCATTGCTAATTCTTCTCCTGTTTTAAGTTCTATTCCTTTGTTATCTAATTCTGAAGAATTATGTAGACCAAAACTTAATATTGTTTCTAATGCATCAATTTTAGTTCCATGAAAAACATTTAAACCATTTTTTGCTAGTTCAAAAAATAAATCCTTATTTTGTAATATCATATCTGCATAGTATATTCTTCTGGCTCTTTCTTCTTTTTCGTTATAACTTTGATTTGATATCATAGAATTTGCTTTAAAACCATTATATTCTCCAGTTTGCATTATTTGCGTGATAGCATCCTTTTGTTTTTCTTCTTTTGCTAGTTCCATAAAACAAGTATATAATTTTTTAAAATTATCATTTTCTAAAAATATTCTATCCATATTTACACATCCCACTATAATAATTATACCATACTTTATCTATGTTGACATTAGATATGGGTATTTGTTTCTTATTTATGGTATAATCATATTAGGTGATAAATAATGGCATCAACAATTATACATATGGCTGTTGCAAATGAGATTAATAAAGAATTAAAAAGAAATAATGATCTTATTTTATTAGGAGGCATAGCACCAGATCTTGGTAAGATTGCAAATGGTTCTAAAAAAGAATCTCATTTTCAAGATGCAAATGATGATATTCCAAATATAGATAAGTTTTTAAATAAATACAAAGATAATATGAATGATGATTTTGTATTAGGATACTTTATTCATTTATATACAGATTATTTATGGTTTAAATATTTTATTCCAAATCTATTTGATGAAGAAAAAGAGTTAATAACTAAATTAGATGGAACTAAAGTAAAATGTAATGAAAATATGTTTACTTTATATGTATATAATGATTATACAAATTTAAATTCAAAACTACTTGATGAATATAATATGGATTTAAGTATTTTTTATAATGATTTACCTGAAATTAATAATATAATTACTGAAATACCAATGAATAAATTAAATTTATTAATAGATGAAACTAGTTATATTATTGAATATTCAAAAGAGAAAAAAGAATATCTGTTTGATATAGATGATATTAAAACATTTGTTAAAACATCTACTGATTTAATACTTGCTTATTTAAAAGAAAAAGATTGCTGTTAGCAATCTTTTTTATTAGAACTTTCTATATAATCCTATTGCTTTACCAACTATATATACTTTATCAAGTATAATAGGGGCCATAGTATCGTTTTCAGGTTGTAATCTAAAATATCCATCTTCTTTATAAAATGTTTTAAGTGTTACTTCATTATCTTCAGTCATAGCAACTACCATATCTCCATTATTAGCAGTAGCTTGTCTTTGAACAATAACTATATCTCCATCATGAACACCTGCATTGATCATTGATGTACCAGATACTCTTAATGTAAATATTTCTTTTTTAGTAGGTATCATAGATGCTGGTAATGTAAAGAATTCATCTGGCATTTCTATAGCTTCTATTGGATTACCTGCAGTTACTTTTCCAAGTAATGGAACATCTACAGTATTAGATTCTATATAATCATTATCTATTAATAATTCTATAGCTCTATTTTTAGAATCTCCTCTTTTTATATATCCTTTAGCTTCTAGAGTATTTAAATGAGCTTGTACTGTTGCAGGACTAGATAAGTTTAATGCTTTACCAATTTCTCTAACAGTAGGTGGATAACCGTTTTTAGCTATACTTCTTTTTAAATAATCTAAAACTAAGTTTTGTTTTACAGTTAGTTTCTCCATATTATTCTCCTTTACTAAAATAATATTATCATAAAAAATGTAAAATGTCAAACATTTGTTTGAAAGTATATTGACACATACAACCGTTCGGTATAGAATGAAGACAAGAGGTGAAGATATATGAAAAAATTAAAAAACATTTTAAAGATAGGAGTTACATTTATTATTTGTGTTGTTTTATTATATTCACTAGCTATTAGACTAATTAATGCATATGAAGTAGAGGATACTGTAATTGAAGATTACAATTATGAAGAATATTATGCTTATGATGCTCAATAATGTATTTATTTTTTATTAAATGTTTGGTATAATTAATAAAGAATAAAGGGCTAGGGTGATAGTTATGGATCAAAAGGCGATTAATGTTATTAAAAACCTTACTTTAGATATGATTCAAAATTCTGGAACAGAAGGAAGTTATGGTATAAGTTTTTCTGCGGCACCAATTTTATATACACTTTTTACCAAACATTTAAGAGTTAATCCTTCTATACCAGATTGGATAAATAGAGATAGATTTGTTTTAAGTGCATCACATGCATCTGCATTATTATATGCTACTATGTTTTTAACTGGTTATCCATTAATGATAGATGATTTAAAGAACTATAAACAACTAGGATCTAAAACACCTGCTTATCCAAGTATTAATACATTAGGAGTAGATTTAAGTACAGGACCACTAGGTCAAGGGTTTGCTACTGCTGTTGGTATGGCACTTGCTGAAAAGAAATTAGAGGCATTATATAATGATAAGAGTAAATCTAAAATTGGTAAACTAATTGATTATAATGTATATGTTTTAGTTTCTGATGGAGACCTTATGAAAGGTATTTCATATGAAGCTGCTTCTTTTGCGGGTACTATGGGATTAGATAATTTAATAGTATTATATGATTCAAATGAAGTATCATCAGATGGAGAAATCAAAAGAACATTTAGTGAAAGCGTATTATCTAGATTTTCATCTATGGGATGGAATACTATATTTGTTAAAAATGGTAATTCTTCTAGTGAAATTAATAAAGCTATAGAAAAAGCAAAAAAAACTAAAGCACCAACTATTATTCAAGTTAAAACTATAATAGGAGAAGGATTACTTAATCAAGGAAAATTAACTACACATTCACAATTGCTTGATAAAACAGATATGGATCAATTTAAACAAAAAGCTGGAGTAGGAACTATACCATTTACTATTTTAAAAGAACCAGCAAGTTATATGAGAGATACTGTTGTTGGTAGATCTATTAAAATATATCAAGAATGGGAGAATTTAGTTAATCAATATAAACAAATATTAACACCACAACAATTAATAGAAATAAATAATCTTAATCAAAACTTAGTAAATATAGATTTAAATAGAACTGAAATACCAATAGATTATAATAATAAAGAATCTATGAGAGAAAGTAATCATAGAATTATGAATATTATTGGTAATAGTGTTTATAACTTTATTGGAGGTAGTTCAGATCTTGCTAATTCTACTAGAGTATATATAGATGGATCAGAAGAAATTGGATACAATAAATATTCTGGTAAAAATATTCCTTTTGGAGTTAGGGATAACTTTATGGGAGCGTGTTTAAATGGACTTGCAATATCTGGATTTAGATCATTTGGTTCTTCATTACTTGTTTATAGTGATAGTATGAGAGAATCTATTAGGCAAACTGCTTTAATGAATTTACCAGTTACATATATATTTACTCATGATTCTATTACAAATTCATTTGATGGTCCTACTCATCAACCAGTAGAGCAATTATCTGATCTTAGATCTATACCTAATTTATATGTATTTAGACCTGCTGATATTAAAGAAATTATTGGTACATGGAATACAATATTAAATAATAAGTTTCCTGCTGTTATTTCACTTCCTAAAACTGAGGTAAAAGCAGAACAAGGAACAAAACAAGAAAGTGTTGTAAAAGGTGCTTATGTTGTTGGAGAAGAGAGTAGTAAAGTAGATGCTGTTATTATAGCAACAGGAGCAGAAGTTCAACTTGCTAAATCAATGCAAGTAAAATTACTTCAAGATAAAAATATAGATGTAAGAATAGTTTCTATGCCTTGTATGGAATTATATAATATTCAAAGTGATGATTATAAAGAAAGTGTTATTCCAACTGGTAAACCAATATTTGTTTTAGAATTTGGATCTTCATTTGGATGGGAAAAGTTTGTACCAAGTTCAGATTATTTATTAACTGTAGATTCATTTGGAGCTTCAGGTTCAAAAGAAGATGTTCTTACATATATGAATATTAATATAGATAAATTAATTAGTAGAATAGAGAACTTATTATAATAAGTTCTTTTATTTTATTTAAAAATAATATATAATATATATGTATTTAAGGAGGAAAATAATATGTGGCATGATATATTAATGGTAGTAATTGGATTAGTACCAGGATTAATAATTGGTTTCTTCGTTGCTAAAATAATTATGGAAAAGTATTTAAAGAAGAATCCACCAATAAATGAACAAATGATTAGAACTATGATGATTCAAATGGGAAGAACACCTTCTCAAAAACAAATTAATCAAGTTATGAAGGCAATGAACAATACTAAGTAGTATTGTTTTTTAATGCTTTAAAAAGTCAACCAAAAATTTGACTATTTTACGTAAATATGCTATAATTTTTCTCGTATGAAGGGTGCAGTATCCTAGTTGATACATCTATTATGAAGACGAGCCTAAAAATTCGTTAAATAGCATACAAGTACACTTTGTATAGATTGCTTGGCTTGCCCAAAGCTGGGTGTTTATATAAAAGTAGTTTTATGGGAATCTTATAATGGCATATAAGAATTAACCCATTTAACACATTACAATATAGAAATTGCTAATCTTGAGTGAATATATGGGAATTATAGGAATATCTACATATTATTGGCCAAAGTATTTAGGTATTTATATCTTATATGAAACTGTATTTGCAAAAAAGACTAATAATAGAACAATATCAGGGAGGAAATCTCCTAGGCTGTATACTATCATGAGTTTGCAGTGCGTACTAAGTGGTAATCAAGTCGTATACTTAGGTGACGGTATATATATTTAAGTAAAGGGGAACCGCCTTTTGGTAACGAAAGGTTTAAATATGAGAAACTTCTACTTGACCTATGGCGCAAAGTTAATTGTGATAGTACCAGTCATATTTTTTTATGAAATAAATCATCTTTATAAGATGATTTTTTTATGTTATAATAAAAACAATTTTTGTGAGGTTATTTATGAATAAGATATTATTAGTAGCAGAAGGTAATTATGATAGTGATAAATTAATTAATGCTCTTCAAAGAATGGTTATAGATCCAAAAAAAGAAATGGTAAGAGCCATAGAAATTCATGATATGGAATATAGAAAAGATGATTTAACTACAGGAACACAAAGTTTCTTTATGGGTCAAATTGTTTCAAATGAAGATATAAATTATCCTAATTATCCTGGCTATGTTTTTTATGAAGATGAAAATGGTATGCAAATTAAAGAATATTATTTATCAGGCATTCTAGATGAACAAAGGGTTTTAGACTCTGGAATAATTGAAGATGTAATTGATAATGAAGAAGATAGAATAAAAGTTAGAAATAATCCTTCTTTATTACTTTATTATCTATTAAAAAATGGTGAAGAAAATGTTGAAAACCAACTTAGAGAATATGGTATTAATGGAGCTTATTCTGTATTAGATCCTAATCCTGATTATCCTATTGATACAGGTAAAGAAAATCATGATAATCCTATATTCTATTTTAGAACAACTCATAATTTAGTTGGATACACAGATAAAATGCCTAAATATCCAAATGAAGGACATAGTGTATCATACTATACCAATAGTAGAGAAATAATGGATTACTTAGGATTAAGTTATTTTTCATTTAAAAAGTTAGAAAAGAAATCTAGATATTATCCTAATGGTTTTAATGTATTTAGTGGGACTTTCTTAAGTTATGTTGAAAATGAAGCAAATAAAAAGAATCAATTTCCTATAGGTAATGATAACTTAACTAATAATGCTCCTATAAGTATTGCTAATTATGTATATACACTTAAAAATAAGAATTAATTATATTCTTATTTTTTTATGTTATAATTATACTAGGTGAGAAATATGAAAAAACAATTTGGATGGTTAATAACAGTTTTATTTTTATCATTTGCATTATCAATGGGAATGAGTTTATTATCAGAAGGAGTAATACCTAAAATAAATGTATATTTAGGAATATTAATAATATTATTATTTATATTTATAAGTGTTATATTTGATATGATTGGAGTAGCTATTACAGCACAAGATGAGACACCATTTAATGCTATGGCATCAAAGAAAATAAAGGGATCTAGTCATTCAGTTAAGTTAATTAAAAACTCTGATAAATTAGCCTCTATTTGTAATGACGTAGTTGGAGATGTATGCGGAGTAGTTAGTGGTTCTGCTGGTATGATGGTAGCAGCTTCCTTAGTAGATAAAATAAAGATAAATCCATCTTTATTAGTACTACTAGTTACATCTATTATCGCATCTTTAACTATTACTTCTAAAGCACTTGGTAAAACAATTGCTATTAAGAACTCTAAAGCAATTACAGAGAGAGTTGGAAAAGTAATAAATATATTTAAAAAATAAGAAGTTTTACTTCTTTTTTTATTTGCAAAATATTAAATAAGTGTTATAATATCTTAGGCTTTCCAAAAAGGGGATGAAGTATATGGAAATTAGAAACGTAGCAATTATTGCGCACGTAGACCATGGTAAAACTACTTTAGTAGACGGATTATTAAAAGAATCTAATACTTTTAGGGAAAATGAAGTAGTTGCTGAAAGAGCAATGGACTCAAATGATATTGAAAGAGAAAGAGGTATTACTATTTTAGCTAAACCTACATCAGTTAAGTATAAAGATTATAAAATTAATATTCTAGATACTCCAGGACATGCTGATTTTGGTGGAGAAGTAGAAAGAATAATGCACATGGTTGATGGTGCTATATTACTTGTTGATGCTTATGAAGGTGTTATGCCTCAAACAAAATTTGTATTAAAGAAAGCATTAGAAGCTAATTTAAAAATTATAGTTGTAGTAAATAAAGTTGATAAACCAACTTCAAGAATTAATGAAGTAGTAGAAGAAGTTTTAGAATTATTAATGGAACTAGGTGCATCAGATGAACAATTAGACTTTAAAGTTGCTTATGCATCTGCTATTAACGGTACTTGTTCACTTAGTCCTGATTTATCTACTCAAGAAAAGACTATGGATCCAATATTTGATTTAATAGTTAATGAAGTACCTGCTCCAAAAGTAGAAGAAGGAGCATTTAGATTCCAACCTGCATTATTAGACTATAATGATTATGTAGGAAGAATTGGTATTGGTACTGTTAATAGAGGATCTGTTAAAGTTAATGAAATGGTTTCTTGTGTTAGATTAGATGGATCTATTAAGAAATTTAGAATTCAAAAGCTATTTAGTTACTATGGTTTAAAAAGATTAGAAGTTGAAGAAGCACATGCTGGTGATGTTATTGCTATAGCAGGACTATCTGACATAGAAGTTGGAGAAACTATATGTGCTGAAGGTCATGAGGAAGCACTACCTAAACTTAGAATTGATGAACCAACATTACAAATGACATTTGGTGTTAATTCATCACCATTTGTAGGTAAAGAAGGTAAATTTGTAACTGCTACTAAAATAAGAGAAAGATTATATAAACAAGCAGAATCTGACGTATCTTTAAAAATTAGAGATAACGATCAAGAAAGCTTTATTGTATCTGGTAGAGGAGAACTTCATTTATCTATTTTAATTGAAAATATGAGAAGAGAAGGTTTTGAACTTGAAGTATCTAAACCAGAAGTTATTATTAAAGAAATAAATGGTGTTGAATGTGAACCATATGAAGATGTTTCTATTGAATGCCCTGAAGATACTGTAGGATCTATTATAGAAGCCTTAGGTCTTAGAGGTGGCACTATGGAAACTATGACTAATTTACCTGGTATAGTTAAATTAACATATACTGTACCGTCTAGAGGTTTAATTGGTTTCACAACAGACTTTATGACTATGACTAAAGGTTACGGAGTACTTAATCATACATTTAAAGAATATTTACCAAAACAATCTCAAACTGTTGGTGAAAGAAAACTTGGTGTTCTAGTTTCTATGGAAAATGGTGCTGCTACTGCTTATGCACTAGGACAATTAGAAGATAGAGGTATCATGTTTATTGAACCTGGTGATGAAATATATGAAGGTATGATAGTAGGAGAAGCTAATAAAGATGCTGATCTTGCTGTTAATGTAGTTAAAGGTAAAAACTTAACTAATACAAGAAGTGCTGGTAAAGATCACACAGTAGTTTTAAAAAGACCTAAAGTTTTATCTTTAGAAGCTGCACTTGAATATATTAATAATGATGAACTAGTTGAAATAACTCCAACTAACTTTAGATTAAGAAAGAAAATTCTTAATACTGAAGAAAGAAAGAAATATGATGCTAGAATAAGAAATGAGCAAAAATAATGTTTGCTCATTTTTTTTGACAAATAAAACATTATATTGTAGAATATATGCGTCTTTTTAAAAAAGGGGGAAATTATTATGACATTTAGTGAATATAGAGCAGTCATGAATGAATTAGGTATTCAAAAATTTAAACCTAATAAGGATCAAAAAACACCTATTAAAGATAAATTTAAATTTTTATTAGATGATTTTCGTTATTCTGAAAAATACAAAATAGGTTTCTATTATAACTTTTTTGCTGTTTGTGTTGGTTCGATTCCAACAGAAGTAATTAGAAAAACATATGATAGAATTGGTAGAGAATGCTTTGGTAGAGGAGATAAATTAAAACCTTTAACTCGTAGTGATTTAAGATACAAAAAATATATTAAATCGTTTAGAATTGGTAGTTTAAGAGATTTTTTAGTTTTCTATGATACTCTTATAAGATATTATGCTATTGAGGAAGACACTGATGAATTATTAGATTCTATTGATGTTAATGATACTTATGCGAGAATAATGAGTAAATTATTTGAAACAAGAAAAAAATCTTTATCTAAAACTCCAAAAAAATTCATGAATAGAAAGTTTAAACCATTTAGTTTACAATCTTTAGATTCTGATTTAGATGATATAAAAGGAAAGGTTGTAAATCTATTAGATGCATATGATAAAGCAGTTAATCCATTAATAGATGATTCATTTGAATTTGGCGATATATATAATTTTGCTAAAAGAAATGATATTAGTATAAGTTTTGACTCGTTAGAAATAGGAGAACCTAAAAAAGGTCTTACATCCTATAGATATGGTGATTCAGCAATGAGTTTTACCTCTGATTGTGCTTCAAAAGAAGCTAAAAATGGTAAAACTCTAGAAACTGTTGAAATAACACATAGATTTTCTAAAGCTGATAAATCAATAAAATATAGAAGATTTAATATAAAAGCATGTGAAACTATAGAAGTTACAAAATTTGATAAAAAAGATGAATTAATATCTTCAGATATATATGATTTAACAAAGGGTACTCTTGGTTTAGGAATGAATAAACATAAAATTACTAAAGAAGATTTAGAAAAGTTAGCTTTAGATTTAGAAACTGCCTTATCTATTATTTCAGAAAGAAATAAAAAATTACAGGCAAAGACATTAATGTTAGAATGTAAGGAACAAAAATAACTAGTTAAACTAGTTATTTTTTTGCTATAATTAATATAGGTGAACTATATGAAATTAAATGATCAAGCATTAGAAATGTTAAGAAATGTATTTAGTTATTATTCTTCTTTTGAAGAATTCTATAATGATCGTCCTTTTGGACTAAATTTTGATTCAGAAGAAGATGCAAAAGAATTATTTGATGCTGCTAAAGATGATGATTTTTGGTATTTAACTATGTATTATATTTCTTCTGATAGTTTAGTTATTAAAGGACAAAATAAAACATTAGATGATATAAAAGAAGAATTAAATAATAAAGATATATCAAAATATAAAAGAATTATTTTAGAACTTGATAATAAGAATTATCCTGGTATAGAAGATTTAAATGATATAAATATTGATATATATGTTAAATATAGTGGTACTCCTGGTTTTTGTTCTATAGATGAATTTACTAATATGAGAGCATTCTTTAATACATTTATGGAAACATATCCTACTGAGAACCTATCATCTCTTGAAAAAATAACACTTGCATATGATCATGTTAAATTTTTTGAATATCAAGATGTAGATGACCCTGAACATTCATTAGATTCTAGAAATATGGCTAAAATATTTAAAACTGGAAATATTGTTTGTGTAGGTTATACATATTTGTTTTGTCAATTATTAAAAGAAATGGGCATAGAATCTGCAGTTATGTCTGTATTAGATACTGAAGAAAATGATGGGTTTGCACATGCAAGAGCAATAGTAAATATTACTGATGCTAAGTATAATATTAACGGATTATATATATTTGATCCTACTTGGGATTCATCTGAAGAAATGTATTTAATAGAGACTCCTGATGGGAAGAGATATTATGATAATGAATTGGATAATGATGAAAAAATAATTAAAGAATTACCTAGAACTATTTCATATAATTATTTTCTTATACCTGCTTATGAATATAAAAAGTATTTTCCAAATGAAATTATAGATACATTTGAAATGTATCCATCAAATAAAGAAGTAGGTATTACAAGTGATTTGAATGTAGATGTTTTATCTTCTGAAGGATCTAAATTCTCTGAAATTATTAATATTTTGCCTGATGTACTTAGAACTACTAAAAGGATTGAAGGTATGAGTGAAGATAAAATAGATGAATATATTGATGATGCTATGAATCTCATTATTAAAAAAAGATTTAATATAATGAGTTCAACACATAGGTTTAATTAAAATAACTAGTAAAACTAGTTATTTTTTATGTTATAATTAAGTTAGGTGATAGTGATGAGTCAATATAAAGTAATTGATGGTAATTATGCTTGCGCTTATATATCTTATTTATTTACAGAAGTAGCAGGTATATATCCAATAACTCCTTCTTCTAAAATGCCTGAATTAATAGAAAAATGGGCTATAGATGGAAGATTAAATATTTTTGATAATAAAGTAAAACTTGTAGAAATGCAAAGTGAAGCAGGAGCTGCTGCATTAATTCATGGTTCACTTTTATCAGGGTCATTATCAAGTACTTATACATCATCACAAGGTCTATTATTAATGATTCCAGAAATGTATAAAATAGCAGGTGAATTACTTCCTTGTGTTATAAATGTTGCATCTAGAACAGTAGCTACTCATGCACTATCTATATTTGGAGATCATTCTGATATATATGCTGTAAGAAGTACGGGTTTTGCTATAATGGCATCTTCTTCAGTTAATGATACTCAATATATGACATTACTATCTTATTTAAGTACATTAGAGGGTTCAGTTCCATTTATTAATTTCTTTGATGGTTTTAGAACTTCTCATGAACTTAATAAAGTAAATCTATTAGATGATGAAGAAGTTAAAGAACTCGTTGATATGGACGGGATAAATAGGTTTAAAAACGAAACTTTATTATCATCTAAGATAATTAAAGGAACTGCTCAAAATGAAGATATTTATTTTCAAAATTTAGAAGTTAGAAATGAATATTATGAAAAGTTACCTGATATAGTTAATAAAAAGATGAAAGAGGTTAATAAGAAGTTTAAAACTGATTATAAACCATTTAATTATTATGGAGATCCTAATGCTAAAAGAGTAATAGTGGCTATGGGATCTGTATGTGATACTATTAGAGAAGCTATAAAAGTATCAGAAGAAAAACTAGGTTTAATAGAAGTTCATTTATTTAGACCATTTTCAGAAAAATATTTCTTAGATGTACTTCCTAAAACATGTAGTAGAATAACTGTTCTTGAAAGATATAAAGAAACTACATCTAGAGAAGCTATGTATCTTGATATTAATAATATTATTAAGAATAATAAATTAGATATAGAAGTAGTAGGAGGAAGATATGGAATATCTTCTAAAAATACTAATATAAATGATATATTATCTGTTTATGATAATATGGCTAATAGTGATATTAAAGATGATTTTGTTATTGGAATTATAGATGATGTATCTAATAAGAGTTTACCAAAGAATAATACTCCTATTCCAAACACTAATATTGAAATGATTATATATGGATATGGATCAGATGGTATGAATATGGCATCTAAAAATATAGTTACTTTAGTTGGAGAAAATACACCATTATTTGTACAAGAATATGGTTTATATGATTCACATAAGAGTGGAGGAGTAACAAGAGAATTTATTAGAATTGGTAAAGATGAAATAAGAAGTCCATATTATATAGAGACTCCTCATATTGTAGTATGTTCTAAAGATAGTTATTTAGGTGTGTATGATATGTTATTTAATATAAAAGATAATGGAATCTTTATATTAAATACTTCTAAAAATATAGATGAAATAGATGATAATATAAAAGCATTAATATATAAAAAGAAACTTAGATTTTATACTATTGATGCATCTAAGATAGCAAAATTAAATAATATACCTGGTAAGATTAGTTATATTATGGAAGCTGCTATTATGAAGATTATTAATATATATCCATATGAAAAAGCATTAGAAGTAATGATTAAACAAGTAGAAAAATCATTATCTAATAAAGGAGAAGATATAGTTAATAGTAATATAGCTGCTATTATGATGGCATCTGATTCTATTACTACAGTTATTATTGATGATAGTGATAAAATATATGAAGAAACTAATTATGAGGGAATAATTAATTCTGTTCTTCATTTAAAAGGTGATGATTTGCCTGTTTCAGAATTTTTAATTCATGATAATGGTACTTATGATATAAATACATCTAGACTTGAAAGAAGAAATGTAGCAGAAAAATTACCTGATTGGGATTCATCAGCATGTATATCATGTAATAAATGTTCACTTGTATGTCCTCATGGAGTAATAAAACCAAAATTACTTACAGAAGATGAACTAAGAGAACATCCAAATATTAAATATAGGGGAGTTCCTGGTAAAGACCTTTATTATGCATTAGAAATTAATTATGATAGTTGTTTAGGATGTGGTTTGTGTTCATCAGTATGCCCTAATAAAGCAATTACAATGAATGATAATAAAGATGTAGATAGATCAAATGAAAAGATAAATAAAGTTACTAAAAAGAATATTTATCCTAAATTTTCATCTATGCAAATAGCATATAATAAACCATTATTTAAATATAGTGGTGCTTGTGCTGGATGCGGGGAAGCTGCTTATATTAAACTTCTTACTCAAGTAATTGGAGAAGGTATGGTTATTGCTAATGCTACTGGATGTTCATCTATTTATGGAGGATCTTCTCCAACTAGTCCATTTAGTGTTTCTTGGGCAAACTCTTTATTCGAAGATAATGCAGAATTTGGACTTGGTATAAAGGCAGCATCTGATGTTAATAAAAAGAAAATAATTAGAATTATGAAAGATAATATGGATAAAGTATCTACTAAGAATAGAGAATTATTTAGTAGATATATAGATGATCCATATAATTATAAAAATAGTGTAATTATTAAAGATAATATAGATTATGATGAAGTACCTGAACTTCTTCCTTTAAAAGAATATATACCTCAAAAGAGTGTATGGATTATTGGCGGAGATGGATGGAGTTATGATATTGGATTTAATGGTATAGATCATGTAATAGCATCTAATAAAGACGTAAATATATTAGTACTAGATAATGAGATATATTCTAATACTGGAGGTCAATCATCAAAAGCTACTAATAAAGCATCTATTGCTAAGTTTAGTTCTACTGGTAAAAAGACTTCTAAAAAAGATTTAGCTAAAATGTTTATGAACTATGATAATGTGTATATAGCTCAAGTATGTTTAGGAGCTAATATAGAAGCCACTTTAAAGGCATTTAAAGAAGCAAATGAGCATAAAGGACCATCTATTATAATTGCATATGCTCCATGTATATTACATGGTATTAAAGGTGGTATGAAGAACTCTTTGGAAGAAGAAAAACTAATAGTTAAATCAGGATATTATCCAATATTTAGATATGATAAATCTAAAAATGAATTTAAACTAGATTATAAAAATGTAGATTTTAGTTTATATTCAGAAGTATTAAAGAATGAAACTAGATATAAGATGATAGCAGAAGTTAATTCTAAGAATGCTAAAAGATTATTAATAGATAATATTAATAATGCTAAAGATAGATTTAATTATTATTTAGATTTAGAAAATAAACTAAAAGAAGAAGTAATAGAGGAATAATATGGTTCATTTTATATATAAAGATGATAGTGAAAAATATACAGTTAGAGATTTAATAGAATCTATTAATGCATATATTTATAAAACTGTTAATACTGAAAAAATTGATTATAATGTTGATTATATAAAAGATTCATTATTAGGTGTTGAATTATTAAAAAAAGTAAATAATTCTAATACAAATCCATATGATGATGGTGAAGATTTATATTTTAAGACTTATGGTATGGATCCAGAAGAGTTTGATAAAGTAGTTAAAAGATTTGTATTTGAAACAGTAATTCATTACTCTACAGGTGGTGATGAAGCTTTATATTTTCCAATATTCTTTGATAAAGTATATAATGATTTATTTGATAAATATACAACTAAACCTAGAGAAAAAAGCATATTAGATGATATAGGTAATTTTGGCTTAATAGCATTTTCAACTCACTATAATATACATGATGGTAATAACTTGGAAGAAGCAGCATTAGATGATAGAGAGTTTATAAGAGATTTATTTGATCATGTAATGGGTGATGGATCATTTAATGAAATAAATGTATATGCAGAAAGAATTAATTTGGATTATAGATTAAATAAGCATAATGTATCTAGTTTTGAATTTAATAGTATTATGAATGCTTTAAGAACATATTTTTATAAATATATGGAAGATAATGATATTATTTCAGAAGAAGAAAAAGAAAAGATGATAACTAGATTTGAAGATGAGTATGCTAGGTTAATAGAACTTCAAAAAGAGCATCAAAAAAGTAGACATTAAGTCTACTTTTTATTTTGTTAATTTTTCAGTTTCTAATGCAATCATTAATTCTTCGTTAGTAGGAACTACCCAAACTTCTATAGCAGAATCATCAGATGAAATCTTTTCTTCTTCGGCTTTAACTTTATTCTTTTCTAGATCTAGTTTAACACCAAAGCAAGATAAATATTTACAAATTTCTTCTCTTGAATAATTTCCTCTTTCACCAATACCACCAGCAAATGTAATTACATCACATCCTCCAAGTGCTACCATATAAGATGCTATATATTGAGCTACCTTGTAATGGAATATATCTAAAGCAAGTTTAGCTTGAGTATTACCATTTGCCATAGCTTCTTCTAAATCTCTATCGTCTGCTGATAATTGAGAAATACCTTTTTTACCAGATTCTTTATTAATAATAACATTCATTTCTTCTGGAGTAAGATTTTCTTCTTTCATAATAAATGTTATAACTGATGGATCAATATCTCCAGTTCTAGATCCCATTGGAATACCAGCTGCAGGAGTAAATCCCATTGAAGTATCAACGCATTCGCCTTTATTAATAGCGCATAATGAAGCTCCTTGTCCTAAATGACAGTTAATAACTTTTAAATCATTATTACCTTTAATTTCAGCAATTCTTTTTGAAACATATTCATGTGATATACCATGAGCACCATATTTTCTAATACCATATTTTTCATAGTATTCATATGGAATAGGGTATATATATTGAGTTTCTTTCATTGTTTGATGGAAACCTGTATCAAAACATACAACAGATTTAACACCAGGTAAGATTTCATTAACAGCTTCAATACCAGCTATAGCAGCAGGATTATGAAGTGGTGCTAAATGAATAACATCCTTTAATCCATTAATAACAGTTTCGTCAACTAGTTGTGGTTTAACAAATTTACTACCACCATGAACTATTCTATGTCCAACTGCATTAATTTCTTTTTCTCCCTTTAATACAAGTTCATTTAACTTTTCTATAATGAACTCTAATGCTTCAGTATGATTTTTAGCAGGATGTTCAAACTTTTCCTTATTACCATCATACTTAATTCCTAAAAATGATTGTGCTTCGTCACCAATTCTTTCAAAATTACCAGATCCAAGTACTTCTTTAGTATTTGTATCAATAACTTGGAACTTTAAAGAAGATGAACCAGCATTTAATACTAATATATTCATATTTCCTCCTAATAACTCTAGTATTTTAGCATATATTTACAACGTTTACAATAAATATGTAAAACTATTTATATTTATGATATAATTATTAAAGGAAGTGATTATTATGATTCAAAGACCAAAAGGTACTTATGATGTTTATGGAAATTTAGCTAAAAAACAAGACTATGTTAAAAGAATGTTTGGAGCAGTTTGTGAAAGTTATAACTTTGGTTATATAGAAACTCCAATATTTGAAAGATCTGAATTATTCCATAGAGGTGTAGGTGAAACAACTGATATAGTTACTAAAGAAACTTATGATTTCCAAGATAAAGGTGGAAGAGATATAACTTTAAGACCTGAAGGAACTGCATCTGTTGCTAGATGTATGATAGAAGACAAACTATATACAGAATTACCTAGAAAATTTTATTATATTGGTCAAATGTTTAGATATGAAAGACCTCAAAAAGGAAGATATAGAGAACTTAGACAAATGGGTGTAGAACTATATGGTTCTAAAGAACCTATTGCAGATGCTGAAGTTATATCTTTAGGTAAGAATTTCTTAGATGAACTAGGTATTGAAACTAAAGTAATTATTAATTACCTTGGTGGAACTGAAACCAGAAAGAAATATAGAGATGCTTTAATTAAACACTTTGAATCAAATATAGATGAATTCTGTGAAGATTGTAAAGAAAGATTATATAAGAATCCTCTTAGAATTCTAGATTGTAAAGTAGATAGTGATAATAAATTAATGGAAAGTGCTCCAGTAATACTTGATTTCCTATCTGAAGAAGAATCTGAAAACTTTGTTAAAATTCAAGAATATTTAAGATATTTAAATATAGAATATGAAGTAAATACAAGACTAGTTAGAGGACTTGATTATTATAATGATATAGTATTTGAATATAAGACTTTAGATGATGAATTTGGTTCTGTTGGTGGAGGAGGAAGATATGATGGCCTTACTGCCTCATTAGATGGTCCTGAAATTCCATCAGTAGGATTTGCATTTGGTCTAGATAGATTAGTAGATGTAATGAATAGAGATAATATAGAAGTAGCTGATAATAATATAGATTTATATATTATGAATGTTACTGAAAATGAATTAATGTATTCATATAATCTAGCACAAGATTTAAGAATGTGTGGATTTAAAGTAGATATAGATTTACTTAATAAGAGTATGAAATCTAAATTTAAAGAAGTAGATAAATTAAATCCAAAATATATAGTTATTATTGGAGAAGAAGAAGTTAAATCTGGTATTCTTACTGTTAAAGATAATTTAACAAAAGAAGAGCAAAAGATTGAATCTACTGAATTACTTGATTTTCTTAATGTAAACCTATAGGAGTATATTTATGAAATATTTAATAATGAAAAGCAAAAATTATCAACATATAACATATTCTAATAATTCATCTTATTAAGGATCATTTGGAGCAGCTGAAGTAGGAGATCTTCCTGATAGAAGTATAAATGATACTACTGTAAAAACACCATTATTTGTAACAGATGATTATATAAGTTATTTTGCAAGTTTACCTTGTTTACAAATTATTGAATTATATGGTTCTATTGAAATTTATGAAATTGATAATAATGGCAAAGTAAAAGAAACACCATTATTTAAAACTTTTGATAATTCTAGATTATATCATCAATTTTGTAATCCTAATAGATTAAGAAGTATAAGAGAAAGCGACTTTGTAAAAGATTTATTACATTGTCCTGCAGGAAGTCCAACAGATATAAAATATAAAGAGGCTTTAGGTGTTAAAGGATTTAGTAAAACTGATAAATTAGAGGAAGAACAAGCATATTTAGAAGATTTATTAGATAAAACTGATGATAAAAATGCTAAAGCTAAAATATACAAGAGATTAGAAAGCATTGATAAAGAATTATTATCAATATATGATGCTGAAGACGAACCAAAAGAATTATTATAAGATTAAAAATCATAGATAAAATCTATGATTTTTTTGTTATAATATATATAGTAGGTGAATAATATGAGTGAAGTAGAAGAAATATCTGTTGAAAAAGCATTGGAAATGTGGCCTGAATTAAAAACATATTCTGATACTACTTTATATGTTTCTATTATAGAAATGGAAGAACTAAAAAAATCTGATAAAGTAGAAGTTGATGATAAAGATATTAATATCCAATTTATTAAGAATATATTAGAAAAAAGTAATTATTTTGAATATGCTTCAAGACTATTTAATGGGGATATAGATTTCTTTAAAGCTTCATATATTATTTATGGTGATACTGCTGGTAATATTGGAAGTAGTTATACTAAAACAAATATAATTCATGCTATTGAAAAACTAATTCAAGATGGGAAACTAGAATTAGGTGATGTAGCAAAAGAAAGATATGAATATCTTAGAGACTTAATTACATATGATAAATTTAAAGAAGTAAATAAGGGTAATAATCTTAATATTTTTATTGATGGTAATAAGTATTCTATACCTATAGAACAAATCTTTAATTTTATGGATTTACCTGTAGAAGAATATAAAAGAATATGTGAAGAAGATGAATATATTAATGGAATACCTAAAGAACATTTTGCTTATGCAACTTTATCATTTCTAAAAAAGAATAAGTCATTTGATAATTATTTAGTTCCTCAAGCTTTTATTACTAGATATTTTTCATTAATGTCTCATAATGCTATTGATACTCAAGCAATTAATAGATTTCTAACTACTACAGATACCATTTATCAAAAAGTAGTAATGGATGAAGAACTTAAAGAATCTATACTTAATGGAATACCTACAGATGCATCTTTAATAGAAAAAGCAGCATATATTTATATTAAAATGTGTAAAGAATTATCATATGATGAAGAATATTATGCAGTAAGTCAAAGAGGACCTGTAGCGCAAAGACATAGTAATGTTGAATATATAACTACCATTAATAAAGAAAATAATAATGCTGTATGCTTTGAATTTAATGCTATGTATTCTAAGTTCTTACATGATCTTGGAATTCATTTTGAGAGTGAATATAAAGAAATGTGTGAGGAATCATATGGTGGACCTCACGCTAGTTTAACATTTAGAATAGATAAATTTCTTGTATTTGTTGATTCTGTTTCTGAAATATTAAACAAAAATGATATGGCAAGAGTAAAATTAAATGAACCATTATTAGGTTTTAAATGTATAAACAACAGTTTAAAAACTCAAAAAGAGTTTAAAGAAGCTATTACTAAAATGTATACTTTAATTGCTAAACAAGATGAAAGTATTAATAAACATAAGATAGAAACAGAAATTAGTTTAGAGGATCTTCTTAATGAGTATTCTTTAACTACAGATAATATAGCAGAAATAAGTTTTGAAGATAGATTAAATATATTAATTGATAAAGTAAATAAAGAGGGATTAAAAGGTATGGACTCATTTGATTATTTACTTCAATTAAAACGTGTATTATTTAGTAGAAAACAAAAAGATAATTTTGGTATTTCTATTGTTAGAAATAATTGCCCTGAAGATAAAAGCAAAGAAGCTTTAGGAATAGCTATTATATATTTAAATGGATTAAGTTTTAATGATAATCCGGAATATACCAAGTATTATTTATATGTACCTGATAAGGATTATTTAGAAGATATATCAATAGAAGAACTTCAATCTAGATTTAATCAATATATATATGAATATATAGAAGATGATGATCCGTTAGTACCTGGTATAAAAGTTGGAGGCCCAAGATATGATTAATGATTTAAGAAATATTTGTGATAGATTAATAAGTGTTAATAAAAATAATCCTAAAGAATTAAAAAAGTATACTTTAATAAAAGAAATATTAAAAAAAGATAATTGCTTTTTAAATATGGATATTGAATATGCTTATTCAATACTTAGGGATTTAAAAGTACCTGAAGATAAACTAAAAAGTATATATTTAAAATTAATATAAAAAGAGAACTAATAATAGTTCTCTTTTATTTTTACCCCAATTGTTAAACTCATTATAACATAAATTTTTGGTAATTTCAAGAATTGACTTTTAGTAAAAAGAGACATTATAATTAAGGTAGATATAGGAAACTGGGAAGTGTATTTAACCGACTAAACTATTTATAAGGGAGCCGGGAATGATACATGGTGTGAATGCCCTTAATTTGGGAATCCTAAAGTGTATCACAGGGCACCCACCTGCACATACGTGTAGGTTTAACGTTGCCGGTTTCCTATATCTATTTTTATGGAGTTAAATATGTTTGAGAGATTAGAAGGTTTAATTGGAATAAATAATGTAGAAAAATTACATAATACTAAAATACTATTAGTAGGAGTCGGAGGAGTAGGAGGATATGCTCTTGAGACTCTAGTTAGAAATGGTATAGAGGATATTATTATAATAGATAAAGATAAAGTAGATATAACTAATAAAAACAGACAAATAATAGCATTAGATTCTACTATAAGTAAATATAAATGTGATGCATTTAAAGAAAGAATTTTAGATATAAATAATAAATGTAATGTAACTGTTATAAATGAATTCTTAGATGTATCTAATATAGATGAAGTATTTAAATTAGATTTTGATTATGTAATAGATTGCTGTGATACAGTAGATACTAAAATATTATTAATTAAGTATGCTAAAAAGTATAATAAAAAGATAATATCATCTATGGGAATGGGTAAGAAGTTAGATACTAAAAAGGTAGAAATAACTACTTTAAAGAAGACTTCTTATGATCCACTTGCTAAAGTAATTAGAAAGCGTTTAAGAGATGAAAATATAGATGATAATATAATTGTAGTTTCTAGTACAGAAGAGGCCAAAAAAGGGGATATAATTTACTCTTATAGCCCTGTTACTAATTATGCTGGAATATTAATTGCAGACTATATAATAAAAGACATAATAAAAGAAGATTAATATCTTCTTTTTTATTTTTTAACATACAAGAAAACATATAGAAAAACATATAAGATGATTGATTATATGTATAATATATATTATAATATTTATATATAATTGAGGTGATTTACATGGATAAATATATTCCACCATTTGATTTAACTTATTTAATGATTGATAGATTATCTAGTATTATGGAAAAAATTGGAAAACTTGATAATTTTAGAGATATAAATAAAATGCCTATATTAAGAAGAAATAATAGAATCCATTCTATACATTCATCATTGTCTATAGAAGCTAATTCATTATCTTTTGATCAAGTAATGGATATCATAGATGGTAAAAGTGTTATTGGACCTCTAGATGATATACAAGAAGTAAAAAATGCATATGATGCATATAATTTAATAGATAAAGTAGATCAATATTCTATAAAAGATTTAAAATTAGTTCATGGTGTAATGACCCATTTATTAATAGATGAATCAGGTAAGTTTAGAAAAGGTAATGAAGGTGTATTTGATGAAAATGGTGTATGTATTCATGTATGTCCACCACCAGAACAAATAGATAGTTTAATGACACAGTTATTTGAATGGATGAAAGAATGTAGTGAATTTTTACATCCATTAATATTATCATCTATCTTTCATTATGAATTTGTATTTATTCATCCATTTAAAGATGGTAATGGTAGAATGGCTAGATTATGGCAAAATGTTATTTTATATAATTGGGAAGAATTATTCGAATATGTTCCTATAGAAACACAAATAAAAAAGCATCAAGATGAATATTATAAAGTTATTGCAGACTGTGATCGTGAAGGCGAATCTACTAAATTTATAGAATTTATGTTAAAAGTCATTGATGAAACAATAGAAGACTTATTAAAAAGTACTGGAGAACAAAGCAATCATATTAGTTCTTATGTAAATAAACTATTAGATGTAATGGAGCCTGGTATTTCAATGAATACAGTAGAACTAATGAATAAACTAAATATGAAATCTAGAATATCATTTAGAGATAACTATTTAAAACCTGCTTTAGATAATGGTTTAATTAAAATGACTAATCCTGATAAACCTACTAGTAAAAATCAAATGTATTATAAAGTATAAAAAAGAAGATTAAATATCTTCTTTTTTATTTATTTCTTCTATTTTTTGATATATTTCATTTAATGATTGTTCATATTTACTAGTTAATTTAGCTTTATAATATTTTCTTCCTTCTAGTTCTTTTGGAAGATATTGTTGCTTAATATATGATCCTGGATAATCATGAGGATACTTATATGTTGTACTAGTTATTTTAATAGTATCTGGTATTTCATAATTTAAACCTGATTCTGCATCTTTTAGAGCTTCATCTAAAGCAACATGTGCTGAATTACTTTTAGGAGATAATGCCATCTCTGTAATTACTACAGATAGAGGGATTCTTCCTTCTGGCATACCAACTCTTTCACATGCATTAATAGCAGCATCTACTTTAGGTCCAATAGATGGATTAGCTAATCCTATATCTTCATATGCTATAACTGTCATTCTTCTATAGATTGAATCTAAATCACCAATAGTTATTAATCTAGCTAAATAGTATAGTGCAGCATTAACATCAGAACCTCTAATAGACTTTTGAAAAGCAGATAATAAATCATAATGACCAGATTCATCTGAATCTGATATTATTACTGGTTTATTATTTATTTTTTTAATTACATCTATAGTTATATTTTTATCTGAAGTAGAGTAGTAGCATAACTCTAATAGATTATATGCATATCTAAGATCAAAAGAAGAAAGTTCTGCTATATATTCTATTGCATCTTTTTTAATCTTAATACCAGTTAAATATTCAGATTTAATTGCTTTATTAAGTCCCTTAATAATATCTTCTTTTTTAAGAGTATTTAGTTTAAATATTTGACATCTACTTCTTATAGCAGGATTAATTCTAAAATATGGATTAGATGTAGTTAATCCTATTAAAACTATTAATCCTGATTCAAGGTGTGGTAATAATAAATCTTGTTTATCTTTATTTAATCTATGTATTTCATCTAGTATTAATATAATACCATCATACATTTTAGCTTCTTCTACTACTATTTCTATATCTTTTTTATTACATGTAACAGCATTTAAAAATCTATATTTATTCTTTGTATTTTCTGCTATTACATTAGCAATACTAGTTTTACCAGTACCAGGTTCACCATATAATATCATAGAAAACACTTTACCATTATGTACTAAATTGTATATAGGAGCATCTTTACTAGTTAAATGATCTTGACCTATAACATCACTTAATTTAGTAGGTCTAAGTTTAATTGCTAAAGGCTTTTCCATAATATCACTTCCTTTAATAATTATAACATATTTTAATAATAATATCTTGAATATAGATATATATTTAATATATAATATATTGCATATCGATTTATTTCGATGGGGGAGTATAAATGGAAAATTTAGATTATTTTAAAAAAGTAGAAGAATTATTATCTAATGCTAAAGAAAGACTTGAAAAATCAAGAACAATAGAAAAGTATTATGAATCTATTGATAATACTGGAGAAAAATATAAGAATGCTAAAGCTGTTGTAACAGGTATAGAAAAAGAAATAGAAGCTTTAAAACCTTTTACTTTATTGCCTAAAGTATTATATATAGAATATGCTTCAGATGAACAATTAGATTTTTTGAAACAAATAGAAATGACTAGAAAAGCTCAAAGAATACAATCTGTTAAAGGATCTATTGCTATTGATTTAAATAAAGTAAGAGAATTTGATAGATTAGATGAAGAATTACTAGAAAAATATACTGATGCTAAAAAGTCTAAAACTATTAAACCAACAGAAGAAGAACAAAAGATTATTGATGAAATAGTAAAAACAGGTATTGAAAATAAAACATCTAAGGAAGAAATAGAAGATTTTAAATCTAAGAAAGAAAAAGAATTAGATGTATTATTAAATGAATTATCTGAACTTGATAATATGTCTTTAGATGACTATAGAAATCATTTATTAGATGGTATTGAAGGATCTGATGAAATATTAGATAAAGTAGATGAATTAGAATCTACTATGGATAGATATGAATTATTCTCTAAAGCAGCAGTAACACCAGAAAGAGTTAATGAATTAGTTGGATTATTAAATGAATTTAAAGAGAAAACTGAAACTAAACCTAAATCTGTTTATTATGATCCTCATAAGGTAAGTATAAAAAATATGCCTATTCGTTTAATAGAAAACGGATTTGATAGAAATGCTTCATATGATTCATCTACTGGTGAAATACTTGATATCGAAGATATGGTTAAAACAGTTAAAGAATACTATAGAATTAATTCTGTACAAATGAAAACCTATGAAGATA
Organism: Bacilli bacterium; assembly: GCA_017553685.1. Taxonomy (GTDB): domain Bacteria; phylum Bacillota_I; class Bacilli_A; order RF39; family UBA660; genus RUG13038. Next base: position 127,294 of record JAFZKH010000007.1, on the reverse strand, counting down.
TTAGAACTAAGATATATTATTTTGGTAAAGACTTTGAAGCATTATATAAATATGATGAAGCTTGTAAGAAAGCAAATGGTAAACATCTTGTTTATGGTGATCCTGAAAATACAGATGAACAAAATGAAATTCTTTCATTCTTTACTAATAATCGTATGGGTAGATTATTAACTATTGGTTATGACTTATTTAATTATGAAAAAGTAGATTCACTTGATACTAAATTCTTAAGATTAAAAAATAAAAAGTTTATTAGTAAAAAGAGAAGAAATAAAGAATTAGCTCCTCTTGTAGATGAACAAATTAAGCTTATTAGAGAAATGAGAGATAATATAGCTACAAGATATAAAGCTATTACTCATTTACCTTTATTAGAATGCCAATTATATTCTGAAGTTGGTAATGATGAATTCCATGATAATATGGATACTTGTGTAGAAAAATTACATGAAGAACTTAAAGACCTTGTAAACGAGTTTGAAGATTTATCAGCACAATATGACAAGAATGTTGGACAAAAAGCAGTTGATATTTTAGAGGTTATATTTAAGATTGTAGCATTTACAAATTGTGATGCATGTTGCTCTGATATATTATATATGGAAGGTACTAATGATGAGTTAATATCAAAAATATATGAGTATGCTGCATTATATAATACTGCATTATTATTATTAAAACTTGAGATTGAAGCACAACAAATATCATTAAGCGAAGAAGCTACAATAAAAGGTATGACTCCAGAAGAATTAGCAATTATTAAATTAAATGAACAACGTGAAGTGTTTGTTAATATTGTAGAAGAACAACGTAAAAGAGAAAGAAAAAGAACTCTTGCAAAGGTAAGAGCAATTCAAAATAAAATGAGAGAAAATAAAGATAATAATAGTCATGATTATGATTTAGACGATGATTATTATGATTGTGATTAATATTTAGAAAGTGTAAGGAACATGGAAAGAAAAGAAAATGTATTTGAAAAAGAATTAAAGGAAGTAAATATAAATTTAGAAGATGCTAAAAAAATGGAAGCATACTATGATTTAATTGGTGAAACTGGTGTAAGAGCAGAGAATACTAGTTTTGAAAGAATTAAAAACGAAAAATTAGTGAAATACTTAAGTGGATTAAAAGATTTACCAAGTATTCTTGATATAAGATTTGCATCTCATGCTAAACTTGATCAAATAAGAGAAGAAAAAAGACAATCTCTTTTAGATGAAGAATATGCTATTGAACAAGATATGGATAGAGTTAAAGGCAAACTAAAAGAGTTAGAGAAAAAAGAAAAATCTTTAACTAATAAAAAAGATGAAGATGAAAAAGTAAATAGTGGTCAAAAAATAAATTTGGATATATATGAAGCTAAGAAGTTTTTAGCTGATTTACATTCAAAACGTGATGTTGTTAGAAAGAAAATGAAAGATTTAGAAAGTTTAGATTATGAAGCTTTAAGATCAATTCTAATTGGAGCAATTGATTATAGTTCAATTACTATGAGTCTAGAAGAAGAAATAAAAAATAAAGCAAAATCATTTAAACTATTTGAGAAAGTTTCAGATGATCCAGAAAAAGTTAGAAATCTTGCATATATGATGATGAGTCTACATAAATATAGTGTAGAAACATATCCTACTCATCCTAAATATCCAAAGCAAACTTATTTAAAACTTGATGTGCCTAAAGCTTTTATAGAAGATATTTTTGAAAACTCTAATGTTTATTCAGCTACATCTGAAACTATATGTGATATAGGTCTTGCAGTTGAACTAACTAAAGAATTTTTAAGTAATTATAATTTTGATAAGAAAGAGTTTGATGAATACTTATATAAAGTTATTCTTAAAGGTGCTTTTGCTTTTAGTAATTTATTAGAATACTTAAGAATTCAAGATAAGAAAGAAAAAGGTTCATTTTATCATACTGATGCAGAAGAAGAGGAAGAATTAATTAAATACTTTTCAGAAGATCATTATGATTTAATACAATCTTTAATTCGTAGGTTTTCTATGGTTGATGGTGAAGAGTTGGAAGAAAAAAATGGTAAACTGCTTTCAAAACTTGGAACTATATCAGTAAAATTAAGTGAATGCAGTAAAGGATATTTTAACCGTAAAACAATCAAAAAATTAAAAGAAGAATTATATTTACCTCAAATAGAAATGTTTAAAATACTATGGGAATTCTTAAAGAAAAAATATGATAATCTTGATATTATTGGTAACAATGCCACTTTAGAAGATTTAGTTTGTCAATTTGATGATCCAAATGACCCTGATTTTCCAGAGTTATTAGATGAAACTAAAGAAGGTATTGAAAAAACATATAAAACAATATCTGATGTTCATCAAAAATTTCTTACTTTACAAAAAGATCGTGCTGCTGCTTTAAAAGATTATGATGAACGTCTAGCTAAAAAAATAGAAGAAATTAAAAAATTTGCTTTTGTAGAACATTGTGATAAAGAACTATTATTAACTAATTTAAATGGTGATGATTTAATTAATTATATTTATGAGAATGCTGCTATTAGTGCTATGTTTGAACCTATAAATGAAGCTGAAAAGATTGCTAGAGAAGCATCTTTTGATGAAGAAGCTGAAATAAGAAATATGTCTCCTGCAGAATTACACTTTGCTAAATTAAAAGAAGAAAGAAATAGAATTGCTTTAGAATTTTCAAAAAAAGTTATAGAAGAAACAGCTTCAGCAGCAGAACCAAAAACTAAAACTTTAAAAAATAATTTTTTAGATGGTTTAGATGCTTATATAAACGAAGATATTGATGATTAAATAAAAGAACAACAATAGTTGTTCTTTTTTGTTTACATAATATTTTTATGATATAATTATAATAGAGGATATGCAAACATGGACATAGAAAAAGAAATATATGATTATATGAATTATCTTATAATTGAAAGACAACTTAGTTCTAATACAATAGATGCCTATAAAAGAGATTTATATAGCTTTTTTAACTATGTTAATAAAGGGTATAAAGGTGTAGATAAGAAAGATATAATTAATTATATTTCTAGTTTAGATATTAATCCTAAAAGTATAAATAGACATATAGTTACTTTAAAGAATTATTTTAATTTTTTAGAGAAGAATTCATTAATAGATATTAATCCATGTGAAGATATTACTGGTTTAAAAACTAAGAAAAGTATTCCTAGAGTATTGTCTGAAGAAGATATAGATAAACTATTAGATATAAATCCTACTAATGCATTTGAATATAGGAATAAAGCCATGCTTGAATTAATGTATTCATCAGGTCTTAGAGTATCTGAGTTATTAAATCTAAATGTAAATGATATAGATTTTGATTTAAATATAGTAAGAATATTTGGTAAAGGATCTAAAGAAAGAATAATGCCTATAAATGAGATAGCAACATCTTATTTATATGAATATATTAATATATATAGAAAAACATTATTAAAGAATAAAGTAAATGATATATTATTCTTAAATAGTAGGGGAGAATCTCTTAGTAGACAAGGTTTCTTTAAAATACTTAAAGAAATAGCGAGAGATAAAGGTATTAAAAAAGAACTATCACCTCATACATTAAGACATTCATTTGCAACGCATTTATTAAATCATGGAGCAGACCTAAGAAGTATTCAAACTATGCTTGGTCATGAAAATATAGAGACTACTCAAATATATACTCATGTATCTAATAATATGGTAAAAGAAGAATATGAAAATGCTCATCCAAGGAGTAAAAAGGAGTAAATTATGTATAAAGAAAATTATGATAAATGGTTAGAATTTGTTTCTGAAGAAGATAAAGAAATAATGCTTAATATGTCTGAAGAAGAAAAGAGAGAATGTTTTACAGATACATTATCTTTTGGTACTGCAGGTATAAGAGGCATAATGGGTATTGGTACTAATAGACTTAATATTTATAATATTGGTATGATTATGAAAGGTTATGCTTCTTATTTACTTAATAAGAGTGATAAACCTGCTGTAGTAATAGGATACGATACTAGAAATAACTCTTATAAGTTTGCTAATGAATGTGCATTAGTTCTTAATGCTTATGGAGTAAGAACTTATATATTTGATGATATAGCTAGTACTCCTTTAGTATCTTTTGCAGTTAAACATTTAAATTTAGATGGAGGAATAGTTATTACTTCATCACATAATGAATATATTTATAACGGTATAAAAATATATAATTTATTTGGAGGCCAATTAACGCCTATAGAGACATCAGAATTAACTCCATATATAAATGATATAACTGATTATAAAAGTGTCAAAAAAGGCCCTCAAAATAATGATAAATACAGTATTGTAGATGATATTATTTATGAAGAGTTTGATAAAGAAAATGAAAAGGTATTTATTAATAAAGATTTATTAGAGTATGCTAAAGATTTAAGAATAACATATACTTCTTTACATGGAACTGGTATAAATGTGGTACCTAATATATTAGAAAAATATAATATTAAATATAATCTAGTAGGGGAACAATGTGTAATAGATCCTTTATTTACATATGCTCCTAAACCTAATCCTGAAATAATAGATAATTTTGATTTACCTATAGAATATGCTAAAAAGAATAATAGTGATGTAATTATTGCTACAGATCCTGATTCTGATAGAGTAGGTATAATGTATAAAGAAGAGAATGTTTATAAATTACTAAATGGTAATATGATAGGAATTATATTCTTATATTACATAATTAATAACTCTGATTATTTTAAAAAATATGTTGTAAGAAGTATTGTTACTACTGATTTAGTAGATAAAATATGTATGGAACACAGAATTAGAGTTAAAGAAGTACTTACAGGATGTAAAAATATAGCTAATGAAAAAATAACTGATAGTGATAATTATTTATTTGGATTTGAAGAATCACTTGGTTATATGTTTAATATAGCTGTTAATGATAAGAATGGTTTTTCATCTATTAATATGCTCATTGAAATACTATGTTATTTAAAGAAAAATAATATGACATTTAATGATTATTTAAATGAAATATATACTAAATATGGTTATTATTCATTTAAAACAATAGATGTTATTCCTAATGATAAAGATTATTTTATGAATAAACTTAGAAATGATAATTTAATTAATTATGAAATGAAATTAGATTATTTAAAAGAAGATAAAAATCAAACAAATGCATTAAAATTTATTATAAATGATAATGAATATATAATGGTTAGACCTTCTGGAACAGAAAAAAAAATCAAAGTATATTATTTTGTTAATGATATTACTAAAGAATTGTCTATAAATAGACTTGATTCTTTAATAAATAAAACTACTCAAATATTTGAAAAAAATAAGTAAATAAGGAGATATATATGAAATTAGAAAATTTAAATGGAAGACCAATAGATTATATTGAAGATGAGTCTGCTGAAAATAGAGGACTTTATAGTAATCCTTCCAATGATGTTACACTAGATCAAATTAATTCTTTAGATAGTGTAGAAGTTATTTCGAATAGTATTGAAGATAAAATAGAAGCTTTAAAACAATATAAAAAAGAAGTAGAAGAATTTAAAAGTCAATTAAGTGATGAAGATTTATCAGCTGCTTCTCAAATAAATGATGAATTTAGAGATAGAGCTAAAAATGCATTAGGTGACATAGAATCCCTATTTGAGGATAGTCCTAATAGAAATTTATAACCCCTAATTATTTGACAAAATAAGTAAATAAAGTATAATATTTTCAAATTTAAAAGGAGGGGATAATATGGCATGTATAGATAATTCTAGTAGATATTTTGCGCTTGATTATGATAAAACTTTTAATCTAATTAGTGCTACTGAGATAGAAGTACCTATAGGTAATGGTCGTCATAAATATTTTATTGACGAACAAAGTTTACCTATGTTTAAAAAGATATATAATTCTAAAGTAGACGAAATAGTAAGTTTTATTACTAATAAAGAAATTAGAGATAGAATAAAAGAAAAAATCTGTTTAAGTGTAATACCAGATTATAAAAATGATTGCTTATTTATTGGATTCTCTCCTAGAAGAATAGTAAGTGATTTATTTAAAGAATTGCATATTAACCCTAATAATCACCTTGATGGTGAAAAACTTGATATTACTTATTCAAATCCTATAGATTATGATTATCAAAGAACTTTAGTTTTAAATGTATTACAAAAAGCATATGTATTTGGTACAAGTTTAAGAACTACATATGAAGTAAATTTAGAAAAAGCTAAAGGCCCTGAATTTGATGAAATATATAAAGCAATAAGAGGCTTAGATAAACAATTAACTCTTATTCATGATTTTATGACTAATCTTGATAAAATATTTGAATTAATTAATGATCGTACTATTGCTGATGCATTTAGATCAGAAGATATTAAAGTTAGTTATGAAAACTTAGCTAACTTAATAGCAGTACAATCTTTATCATATTATAATAGTGATAAAAATATTATTAGAAAGAATAATTATATATATTATCCTTATAAATTCTATGAAAAATGTACTAAACCTACTGCTAGAGGCCTTAGATTACCTGGTGTAAATCCATTAATTGTTAATGGTATTGAATATGATGATATGTTCTTTAGATTTAATAATGAATTAGAAAATGCAGTTAAAAATAATGAATATCTTATAGATTTATTATTAGGTTTTAGAGATAACAATAAATTTACTATATATGAAACTATAGGACCTAAAAATATTGTATTTGATGCTAAAGAATTTGGTGAATACATTGCATATAAAAAGAATAAAGAATGTAGTGGGGGAGAACCAAAAACTATTGATGAACAAAAAGAAAGACTTATAAGAGAAAAACAATTTAATAGTAAAGTAAAGTTTTATTCTTATGGTGCAGATTTTAGTAAACATATAGTTTCTAGAATGTATATAAATGCTCAAGATGGTACTGGTTATATTGGATTTATCTTAGATAATGATCATATAGTAATAGATAAATTCTTTGAAATAAGAAAACCTACTGATGATTTTATGGTACCTGCTATTAATTCTGCTGTTATAGCAGTTCCATTAGATATATATATGGAACTAGATGGTGATTTAAAAAGATTAAGAGAATATGTAATAAAGAATCAAGATAATAATAAGCATTTATTACATAAATATCATACTACTGATAGTTATCAAGATAGTGTTTTAGAATTAGCTAATTTAGAGTCTATATCATCTATAAATGCTATTAATTTTACTATATATAATGGCGGTAAAATAGATCCTACTAGTCCATACATAAAACTTAAGAAACATAATACTGAAAAAAAGACCGAAAAAATTGACAATTAGGTCTTTTTTTTATATAATAATATCTTCATTTGAAAGGTGGGGGATTAATATGAATAAACAACCAATTAAGTTTAAAAAACAAGCTACTATTACTACACCTGATGGTTGTTATGTTTTAGAACGCAGTAGATTCTTTATAATGCCTCACAGAGGTAGAAAAAGATATAAGCACAGATTTGGTAATATTTGTACTATATCTAAATTAGATGATACTAAATCTAAAATATTATTAGATGATATAAATGTAGTTTCAGAAATCTATTCATTTGATGATAATAGATTAAGATTCTTAATGGATACTTATAAGGATGCTAAAGTATTTGATACTGAAATGCATGATAATGGTAAAGAGTTACCTATTACAGTAATAGAGAAGTATGATGATAAAAAGCAATCTATTCGTTCTTTAGATGTATTAAAGTTTGAATCAGATATGGATCCAAAAGAAGATTCATTAGCAACAGTAACATATTTTGATATTAAAATACTTAGATTAATTAATAAAACATTAGCAGGGAAGAGTAATAAAAAAGACCTATAATAATAGGTCTTTTATTTTATAGATTTATATTAGTTAACATAATAATTATTATATGAAATTATATCTTATGCATTTCTAGATTGAATTTCAGCCATCTTAGCATATACTTCAGCACTATTTTCTTGTGTTATTTCTGTATATCCAAGTTCTTTTAAAGCTTGTTGTTGAGCTGATACTAATTCTTGTGTTCTGGATAGTATTTCTTCATGCTTTTCTTTAATTTCATCTTCTAACTTCTTATGTACTTCAATTAATTTATTTTTAGATGCACTCTTAGATTGATACATAACCATAGCTGAATATAGTATTGATTCAAATGCAAATTGTTCATCTTCATTGAATACATATTCATTTGCATTAATAAATCCTGTAGTCTTAGCTACATATGCTAACATATAATTAATAGTTTCATTATTTTCAGATACTTCTAAGAAATAATATAAATATCTAAGCATATTTCTACCATTAATTTCATCATCATCAATCTTTTCCTTAAGTAGGGATATAATATCATTTAATAGTTTTTGATCATTATTATTAAGGTCATTAAATGAGATCCTCCCTTTCTCTTGTAAAGTAGAGAAGTAAGTAGAATCATTAATTAAATTATTAGCATGTTTAATAAAATCTGAATCTACTTCTATAGAATCTATTTCGTCTTGAGATTTAATATTTAATAAATTAAACAATTTCATTTTTTTCTCAAGTGGCCAATCACTTATACTATCCATTTCTAAGTAATTATATACCATTTGTCTAGATACTCCTAGGTATTTAGCTAGTTTAACTTTAGATACCCCTATCTCTGATAATATTTCATTTAGTCTGTTCATAAACATACCCTCCTATTATTAATTTAATTATATGTCAGTAAAGTGTAAATGTCAAGTAAAAGTAAATAAAAAAGAACATTTAATATGTTCTTTTTAATCCCAAAAAATATCTTGATTGCTATGTATAGTTCTTGGTAGTTCTTCATTAAAGAATATTCCAAGTGGTATTGAAAGTATTATTAATAATATTATTATTCCTATTGCTATAAAATCAATTATTTTAATAGTTCTTTTATAATCTAATTTATTATTAGGTTTTCTCATTTTATTAAACTACCTCCCCACTCTACAACTGTATAACCCGATCTAGTTACTTTAGTTAATTCTTGTTCTTTTACAGTAATTTCTTTATCTAATGGTTTATACATCATTAGTGTTCTAATTAATGTATCTGGTTCTTTAGAGAATTCTATAGGCATAGTTTTGTTTAATTCTTCAGTACTAGCAAAATATATATAGTTATATTTATTATTTTGAAGTATTGGTAACCAATAGATGATAAACTCTTCAGTTTCTTTATCATTAAGACCTATAATATTTAGTTTTTCTTCTAAGAAAGGTATTGTATCTTCTCCTTTTACTACAAATCCTACATTCATATCAGGTTTTATATCATAGTTTGATTCATAGTATAGTGAATATAATTCTCTGCCAGTTTTATTATCAATTAATGTACCATCAGGATATGCTTTAACATCCCATCCATCAATGTATTTTGGATATGATACTAATAACTTATCACTATTAGGTATAGTAATAGTTATATTAGTTTCTTCTTCTGGATAAATATATATAACAGGTTTAAATTCTACTGGTTCAGTGTTATAACTCCAAGCTGCTTTCCAACAAGTTTTCCAATCTGGTTTTGTTTCATCTGAAGCAAATCCAATTGCTATACTTGCTAACCATGGTATTATAAATACTAGTAAAGCAGTAACAAATTTAATTATAGTAGGTTTTTTATTTGCTTGTATTAATTCTTTATCGTTTGATTTATGTACTAAAACTAATTTAACAATTGCCCAAATAATTAATACTATTGGAATAGCAATTCGTATAAATGTAATGCCTTGTACAAAATAATATAATATTGCAGGAACATTAGCACATGGTCCTATACCTTGCCCTGTAATTTGCATAATTATCACTCCTATTCTAAGTTCATTATAGCATAAAAAAGAATACTAAAAGTATTCTTTTATTTTCCCTTTACATTAGATAAAACAGCATATCTTTCAGGCCTACCTAAAGAGTCTACTCCATCATATTCATCTATTATTTCATAATTACATTTAAGGTAACATTTAATTGCTCTGATATTACGTTTAAATGGCCTTAAAACGATGGTTTCTGGTTTATACTTATCATATATATAATCAGTAATATAGTTTAAAATATGGGTTCCTATTCCTTTAGAAAGATAGGATTCTTCTCCTATAAATAGATCTAATTCATATATATTATTATATTTAGATAAATCTCCATATAATTTATTATTATATTTATATATTTGAACATATCCAATTCTTTCACCATTATAATGTATAAAGAATAGATCTTGTTCCATTAAGTTAAGCTTAGTTTTATATTTATGTTTGATTTCATCTAAAGAAAGAATTCTTTGTTCAAACCATTCATAAATAAATTCTTGAGAACACCATCTTTGCATTAATATGTAATTTTCTTCTTCATCTTTAAAAGGTACTAGTTTTATCATAATATCACCATTTAAATTATAACATAAAAAAAGAATACTATAATAAGTATTCTAATTTCTTTCCATCTTTTCTAACTTCTTTTATAATACCTCCAATGATGCACTCATCACCATCATAGATAACACATGCCTGCCCAGGAGTTACTGATTTAACATTGTCATAGAAGACTTCTATATTACCATCTTCTAAGTACTCTATAGTAACAGGTATATCTTTTTGCCTATATCTAAATTTAGCGCTAGCAGATGTAGGTCTCTTGTCGGATAAGTAATTTATATCTTCAACTATACAAGATGTAGATTGAAGATATTTAGTATCATCTCCTAAAGATACATATAATACGTTTTTATCTAGGTTTTTACCTACAACATATAGTCTTTTATCATTACCACCAATATCTAGTCCTCTTCTTTGACCAATAGTGTAATACATAAGTCCTATATGCTCTCCTACTTTCTTATTAGTATCTATATCTATGATATCTCCAGGTGTATTTGGTAAATAATTAGTTAAAAATTCTTTAAAGTTTCTTTCTCCAATAAAACATATACCAGTAGAGTCTTTTTTGTCTGCGACTGAAAGGTTTAGTTCTTCAGCTATCTTTCTTACTTCTTCTTTTTTTAAGTCTCCTACAGGAAATAATACGTTAGAGAATTTATCTATACTAACTTGAGATAAGAAATAAGATTGATCTTTATTATCGTCTATACCTTTATATAAATGACCATCTATCATTCTAGCATAGTGACCAGTAGCTATATAATCTGCTCCTAGTTTATCTGCTTCTTTTTTAAACATATCAAATTTAATATATTTGTTACACATAATATCTGGATTAGGTGTTCTTCCTTTTTTTAGTTCATCTAAAAAGTAAGTAAATACATAGTCCCAATATTCTTTTACAAAGTCTATTCTATGAAGTGTAATACCAAGTTTATTACATACATCAAGAGCATCATTATAATCTTGTTCCTGAGTACATATATTTTCATTTAGTGTAGGATTACCTTTAATATCATTATTAATAGATGAATCCCAGTTTCTCATAAATAGACCTTCTACATCATATCCTTCCTTTTGAAGTAAATATGCAGCTACTATTGAGTCTACACCACCAGATATACCAACTATAACCTTTTTCATCTTTTTCACCACCAAAACTGGAAAGTATTATACTATTTTTATTTATAAAAGTAAACTATTATTGGGCTACAGGAACAGCAATAAATGGAGTTGGATGATAATCCTTTAGTACTAATTCTTTATTACCAATAGGGTTTTCTTTTAGATATGAATCTCCTTTTTTAACATATTCTGTAGAATAATCAAATATACTATCATGATCTTCTAACTCTAGTTTTGGATTGCCTCTTGTAAGCATATGCTCAAAACTTATCTTTCTTTCAAATGCCTCTTCATATTCACTATTGTTTTCCATTAATCTTAAATTAAATTCTTTTGAGGCAATATTTAGAATAATATATCTTTTTGACATTGGTATTTTATTAAATATTTCTTCTGTTAAAATATCTGCCCCTTTTGTATATTCACTTATTCTATTTTTAAATTGTTCAGATGATGAATATAAATATGCTAATCCTGCAAATACTTTTGTATTAAGTAATTCAAACTTCTTTTTAACGCTATTATATCTTCTTTCTACTGTTTCATCTGTAGATGTAAGAATAAGTTTTTCATATTCTTTCATATATTTATATCTTCTTACTTGTTGTCTAATTGGTTCTTCTTGATCTACATATATATGGGCATTCATTATTTCCCATGTAAGTGTTCCTACTTTTAATCCTGCTGCTTTTGCAAATTGATGAACTAATAACGCGTATTGAGCTATATTAAATGGTAAACCTGCTGGAACATCTGCACTTCTTTGAATTACTGATGCATGTAATGTATCACCAATAACTGTAAATAATATATTAAATACACAACTTGGGAGAACTGCTTTAGCAAAATGTGCTCTTTGCCATAGATTTATCATCATTCTTCTATCTGTTGGATTATTCTTTAACATATATTCAACAATTTGTGGTTGTTGATATAGTGCATTAATAAATCCATATTGTTCACCTATGGTATTAGCATATTTTTCTCCAAAATATGTTGCTCTTTTAATTGTTGGCATAACACCATGTTTTTTAATATATCTTTCAAGTGATTCTTTATCTGGCCTAACATTAATTTTTTTGCCAAATCCATCATGCACAAATTGTCTTTTTATATCTCCTTTTTTAGCAACATCTTTATGATTTAATACCTGTCTCATTAAAGGGACTTCTATTTCTGGATTACCGTTTAATGGTTTTCCATACTCGTCTTTTTGTACTGGCATATATTCTCTCCAAATACCATCAGAGTCTATACACCATTCATCCCAAATATTATTGTCTCTTTCTCTTAACCAAGAAACATCATTTAATTGTTCTTGATGAATCCATTGGATTTCTTTAGAAAAGTTTGATGCTACTACTAATTTTGTTTCTGGAATTGGAAAAAACTTACTAATATCAAATGTGTGTGACCATCCTGCAATTGCTTTAGTATTTACACCTGTTCTATTTTCAGTTTCAACACCATTATCTAGAATATTTTGACATAAGCTAATATAAACTTCATCTATTTCTGATATTGCAACGTTTGCCCTATTTATTCTTATTTCTTTTCCGTCTATTACTATCATAACCGTAACCTCCCTACTCTTTCATTATAACATATTATTCTTATAGAAACTATAATAATTATTATTTCCTATAATAATATGATCTATTATGGGAATTCCATTTAATTTTCCTATTTCTATTAGGTTTTTTGTTAGTGATATATCCTCTTTTGAAGGAAGAGTATCTCCAGATGGATGATTATGAACTAATATAATAGATGAACTAGATAATAAATAAGCATATTTAAATATTTCTCTTGGATGAACAGTAGAATAATTAATAGTGCCTATAAATAATATTTTCTTTTCTATTAGATATTTCTTATTATCTAAATATAAAACTATAAAGTATTCTTGTTTTTTATCATATAATTCATCATGTAAGTAATTAAATACTAACTTAGAATCATTTAATAATATTTTAATATTATTTTGTTCTTGATATACTCTTCTTCCTAGTTCTATAGATGCAAGTAATGTAATAGCTTTTACTTCCCCTATTCCATTTATTTTAGTTAGTTTATTAATAGTTATATCTTTTAAATCTGTAATATTATTTATACTTTTTAATATATTATATGATAAAGACATTACAGATTCATTTTTAGTGCCATTTTTAAGCACTATAGAGAGGAGTTCTTCATTAGATAGATTAATTACTCCATATTTAAGTAATCTTTCTCTAGGCCTATCTAAAAGAGGTATATCTTTGACTAATATATTATTCATATATATGTTATTCTCTATGTAAATGTAATATCCATTAAAAAAGAAGAAAATTATATATTTTCTTCTTCAATTAAATCTTGTAAATTATATACTACATCAAATATAGAAACTTCTTTAACTTCATCTGAGTTTCTTCTTTTCATTTCTACTATATGATCTACTATTTTCTTACCTATAGTAATTCTTATTGGAATGCCTATTAAATCCATATCATTGAATTTAACACCAGGTCTAACATCTCTATCATCTAAGATAGTATCTATTCCTAAGTCTGTTAATTCTTGATATAAATGATTAGCAGCATCCATTTGATCAGTATTTAATGTATCTATAACTACTATAGCTACTTTAAATGGAGCTATATTCATAGGCCATATAATACCTTTATCATCAGATCTTTGTTCTACTATTGATGCAAGGCATCTTCCAACACCAATACCATAACAACCCATAACTACAGGTTTTAAACTATTATCTTTATCTTGATACATTAAATCTAATGCTTCAGAGTATTTAGTTCCTAGTTTAAATGTATTACCTATTTCAATACCTTTTTTAAATGTTAATTTAGCTCCGCATAATGGACATACATCAGATTCTTTAACATTCCTAATGTCTCCTATTATAGAGGCTTCAAAATCACCTATATTAACATTTTTATAGTGGTAATCTTTTTTATTAGCACCTACTACAAAGTTAACCATGTTATTAACTTCGTTATCCATAACTACAGGTATTTTTAAATCAATTGGTCCAACAAATCCAATATATGTACCAAGTTTATTTTCTACTACTTCTTTTTCTGCTAATTCTACTGAAGAAGTTCCAAGAAGTTTACAAAGTTTACTTTCATTTACTTCTGATTCTTCTTTTAGCATAACAGCATAATATTTATTTTCAGCAGTTTTATATATTAATGTTTTAACTTCTTTAGTTTTAGCTTCTGGTAAGCATTCAATTAACTTTTCTCTAGTAGTTGCATCTTTAGTTAAAACTAAATCTTTTTCAAGTGGAGTCTCATTAGATTTATCATCTATAAATACACACTCACATACATCCATATTAGATGCAAAATCACAGCTATCACAAAGGACTAAAGTATCTTCTCCAATATCAGTAATTGCTTGGAATTCTTCTGATAAAGAACCTCCCATAGCACCAACATCAGATCTAACTATTTTATAGTCTATACCAAGTCTTCCAAATATCTTCTTATATGCATTAAACATAGCTATATAACTCTTATCAAGAGATTCTTCATCTTTATCAAATGAATATGCATCTTTCATAAGAAATTCTCTAACTCTAATTAGTCCATATCTTGGCCTTGGTTCATCTCTAAACTTAGTTTGTATTTGATATAAAGTAAATGGTAAATCAGAATATGAATTTACTTTACATTTAGCAGCCATAGTAAATAATTCTTCATGTGTAGGTCCTAAACAATAGTTTTTATTAAATCTATCATTTAATCTAAACATATCTTTACCAAATGCATCTAATCTATTAGCACTAGCATATACATCAGCAGGTATTAATGCAGGCATTAAAAGTTCTGATGCACCAGCATTATCCATTTCTTCTTTAATTATTTTTTGAATATTTTCTAGTACTTTAAATCCAAGTGGCATAAACATATATATACCTGATGATGTTTTCTTAAGCATACCTGCTCTAACAAGTAAATTACCTGAAGTACTATCTTCATCTTTTATATTTTCTCTAATAGTATAAAAATAACTATTTTTTAATTTCATATATAATCACTTCCACATAAAAATTATATCATTTATATATATTTATTACAATAAAAAAGAATAAGCATTACTTATTCTTTTTACTCTTATAAACTTCATTAATAACTACATATAGTATTAAGATTAATCCTAAAGCCAATACTGCAATTAATAAAGCAAGGTTATCAAATAGTTTCATTAACTCTACTACTATAGTTACAAATATGTAAATAATACCATAAGTAACTAAATATCTATATTTCTTTATAATACCTATAAAGATATATGCTAGAGCTAATGTTAATGCAAATATTACTCCTACTGTAGTTGTATTAATAGCAATTGTAGATAGTACTAGAAGTGGCCATAATATAACATGAAATCTAGCTTTATCTGACATTTTGAAATAGAATGCTAGTACAAATAAATATACTATAAATGGAAGAATTACTAATTGATTAGTTATTCCAAATGTATTACCACTATTAAATACATAATCATAATATGGAATTAAGCAAACAGTTGATAATATAATATTTGTTCCTGCTTTTTCTTTTCCTGTTAATCCAAATACTACAAGTACTGTCATGTATACAAATAATGTAATAATTGTACTAAATAATGTTACTGTAATAATTGAATTTATAATTAAGAATATTAATATTAATCCAACCATTTCTGCTATTATTCTAAATGGTTTTGAATTATTAAATAAACAAATAGATACAAATGAAATTACATATAATACTCCAATTAATGCAGTTACTATATATTGAGTATAAGTACTAATTGTAAGAGCAAGTATTAATGATAATATTTGACCTAAATATAAGTAAATCTTACTTAAAACTTTATTTGTATTTCTAATAATAATACCTACTACTATAGCAATTAATGAAATACATGCAAATATTATTCTTTCATCAATATCAAACAATAATTTTATTTTTAATAATGAACAAGCAAGAACTATAAATGTAATTATATTTAATGCACTTTGCTTTTCCATAAATGAAACAAATATAAATAATAATACTAGTAATATATTTAAGAATATTACATATATTGATCCTGTAGTATATGTACACATTAATATAGCTACAATCATTGATGATATAGCATATATATAATATATTTTATTTATTGGTTTATTAAATGCTTTTAAGAACATATAAACTACTAAATAAACTGATGCTAGTAATAATACTATAAATATATTAGAGAAATCTATAAATGTTTTAACTGTACCAAATACTATAAATATACATGCGAATGGTATTAATGCATCTGATACCCATTTAAAGTTTTCTTTAAATCTATTAATTATATTAAATCCAAGAGTTATAGCACCTACTATAGCCATTCCTATATACATATCTGAATTATAATTAGTTCCTGATAAAGTACATAGTAACATTAAATATAATGCTATATATGTAACTATCTTTGATGTAATATTAAGATATTTATTTTTATATAATAGATATAAAACATATATAACTAATGCAGCACCTGCAAATATACATACTCCTAATAAAGTACTCTTTACTAAACAAGCAATTATTACAAATATATTTGGTAATATTACAAATGGAGATACATATGTATATACAGATTTTCTATTTTGATAAATAAATACGAATGAATTTGCTAAATATAATACTGCAATTAATACTAGATTTAGATTTATTGAATCAAATCCTTTAATATAACTATCATTAAATTCAATAAATATTGCAAATATCATATATACACTTAATATTGAAAATAATATACTTGTAAATAATGTAAGTGATCTTTTAAAGAATGAATCTTTTCTAAGAATAAAGTTAAGTATTATTACAAGTAATATAAATACTAAACTAGCAATCATTACAAATGATATACTTCTTTCAAACGCTAAGAAAGCACTTAATATTGTTCCATAAGCAAATGTATATGATATAAATGTATATGCTTTAGTTCTAAGAAGCATATATGACATAAAATATATACCTGTACAAAGTAAATTTGAAATTGCTAAGTATACATATATACCTGCTCCTTTATATGATAGATAGTCTCCTAATAAACCATATACTGGAATAGTATATAGAATTATTGGAATCATCATAACAGCAAGTAAATAAAATGCTTTTGATAATCCATTATTCTTTATTTTTGCAAATGTAAAAGAAATAATAAAGAATAGTAATGTCTCAAATGTTAAGAATGATATCTTAAATAATCCAGACATATTTTCCCAAGTACAAATAGCAAATATAAATGTTGCTAAAATAACTAAAGATACACCTACATAAAGAATAAGATTATTTACATTAAATTCTTTTGGTTGTTTAACCTCTTTCTTTACAGGTTCACTTTTAATTTCTTTACCGCAGTTAGTACAAAACTTATTACTTGGATTAAGTTTGTTACCACAGTTAGTACAATATTTCATATAATCCCTACTTTCTATAAAAAATTATATCATAATATAAAAGAAAAAACTAGAAGATTATTTTAATAATTCTTCTAGTTTATTTTTTTCTTCTTGTAGTTTAACTCTATCCATTTCTACTATGTTAGCAGGTGCTTTATTTACATAGTTTTCATTAGATAATAGTTTTTCTCTTCTTAAAATAGATGCTTTTAAATCTTCTATTTGTTTTTGTTTATTTTCTATATCTTCTTTTGTTTCTTCTTTTTCAAAATATATAGTAGCTTTTATATTATTACTATTAACTGGATAAGATTTAATGCTTAATGGTTCATTAATTAAGTTTTCATTTAATCTTAGAACTTTTATTACTAGATCATTATAGATACTATCTTCAAATAATATTTTTAGATCTTTAGTCATATTATTCTCTTGTTTAATATTTCTAAATTTCTTCATAAAATCTATTTGATCATCTACTATTATTTCTTCATTTGCAAATACTAAATGTTTATCATATTCTGGATATGAAGATATCATAATACTCTCTGCATCTTTTACTGGTAATATTTGATATATTTCTTCAGTAACAAATGGCATAAATGGATGAAGCATCTTCATTATACCTGTTAGTATATAACATAAAGTACTCTTAGTAGATTCATTATCTATAGAATATTTAGCCATTTCTATATAATAATCGCAGAAATAATTCCATGTGAATTCATATATTTCTGTACCTGCTAAATTAAATTCATATTTATCCATGTGTTTAGTAACACTTTTTAATGTATTTTCATACTTAGTAAGAATCCATTTATCTATAGATGATAAATTATCTAATTTAATTTCTTTTAGGTCTTCTATGTTCATTAAAACGAATCTAGAAGCATTCCATACTTTATTAATAAAGTTCCATGTAGCAGTTAATTTTATTTCACTAAAGTTAAGATCTAATCCCATAGATCCTTCAGTAGTTAAATAATATCTAAGAGAATCTGCTCCATACTTATCTATCATTTCAAATGGGTCTACTGTATTACCTAGAGATTTACTCATTTTAGTACCATGTTCATCTCTTATAAGTCCATGAATTACACAATCTTTAAATGGTCTATAACCAGTTAAATATTCTGACTGGAAAGCCATTCTGGCAACCCAGAAGAATATAATATCATAACCAGTAACTAAACAATCAGTTGGAAAATATCTTTCTAGATCTTTAGTATTATTTGGCCAACCTAGTGTAGAAAATGGCCATAATGCAGATGAGAACCAAGTATCAAGCACATCTTCATCTTGTACCCATCCATCACCTTCTGGAGCTTCCATTCCTACATATATTTCATCACCTTTATACCAAGCAGGTATTCTATGACCCCACCAAAGTTGTCTAGATATACACCAGTCATATGATATATTCATCCAGTGTCTAAGTATCTTTTCAAATCTCTTTGGTACAAAGTTTATTTTTTTATCTTTATCATCTTGGAATTTTAATACATTTTCTGCAAGTGGTGCCATCTTAACAAACCATTGTTTTTTAACCATTGGTTCAACCATAACACCAGTTCTTTGAGAGTGCCCTACTTCATGTACTAGTGGTTCTACTTCAAGTAATAATCCTTGTTCTTTTAAATCTTCTAGAACAGTATCTCTACACTCTTCTCTAGTCATTCCTTGATACTTTTCAGGAACATTTTCATTCATAGTAGCATCATCATTCATTATGATAATTCTTTCTAAATTATGTCTATTTCCTACTTCAAAGTCGTTAGGATCATGAGCAGGAGTAATTTTAACACAACCAGTTCCTTTTTCCATATCAGCATGTTCATCTGTTATAACTGGTATTGGTTTATTCATAATTGGAAGAATAACATTCTTACCTACAAAATCTTTATATCTTTCATCTTTTTCATTAACTGCTACTGCAGTATCTCCAAATAAAGTTTCAGGTCTAGTTGTAGCTACATCTAAGTATTTATCTGAACCCTCTAATTGATATTTTAAATGATAAAATGCACTCTTTTCAGAAGCATATTCTACTTCTTCATTAGATAGAGCTGTTTTAGCAGCAGGATCCCAGTTTATTATCTTTTCACCTTTATAAATAAGTCCTTTATTATAATAGTCTACAAATACTTTTCTAACTGCATAATTAAGGTCTTCATCTAATGTAAATCTTTCTCTAGAATAGTCTACTGATAAACCTAAACCAGCCCATTGATTTCTAATATTATCTCCATATTCATGAGTCCAATCCCAACAAGCTTCTAGGAAGTTTTCTCTTCCAAACTCATATTTATCAATACCCATATCTTTTAGTTTCTTAACTACTTTAGCTTCTGTAGCTATTGCTGCATGGTCCATACCAGGAAGCCATAAAGCATCAAAACCTTTCATTCTTTTATATCTTATAATTGCATCTTGTATAGCAGTATCATAAGCATGTCCAATATGTAATTTACCTGTTACATTTGGAGGTGGTATAACTATACAATATGGTGGTTTCTTTGATTCATTATCTGCTTTAAAGTAACCTTTTTCTTTCCATGTATTATATTTATTTTTTTCAATTTCTAAATGATTATATTTTGTATCTAACATTTTTATTCTCCTTCCTTACATTTCTATAGAACCTTGTCCTATAGATTTTAATTTTTCTGATATTGGCGCATATTCTGCATTAATTAATTCAATCATTTCTTTCTTTACTTCATCTTGTCTTTCACTTGATGTATTCATATTTAATAATTCAACATTTAGTGGATATAATTTATCAGCAAATTCAATTAATTCATAAAATACATTTCCTAATACACTATCTATTCTTGAATTATCATGATATAGTTCTGCTTCTTTAAATATCTCCCATAAATCAGGAATATTATATGCATTCATTACTTTAAGTGCTAGTCCTTTCATTGTTTGATAACCCAATGATTCAAACCCTTTTTCAAGTAATCTAGACATTATTCTTTCTTCTAAGACTGTATTTAAACCTTCTTCTAGTCCAACACCAGTTTCACTCCAAAGAGTCTTCTTTACTTTACCATTTTCATGTGATAATTGATATATTCTAGTAATTAAACCAGATCTTTCAATTAAAGTATCACCTTTAATAATATGTTCATTAAATAATGCTTTTATTAAGTGACCTAGTTCATGACTAGTTGTACTTTTTTTACTATCTAATTTTAAAGAATATGCATTTATTGCTACTATTCTATCTTCATTTACTATTGTATATTCTTTTGATAATTCATTATATGATAGTTTTACTGAACAATCATATACACCTGAAGATACTTTTAATGTTTCTAATGGAACCATTTCATTATCTTCTCTATCATCTAGGTGGCCATGTTCTTTTAGGCATTCATATACATTATCACATAATACTATTGGGGTTTTCATTAGAGCATTATATACAATTACTTCATTTTTAAATTCTTCTACATATAATGGATATACTTTTCTAAGATAATTAGCTATATCTTCATTATAACCATGTGTTTGTATAATATCTTCTACACTCATGAATGCCTCCTTTAAAACAAAAAAGACTAGTCATCCAAAAGGACGATCTAGTCGTGGTACCACCTTAATTCGTTATATTTCTATAACCTTAAAACTGTAACGTAAGTTAACGTATTAATTTACTATTAGTTCAATTAATAAGCTCCTAAGCTACCTTCAATTACTTTTTATTAAGAAAAGCTTTCAGCCAGTGACTTTTCATCTCTTGTAATTACTAAGTAATTTACTCCTCTTACTCATCGCTTTGTTAAATGTATTATACTACTCATTTGGAGTATTTTCAACATTTTCTTGTTCTTCTTTTTTCTTATTTTCTTCTTCTATTTTTCTTAAAGTATTTTGTTTAATTACTTCATTAGTTTCAGATTTTAATTCTTTTAATATAAATTCTTTACCATCTACATAGTATTCAAAATCATGATTATTAACTTTTATAAATCTATCTTTAGTAATAGTTAATCCTGTTTCATTTGGTTCTTTTAAGAATATATTATCTTCTTTACTTAAATCTACATAGAATACTTTATAGTTGTTTTCTATTAGAGTTTTAATAAATGTATAATATTCTGAAGAATCTTTATATTTAAATACTAATACATAATATACTTCATCTTCTCCATTATATATATCGTGTCCATTAATTTCATTAAAATCAGTTACTTTAGAAAATTCAGTAGATTTATATGTAATATTATCCACTTTATATTTACCTTTATTTAATCTAAATATATTAATATCATTTATATATAAAATTAATACTACAAGTAATATAATTATTACTGCTGATTGGAAAATATAGAATACATTCATATTAAATATTTTCTTTAGTTTAGCATTCTTTGCTTCTTCTAATTCTCCTTCTGGAGTTCTAATAGAAGGCTCATCTACTACAGTTGGTACTTCAGTAGTTTCCTTTTTAAAGAATATATCTAAATAATCATCAATAGATTTCTTTTTATCATAAACATCAAAGTATTTAGTTATTTCAGGATTAAATGTAAGAAGATCTCCATCTTCTCTTCCTCCACCAATACCAATATATGTTTCTTCTATGTTTTCTAAATATTTATCTAAATGATTATTTTTTAATATAAAATCTGTTGCAAAATCTTTAACTACTGAATTATAATCTTTCTTTGATTTAAATTTATATAGGTAATAATTCTTTCCATCTCTTTCTACTTGTTTATAGAATTTAATAGATTCAGGTTCTTTTTCATAATTATAAGTATTTGCATAAATATTATATAATTCTGATTCATAAATATCTTTTTCATTATTATATTTTTTTGGCATTAATTTTTCTTCGCCATAGAAAGATAATAAATTATATAAAAGATATCTACTTCTTAAGTCTTTAGCTATAGGTGTTAAGTTAAGACTTTTAATTTTCTTTTTCTTTTTAATGAATGATTCTAAAACAAATAGTTTTAATTGATTATCTTTATGTTTAAATAATTTATCTAATAATGTTTTAGTTTTAGTACTATTACAATAATATTCAATGTTTAAAGTGCATTCTACTACATATCTTAAACCCAAATATTCTTTGTTAGTCATATAATCTTCATTAGCTTTTAATTTAAATTTAGATAATTCTTCAAGTGGCATTAATATATGCTTAACTAAGTTTTTCTTATTCTTTTTTAAATCATCTATTGGAACTACTCCAAGATTAATAAAGCTATTTAATAAAATAATTAAAGAATATCTCTTTTCATCTGTTTTAAATATACTATATAAATCTGGGAATAATAAATCATAGTTTTCTTTATTAGATCCAAGTTTACCTATAGGTATTTTATTCTCTTTAGTATCAAATCTATATATAACTAAATATTTCCATAATAGTATTGCATCAACATTATCGGAATCTGCTAAATAAGATAATAAATCTAATTTAGTTTGTTCTTCTAAATCATCAAAAATATTATTTAATTCATCACAAAATTCTTTATCAAAATTATTAAATAATAGAAGTAATAACATTGAATTAATATTCATGTCTTTAAATTCATCACTATATCTTTTAGTAGATATTTCTATTATTCTTAGACCTATTTCTTTAGTTATAGGTATTTTCTTTAATTTATCATATGCTTTTACTTTTTGTTTATAATTACCTGTAGTTATTTTTTCAAGGCATAAAGATGCTCTAGTTAAGTTAATATTTTCTACTAATTTTTTAAACATCTTTATCACCACCTACATGTATAATTATATCAAAATTTAATAAAAAAAGAAGATATTATTTTTAAATAATATCTTAATTAACACTTTTTGGTTTTACAGTATGTTTTTGAAGATTATAAGCCTTCTTTTTCTCTTGATAATCTTCTCCAAAAGTTTGCTTTTTACATTCTTCAAATTCTTCATCTGTTTTGCATATATATGCTTCATTTATTATTGGATTATTATATATTACTTTTCCATCTAAAGTGGTAATAGTACCTATTCCTGATACTTTATTTATAAATGGATAACTTGTATTAGCAAGAGTAACATTTGAATAATCTTCTACTCCTTTTAACTCTTGAGTTATTTCAAATACATTACCGCCATGATAATAATATAAAATTACTTTTTGACCAATATATTCTTTTATTTTTTCAAATATTTCCATTATTTATCACCTAGAAAGATTTTATCATATATATCTTTATAATTGTCTACTAATATGAAATTTACTTTCTTTTTAATTTCATTTGGTATCTCTTCCAAATCATTTTCATTAGTTTTTGGAATAAATATAGTATCTACTCCATTATTATATGCCCCAATTACTTTTTCTTTTAGACCACCTATTTTAAGTACTTTACCTTTTAAAGTAATTTCTCCGGTCATAGCTATTTTATGAGATACTTTAGTGCCTGTTAAAGATGATATTATAGCAGTTGTTAAAGTTACACCTGCTGATGGTCCATCTTTCTTAGTAGCACCCTCTAAAGCATTTATATGCAAGTCATTTTCTTCAAGTAATTTCTTATTAATTTTAAACTCTTTTAAATTACTTTTTACGTAACCAAGTGCTACAGAAGCACTTTCTTTCATTACTTCTCCAAGTGAACCTGTAAGTATTATTTTACCTGTTCCATCATAAAAGTCAGTTTCTATTGGAAGAAGAACTCCTCCAAAAGGAGTATAACCAAGACCATTAACAACACCTGCTTCATGATCTTCATTATTAATAGAATTATATTTCTCTTTTCCAAGATACTTTTTAACCTCTTTAGAGGTAATATTTATCTTCTTTTGATTATTTACTTGTTCCTTTGCAATCTTTCTTAAAATAGTGCTTAAAACACGTCTAAGTTCACGTACTCCAGCTTCTTTTGTATAATTACTAATTATATATTTAATAGCAGACTCAGATATAGTAACTGAATTAGTTAAACCATGTTCTTTAAGTAATATATCAAATAAATGATTTTTAACTATATCTATCTTTTCAAATTCTGTATATGAAGATAATTCTATTATTTCTAATCTATCTAATAATGGATATGGAATGTCTTCTATGTTATTAGCAGTTAAAACAAACATAACATTAGATAAATCTATACCTTCTTCTATATAATTATCACTAAATGTCTTATTTTGTTCTTTATCTAGGACTTCTAACATAGCAGAAGCAGGATCTCCATTTATACCTTTACCCATTTTATCTATTTCATCTATTAAGAATAATGGATTCATACTCTTTGATTTAATAATAGACGAAATAATTCTACCAGGCATAGCTCCTACATAAGTTTTTCTATGTCCTGTAATTTCATTTTCATCTGATACTCCTCCAACGGAAATCTTAACAAAGTTTCTATTTAAAGCTTTAGCTATTGAATATGCTAAAGATGTTTTACCTACTCCAGGAGGACCTACTAAACAAATAATAGGACTAGTTAATGAATTAGTTAATTTTTTAACTGAGATATACTCTAGAATTCTTTCTTTAATAGGTTCTAGTCCATTATGATTTTCATCTAATACTTGTTTAATTGAATCAAGATTTTCTTCATCTAAAGTATATTCTCCAAAAGGAATAGATAATAAAGTATCTATATAATTCTTAGTAATAGTATATTCAGGTGAAGTAAATGGTATTGTTTCAAATCTATTTACTTCTTTATTTAATCTATCAATTATATTCTTTGGAGCATCTAAATTATTTATTTTCTTTCTTATTTCATCAATATCTTCTTCTTTAGAATCTTTATCTCCAAGTTCTTTTTTAATTACATTTAATTTTTCTCTTAAAATAAACTCTTTTTGTGATTTATCTAGCTCTTTTTGAAGATCAGTTTCAATATTCTTTTCTAATCTTTCTACTTTTTCTTCTTTAACTAGTAAATCTATTAAATAATTGCCTCTTACTATAGGGTTTATAGTAGTTAAGAATAAATATTTATTTTGAAAAGATAAAGGTAATATATTAACTATTATATCTGTAACTTTTTCTAATGATGTTTCTTCATTTATTTTAGTAATAATCATATTAGAAATATTAGGCATTACATTAACATAGTTTGCAAATTCTTTTTTAATGACTCTTAAACATGCATCATTTTCTTCTTCAGAGATATCCTCTATTTTAATAGGACCTATAATAGCATCTAATATATTTTCTTTTTGAATATATTCATAGATATCTGCTCTATTAATACCTCTTATATTAATTCTAATATGTTCATTTGGAAGTACTATATTACTTGTTATTTTACCTATAACTCCCATATTAGGTAAATCACTTGTATTTAAATTATCATTAGTAATATATTTTGGGGTTACAAGAAGACAGTAACCATTATGTTTATTGACCGCATTATAAATTATTTCTTTATCTTCTTCATTTTCTATTTCTAGTTTAAGTTCTCCAAGGGGTAAAAGAACCATATTTCTAAGGATGATTACTGGTAGTTTAGTTTTTATCATGGCTTTTACCTCCTTTATTAACAAACATTGTTTATTATAAATTATTCTAAAGATAAGTCAATAATAAAACATAAAAAAATAAGACTTTTAGTCTTATTTTTTAATTACATCAATTGCTTTTCTCATTTGAAGTTCATATTCAATCATATCAGTTCCACCAATATGTTCCTTGAATTCTTCTTCAGGAATATTATAAGCTTTAGCAGCTTTCTTTATTTCTTCATCTATTTCTTTCTTAGTTACTTTGATGTCTTCTAATTTAACTATTTCTTCAAGCATAAATCTATATTTAACTCTAATAGATGCATCATTTCTCATTTGTTCTCTTAAAGCATCTTCAGTACTATTTGTATACTTATAGTACGCATCTAAGCTCATTCCTTGCATTTGAAGATTTCTTGAATATTCTTCAATCATCTTATCAATTTCTTCTTCTACTAATTCATTTGGTATTTCAACTTCAGTATTCTTAGAAATTTCTTCAAGTAAAGCATCAATATATTTATTATCTGCTTCATATTCTTTTCTAGCAGATATTTGATCTTTAATAACATCTTTTAAAGATTTTTCGTCTTTAACACCTTCCATACCAAGGTCTAAGAAGAAATCCTCATTAAGTTCAGGTAATTTTTTAGTCTTAACTTCATGTACTTTAACTTTAAATACAACTTTTTGACCTTTTAATTCTTCAGAATGATAATTTTCTGGGAAAGTTAATTTTAAATCTTTATCATCACCAGATTTAAGACCAATTAAACCTTCTTCAAAACCAGGAATAAATGAATTAGATCCGATAGTTAGTGAATAGTTTTCACCTTTACCACCTTCGAATGCTACACCATCTTTGAATCCTTCAAAGTCAATTATAGCAATATCTCCGTTTTCAATCTTACCTTCTTTAATAACTATATCAGCCATTCTAGCTTGTAAGTTTTTAACTTCTTCATCTATTTCTTCTTTAGAAACTTTAACTTCATCTTTCTTAACTTTTAAATCTTTATATTTTTTAATTTTAACTTCTGGTCTAGTAGTAATAGTGAATTTAACTTTACAGCAATCATCACATACTTCTAGAACATCTATATTAGGGTTTATAATTGGTTCTAATTTATTATCTTTTAATACTTTAGGATATTCAACACTTAGTAAAGCATTAATTGCATCATAGTAAAGACTTTCTTTACCATATTTCTTAATAAATACTTCTTTAGTTACTTTACCTTTTCTAAAACCAGGAATAGTAACTTTATCTTTAGCTACATTAAATGCTTTATCAATAGCTTCTTCCCATTTTTTACCTTTGAATTCTACTTCTATTTCATGAATATTTTTCATATATACCTCCTACTTAATAGATACGATTTTAATATCGTAACTTCCGTTTGGACTTTCAATAGAAACTACTTCTCCAACTTTCTTACCAATAATTGCAATTGCAATTGGAGATTCATTAGATATTTTGTTTTCAAATGGATCTGCTTCTGTTGAACCTACTATTTGATATGTATCAGTTTCTTTATCATCTACATATTCAATTTCAACTGTTGAACCTATTTTAACTGTACTTGATTTTGTATTAGATATAAGTGTAGCATTATCAATTAAGTATTCAATTTCTTTAATTCTAGCTTCAATTTGACCTTGTTTATCTTTAGCAGCATGATATTCTGCATTTTCAGATAAATCTCCTTGAGCTCTAGCTTCTTTTATTTGATTAATTACTTCAGGACGTTTATTCTCTTTTAGATCTTTTAACTCCTCTTGTAATTCATTTAAACCCTCTTTAGTTAAAAATATTTCTTTCTTTTCGTTCATGTCATTCACTCCTTATGTAATGTTGCACTAAACGTATAAAATTGTATTATATTTTGATATAAATGTCAATATAATTCATTTAGATAATAAAAAAATATAGCCACTTTTTAGTGACTATATTTTATATTAATCTACATCGTTTCTAGATAGTATTGATGCAGGCGATTTTCTAATAGTTCCTTTTACTGGAAGTAAACCTACTACTAAGTTAAATACTAGGAATATTAATCCAGATAAAAGAGCAACTTTATAATCTAACATATAATTATTTTTAAAGAATTCTAGGTCTGTTATTGATTTTAAAATATTATACATTAACCAAATACCTGGAATAGAAGTAATTATAGAAATAGCTATTATTTCATTAGAGAACATCTTATATATATCTGTTTTCTTAACTCCTATTGCTCTCATAGTACCTACTTCTTTAATTCTAGATATAAATGATGATCTAATCATTAAATATATCTCTAAGAATGATATACCAAGTAAAACACATGCAATTATAATGGAACTTCTTGTTTGTTTTAATTGACTCTTTTTAAATGATTCTTTAGATGCATCATATGTTTTCTTATATTTAATATCCATATTCTTTATTTCATCAACAAATGCTTTTTCATCTTTTGGATATATAGTAAAGTCTTTTAATTTACATATATTTAATACATTAATCATATTTTCATTAACATAATAAGTAGATTCATTTCTAGGAGATTCATAGAAACCTACTAAAACTAAGTTTCTTTCATTGATTTTAAAGTTTGTTTCTTTATCTATTTTATATGTATTATCATAAGGATTATAGTTACTATAGTTAATCATAACTTCATAATCATTTTCAGGAAGTCTTCCTTTTTTAACTGTTACTCCTGAATCTATATAACTCTTATAAGTTTGATTAGAATCTACTCTATCATAATAACTTTCACTTTCTACGTTATTATTTAGAATTTTGACAAATTCAGAAGAATCTACATATAAAGATGGACTACTTTGATCTGAAACTCCTACTATAGTATAAGTTTCTTTTCCAAGTTTAATTTGTTTACCAACAAAATCTTCATATTTTAGAATATTATATTGGTTTATTGGACTAGTCATACTATTTTTATATGATTCATATATAAACTTATCTAAGACAATTTCATGGCTATTTTCAGGGAGTTTTCCTGTAATGATATCTTTATCAGTAATAGTAGAAACTGCTACCATAGAGGCCTTATATATAGGATTATTGTACTTATATTGATATAGTTCACTAACAAATGAGAAATTAACTGATGAACTACCAGGAATAACATACTCTACTGATTCCATATTCTTTAATTTTTCATATAGTTCTACATTTTTCTTTGATGATGATATTACATAATAATTTTTGTTATATTCAACAAATTGTGAATCTTTAATATCAAGTATTCCAAATATATTACTAAGAGCATAGAAAATAAACATAACTGAGAATACAAAACCTATTAATAGTATTTTCTTAAGTACTGTATATGATTTAACTTTCTTAAATCCTAGTATTAGACCTCCAAGTAAACTATATATAGATGAATATCTAATTTTATGTTTGGAATTGTCTAGTTTAGATAAATCAAAAGTATTCTTTTCATAATCTTCTTTAGTAATAGCTTTATAATTATCATCTACAAATTCTATATTTGAGTTGTCATCTACTACTTCTATATTACTATTATTTGATTTAATATAGATATTTCCATTTTTAACAGCTATTTGTAGATCTAAACTAATCTCATGATTAGTATAAATATTAAAATTATAACCATATTTTTGGAAAGTATCTTGTATTTTATAGTCTTTAAGATAGATTTTATTATCCATTCTTAAATCTAATTCATTATTATCTGTATTTTCTTCATTAGAAATAATCTTTCCGTCTTCTAGTTTAATAATTCTAGATGCATAGAAGTATGCTATTTCTTTTTCATGAGTAACTAGTAAAACTAGTTTAGAAGTAGAAATATGTTTAATAATATTCATGACTT
Source organism: Bacilli bacterium (assembly GCA_017553685.1). GTDB lineage: Bacteria > Bacillota_I > Bacilli_A > RF39 > UBA660 > RUG13038. Next base: position 97,020 of record JAFZKH010000007.1, on the reverse strand, counting down.
CTATTGTATTTTTAGAATCTAGATTACCTGTAGGTTCATCTGCAATAATAACAGATGGATTTTTAACTAAAGCTCTTGCTATAGCTACTCTTTGTCTTTGACCTCCCGATAAATCAGAACATAATCTATTTCTAAATCTATACATATTAGTTTGTTCAAGAACATAATATACTCTTTTTTCAATTTCTTTTTTATTTTTGATACCAATCATCTTTAAAGATATTGCAATATTATCAAAAACAGTCATGTTATCTAATAAATTAAAGTTTTGGAATATATAACCAATATTTAATGTTCTTAGTTTATCTTTAGTATAAGTAGTTCCTCTTGGCATCTTTTTTCCATTAATATAGATAGATCCTGAATTAATCTTATCAAGACCACCTATAGCATTAAGAAGGGTTGTTTTACCACAACCACTTTCACCTAAAAGAGCTACTAATCCAGTTTCAGGTAAATCTAAAGTAGTATTATTAATAACATGTATTTGATTGCTTTTAAATCTATTAAAATATTTATTTACATTAACTAACTTTATCATATTATTCATTCTCCCTATAATTAGACATTACAGAACCACCAAATAGTTTATTAGAATATCTATTAGCAATCAAAATAGACATTACCATTAAAACTATATATATAATTATGTAGTCTTTAACTGTAAAGAATGTACTTAATTGATATATATAATCAATCTTAAGTATTATCTTATGTCTTATTAATATTAATATTGTAGTAAATATGATATATGCTATATTAATATCTATTAATAATTCTATATTAAGTAAATCATTTAATACTTTTTTATTTCCACCAAGTGTTCTAATAGTAGAAAAATATGTATTTCTAGATTTAAGTATTAACTTAATAATGAAATAACATATAAAGAATAACACTATTATTGAAATAATAAATCTTATTTTTCCAAATAAAACTACAAATCCTAATATTTGACCAAATATATTTGATGTCATATCCATCATTTTATATACATTTAGATCCATTTTTTCAAGTGCTTTAGTTGTAGTATCTATCTTCTTTTCATCTTTTACATAAACACTCATTTGATATGTATTTTCATTAAATAATTCTTTATAATTAGCAGGATTTATAAATATAGTAAATGCATATTCATCATACTCATCTTTATTAAATCCAAGTTTTCTATTTATAGTATTCTTTTTAAATGTATCTCCAATATATAAATCAAAACCATTTTCATAATAATTGTTTTTAACTCTAATATTTAGATTCTTTTTATAACAATTATAATCTTTACAATATATATTAATATCTTCAGAAACATATGCTTCACCATATGGTACTTTGTCACTAGACTTTAAATTAAATGTTAAAGTATAGTCTTCTGACGAATAAACTTTATCATTTAGAGTAACAATTGTATCACTATAGAATAGATTAGTTTCTGTTCTAATATTATCTAATATGTCATTTGTAACATATAAAGTATCGATGTCTGTTAATGATGATTCAGAAGTATCTTCTAAAATACCTATAATTCTTAAATCATGTGATACTATACCACCATTATTAGAAGTCAATCTAAATGTATTATTTAGATACTTTTCTGCTTCTGATTTAGATACTTTACCAGCAGTCTTAAGAATAGCTACATTATAATCATCTTCACCTTCTTTAGGTAAATGACCATATTTAACTTTCTTAACATTACCTATATCATTAATATTTATATAATTCCAAATTTTTGCTTCATCATTTTCTAAGTATGTATAATTATCAATTAATATATCATCTTTAACAACTTCAGTAACATTCTTAATTTTACTTATTTTTTCAATTTCTTCTTCTGTAAAAGCAGATTTATCTTTTTTATTAATAATAATTCTTTTTTCACTATAATCATGGAATATCATACTTGTTTTAAACATTTGATTATTGTATGCTGACATACTTAATGATGTATAGTTAGAAAATACTGATATTGTAAGTATTAAATAAACTAATACTAATAAAAAGAACTTAATTTTAATATTAAATGCATTTCTAAAAGCAAGCAATAGCTTATTAAAGAACCTAATATTTTTATATTTAGGAGGTTCATCAATTACTTCTTCAGTTTCTTTTAATTTCTTATCTATCATGATTCTTCCATCATGCATAACTATTTGTCTTGTAGCATATTCTGCAAATTGTTCATAGTTATGAGTAACAACAACTACTAATTTATTTTTAGATATTTCATATAGAAGTTTAGTTATCTCTTTAGCAGCTGCTACATCTATATTACCAGTAGGTTCATCAGCTACTATTATTGGAGTATTCTTAACAAGCGCTCTAGCAATAGCTACTCTTTGTTTTTGACCTCCAGATAATTTAGATGCTTTAGTATTCTTAAACTTAGTTAATTTAACTAAATCTATAACTTCTAATATCTTCTTTCTAATATCTCTTTTCTTTTCTCCATTAAGTAGAAGTACTAGTTCAATATTTTGATAAACTGTATAACTATTAACTAGATTAAAGTTTTGAAAGATATTTCCTATATATTTTCTTCTATAGTCTTCATAATCTTTTTCAGTATAATGACTTGTTTCTTCACCATTAATATATAACTCTCCTTCTTCGTAAGAGTCTAATCCTGAAATAACATTTAATAAAGTTGATTTACCAGATCCTGATTCACCTGTAATAACAACGAATTCTCCCTGATCTAATGATAAATTTACTTTATTAAAACCAGTTGAAACATTCTTTTTATTATGATAAAACTTAGAAACATTTACTAATTTTAATAAACTCATATATTATTCAACTCCTTTATCATACAACTTAAATTATACCAAAAAAAGAAGACTTTATCAATTGATAAAGTCAACTCTTATTAAGTCATTTACATTAACTTTAGCATCACAAGGTATTCTTAAGATCTCTCTTGGATGGTTAGCATTTTCTACCAAACTACCTTCTTCATTTTTAATATATTTTACATCTAGGAAGATACTTCTATTACCTGGACCAAATATATTAATTTTATCTCCTACAGAGAAATAATTTCTTTCTTCAAATATTATTTCTTTATTTTCTTCATCATAACCTAGAACTACTCCTAGGAAGTCTTGATTTGTTTTTTCTTCTCTACCTATATAGTATTGTTCATTTACTCCAGGGAATTCTTTTACATATTGAGGTAAAGATTCTCTATTAGCACATCTTCTTAAGATTATTTCATCTAGAGGATCATATTTATATGTACCATCTAATATACCATCTATTACTTTTCTATATACTGATAATATAGTAGCTAAATAATATATAGATTTCATTCTACCTTCTATTTTAAATGAATTAACTCCTATTTCCATTAATTCTTTAATATATAAAAGTAATTGTTGATCTTTAGGAGCAAATGAGAATTTAGTTTCATCTGATATTTTATTATCTCCATCATATAAATCAAATACCCATCTACATATTTGAGCGCAAGCTCCTCTATTGGAATCTCTATTAGTAAAATAATTAGATAAAGTACATCTACCAGAATAACCCATACACATAGCACCATGTATAAATACTTCCATATCAGCATTAGTTTTATCTTTAATTGATTTCATATCACTAAGAGAGCATTCTCTAGCTAGTACTACTCTTTTAACACCACTATTTAAATAGAATTTAACTGCTTCACTATTTAAACTAGATTTTTGAGTAGATAAATGTACTTCTAAGTTAATATTTTCTTTTTTTATTAAATCAAGTATAAATAAATCACTTGATATTATTGCATCTACTTTTGCATCTTCTAATTTTTTTAAATAATTTATTAATCCATTTATATCATCTTCATGAAATAAAATATTTACTGTAACATAAACTTTTTTATTTCTATCATGGGCATATTTAACTCCTTCTTTAATTTCATCAATAGAAAAGTTTTTAGCATTAGATCTAAGAGAAAACTCTTTACCTCCTAGATATACAGCATCTGCACCATAATCAATAGCCCATTTTAATCTTTCTAAGTCTCCTGCTGGAGCTAATAACTCTGGTCTATTCATAGTCTTCTACCTTATATACTGTCTTTTTATCTAAGAATCCAGTATATCCTTCACTATTTATATTATGATTAATAAAATTATTTACTTCTTTATAGAATACTTCTACATCTATCATATAATTGTCTAATATTATGCTTAAATTATCTAATTGATCTAAATACTTTAACGAAGAATATATATCTCCAGTATAGAAATTAGAATTATATTCTTCAACTATTTTATAGTCTTTAGATGTAACGAAGTCTTTAAATGTATAACTATTTTTATCTTTATTTTTATTTATAAACTTAAAATAATTAGTTAAAAGTTTTCTAGATGATGTAGCCATATTTAAATAACCATATCCTTTTATAAATATATTTGCACCAGTATGATTATTTATTTCATTTATTTCATCTATAGTTATTTCTGTACTTATATAGGCATTTTTAACCCCTTTATTTAAATAAAAATCTAGGGTATATGAATTTGTACCTAAATGATTAGAAATAAGTAATTTCTCACCTTTGAATCCTAATTCATCTAATATATTTAATACTGCATCATCTGTAAATCCAATAATTATATCTAATTTAGATAATTCTTTAATAGTTTCTTTTAATTCATCTATTTCATGCTCAAAATATAATCTATTTAAAAAAATAATAATATCCTTATTATTATTTTTACATTTATCACACATTAAAGAAATATCTTTTAAAGATAAATAATTATTAAATTCACTACTAAATTTTTTTATACCAAATATAAATCCAGATATATCTAAATTAATATATCTATCAATATTATTTGGATTAGTAATGTAATATTTATTCATTAATATCTTCCTTTTTATATGTTATAGCTATACCGTCCCCAACTTTATAAAATTTAGTTTCATATTCAGGATGATTCTTTAAAAATTCTATATAATCTCTGATCTTATTAACTAAACCTCTTAAGTTTTTATTTTCTATTTCTTCTTTAGATTCTACAAATCCATGGAACGAAATATTATCAGTAACTATAACTCCATATTTATTTAAATTTTCTTTATATTTATTAAAGAAATTAATATTTTGTGCTTTAGCAGCATCTATAAATACCATATCATATTTTTCTTTAATATCTACATCTAATGCATCTCCGCATATTAAAGTAATTCTGTCTTCTAAATCACATGCTTTAACATTCTTAAGAGCCATCATATATCTATCTTGATTTCTTTCTATTGATGTAATTTTAACATCTTTAGAAGTTAAAGCCATTCTTATAGCAGAATACCCAATAGCAGTTCCAAGTTCTAGAATAGATTTAATTTCATTCTTTTCTACGAACTTACATAAGAAATCTATTCCTTTTTTCTCCATTATAGGAATATTTTCTTCATCTGCATATTTTTCCATTTGTTTAATAATATCTTTATACATATATTATTTCCCCTTTTTTTCTAAACTTTCTAATAATTTAGATATGAATTCCCATTCTTCTTTTTTAGTTATTTTTTCTAATTTATTACTTTTTGGATTAAATACCGAAGCATATGTTTTAATACTACCATTATCTAGTTTAGTATCATCAGTATAAACTATTCCTAGCTTACCACCCGATTTTTCATATGCATATAATATTCTTGCGTTAGTTATTTCCCCATTATTATTCATGAATGTGATTATATCTTTTTTCATGATGATATTAATCCTTTCTTTGATCTAAATATCTTTGAAGTATTATTGTAGCTGCTAAAGCATCTACTTTTTCCTTTCTATTCTTTCTAGATGTATCACCCATAATCATTAAATTATTTGCTTCTACAGAAGATAATCTTTCATCTTGAAGAATTACTTCTATATTTATATTATCTTCAATAAGTTTTTTAAAATTTAAACTTCTTTCTGAAGCAAATCCTAATGAATTATCCATATTTTTAGGTAATCCTAATACTAGTTTATCTACTTTTAATTCATCAATTATCTCTTTTAGAGGATTAATTAATGATTCATAGTCTTCATTTTCAAACTTAATTAGTTTATATGAAGAAGCAATTAAACCTAAAGAATCACTTTTAGCAATACCTAGTGTTTTAGTACCTAAATCTAACCCCAAATATCTCATTATTTATTTAAATAATATCTAAGTAAACATTCAATTATATCAGTTCTATCAATTCTAGTTATTTTTTGTCTACTTTCTTTGTAATTTGATATATAACCAGGATCGCCACTAATTAAGTAACCTACTAATTGGTTTACTGAATTATATCCTCTTTCTTCTAGAGCTTCTTTTACATCTTCTAAAGTTTCCTTTACAAGATTATTGTTAACGTCCTTAGGATCAAAAATATTTGTTTGATCTGTCATAGTTTCACCTCTTTAACAATATATAGTATAACATAAAATAATAAAAAAACCTACATATTTTTATGTAGGTATTTTTAATAAGCTGTTCTCTCACTTTTTATTTTTTTAATTTGGCTACTTATATATGTCTTTATTTTATTTAAATCACTTATTTTGTAAGATGAGTCCTCTGGTTCTTCTAAAGAAGGCACATGTTCACTTAAATATCTATACTTTGCCATTGTTTCAAGATCTGAATGCGATTTAAATAAATCATTAATTACAATTTTAACTTCACCAGATTCTAAAGCTTTTATGATTTCATCTTCTCTACCATAATATTCTAAACGGGCTTTAGTATCAGTTAAATTACATGATTTAAATGATATTTCAGTATCTAATGTTCTTTTATTTACTATATCTATTCTTACATCAGATAAGTCAAGAAATCTTAAATCTGTATAATATATTTTTAAATATACTGGTAGTTGCATACCATCATTACCTTTATAAGATAGTCTTATATTAGTATTACTTAAATTACAATGTTTTATAAAGCCACAATTCTTTTGTGTTAATTTATTTAAATTATTATTTGATAGATTTGTTCCCATAAAATTAAATCTAGAAATTAATAATCTTTTATTTTTTTTATATTCATATGATTTACTAAAATCTATATTTGCATTAGTAAATTCAAAATCTAACCAAAAAATATTTTTTTCTTTTGGAAAATCATAATTATCTCCGTCAAATGAAACATCTTCAAAAGATACTTCACTTAAATCTAATTTATCTAAATTATGTGAAAAAAATGCTACTCTTTTAAACATTATTCCATCTTTATCAATAAATGTATCAAATAATAATTTATCTAGAGTATCTTTATCTAATTTAATTCTTCTATCTTCTCTTTCATTAAATGAATTTAATTTTGATAACTCGCTATCAATATCATCTCTAAATCTAGTAATTGAAACTAAACCTGTATCCTCTTTAGTATTTATTAACATATTAACCTCCTGAACACTAATACAATATTACTATATTATTTATACAATAGCAATAAAAAAACCTACATTAGTAGGTTTAATCTTCAAGCCATAATCCTTTGTTTCTTAATTCTTTAATTACTTTTTGTTGATCAGCATCTGTTTTAGAAAAATGTATATTAGTATTTTTGTCTGCAACAAAATAATAATAATCTTTATATTTATCCATTGGTTTCATTATTCCTTTAACTACAGCATCTATTGAATCTTTAGAAGCTGATGATATAGGACCAACTGGAATACCAGGTACACAATTACCTCTAGTATTATAACCATCACATATATTAAAATCTGAATAAGTTAAAGTATCAGAACCAATTCTCTTATTAGCAGAATAATATGTTGTAACATCAGAACCAAGTGTCATACCTATTGCTATTCTATTTAAGAATACTTGAGCTACACCTTGTAGTTCTTCTTTATAATTATCAGTATTCTTAGAAGGGCCTTCATGTTCTACAATTGAAGCAACTGCTAATATATCGTGATAATTAACACCTTTATACTTATATTCATTAAAACTACTTAATACTTTATCATTCATAGTACTAACTAATTTTTCAGTTATTTCTTGAACTGTTGCATCTTTCTTAAGATAATATGTATCTCCGTATAAATATCCTTCAAGTGGATGTTTAATATTTTCATTTAATACTGAAGCAGTAACTATATCATATTTATCAATCATTTTTTGTACAAATTCAGGATCATCCATTTGAGCTACTACTGAATTAACATCTTCAATACCATAAGAACTAGCTATTTTAGATGCAAAATCAGTTAATCTTCCACCTTCAGGAAATGTAACTTTCTTTGAATCTTTATCTATAGCAGCAGTAGAATCATTTAATGTATCAAATATATCTCTTAAACTATCAGCTTTATTTAAATCATAATCTCCTGCTTTAAATGATATAGGATGTTTAGTAGTACTATTCATCTTATAGTATAGTAAAGCAAAATATTCGCTTTTAATTAGTTTTGCTTTTTTAAGGTTTTTAATGACTGCTCTTGCATGATCTCCATCATTAATTTTAAATTCTACTTTCTCACTTTGTCCTTGAACAGGCATAGTTAGATAGTAACAACCTCCAACTAATGCAAGCACTACTATAATTGTTATTATTGGTAACAAATATCTTTTCTTCATATATTCTCCTTTTATTCTAATATAGCTTTAATTCTTCTTATACCAGCAGAAGAAGCTTCTTCTTTAACTATTTTAAAGTGTCCTAATTCACTAGTATTACTAACATGAGGACCACCACATATTTCTATAGAAACATCTCCTATTTTATATACTGTAACGATATCAGGATACTTTTCAATAAACATACATTCAGCACCTTTTTCTACTGCTTCCATTTTAGGCATTTCTTCTTTAGTAACAGTTAATCCTTCCCCTATCCATTTGTTAACTAAATCTTCTGTATTTTTAATTTCTTCATCAGTTAATTTATGATCACAGTTAAAATCAAATCTCATTCTTTCAGAAGTAATATTTGATCCTCTTTGATGAGATTCAGGATTAACAGTTATTTTTAATGCTGCATTAAGTAAATGTGTTGCAGTATGATATTTAGTTTCTATTTCACCAGTAGATGCTAGTCCGCCTTTAAATTTACCTTGAGATGATGTTCTAGATAATTCTTGATGTTTTTTAAAGTATTCATTAAATCCATTTTCATCTACTTTTATTCCTTTTTCAGAAGCTAACTCTAAAGTTAATTCTATTGGGAATCCATAAGTATCATATAAATGGAATGCATGTTCTCCATCAATATCAGTATTACTAATCTTTTCAAACTCTTTTAAACCTTTTTCTAGAGTTCTATTAAACTTAATCTTTTCATTTTTAAATACTTCTTTAATATATTCTCTATTATCTAGTTCACTATAATATTCTTTATAATTATCTATTACTAGATCAATTAATTCATCTTCCCATGAAGTATTAATATCTATATCTAATTTTCTAATATATCTAATAATTCTTCTTATTAATCTTCTTAAGATATATCCTTGATCTGTATTAGATGGAACTATTTTAGCAGGATCTGCAATTATAAATACAGAAGATCTAATATGATCTGCTATAATACGCATCTCTCTACTATAATCATTATAACTTTTATTAGAAATCTTTTCAAGAACATTTATATAAGGCATGAATATACTTGATGTATAGTTGTCATATTTTTCTTCAAGTATAGCAGTAGTTCTTTCAACACCCATTCCTGTATCTACATTTTTCTTAGGAAGTTCAGTAAAAAAACCATCTTCATGCTTTTCATATTGCATAAATACATTGTTCCAAATTTCTACCCATCTATCATCTTCTGGGTCAAATTTTTCTGGAATTGGATCTTCTGATCTAAAGTAGAATATTTCAGTATCAGGTCCACATGGCCCTGTTTCTCCTGCTATCCAGAAGTTATCTTCTACTGTTTTAGCAATTCTTTCTTCTGGTATACCCATTTTAATCCATAAATCATGTGCTTCTTTATCAAATGGTATTCCATCAGAACCAGCATATACAGTAACTGCTAATCTTTCGTTTGGTATATTTAAAACTGTAGTTAAAAATTCATAACTCCAAGATATAGATTCTTCTTTAAAATAGTCTCCTAAAGACCAATTACCAAGCATTTCAAAGAATGTATGGTGATAACTATCTCCTATATTATCTAAATCGTTAGTTCTAACGCATTTTTGATAATCACATAGTCTTGTACCATATGGATGCTTTTCGCCCATTAAATAAGGTATTAATGGTTGCATACCTGCTGTATTAAATAGTACTGATGGATCATTTTCAGGTACTATTGGAGCACTTGGTATTTGTTTATGCCCTTTTGATACAAAAAAATCTATATATAATTTTTTTAAATTCATTTTATTACCTCCATCATATATTCGACTACTTCATCTATAGTCATATTGCTTGAATCAATATATATTTGTTCAGTAGTTCTTTTTAAAGCTCCATATTCTCTAGTCATATCACTAGTATCTCTATTTTTTATACTTTCGTATATTTCTTCATAATTTGATTCAAGACCTTTTTCTTCATTTTGTTTAACTCTTCTTCTAACTCTTTCATCAATAGATGCATCTAGGTAAAACTTGTAATCTGCATCAGGAAATACTTCAGTAGTTATATCTCTTCCTTCCATTACTATATTATATTTACTTGCAAAATCTCTTTGTTTTTCTCTCATAAGTTCTCTTACTGTTGGATATCCTGCTACTTTAGCTACATTAATATTAATTTCTTCAGTTCTTATCTTAGATGAAATATCTTCTCCATTTAATAGATTTTTACTATCTGGAGTAATTTCTATATCATTATTTTTAAATGCATTATAGATATCTATTTCACTATTAGTATCAATATTATCTCTTAGAACTAAATAAGTTAATGATCTATACATAGAACCTGTATCTATATATAAATATCCAAGTTTATTTGCTAATATTTTAGCTACAGTTCCTTTACCAGAACCTGCTGGTCCATCAATTGCAATTATCATATTTTACCTCCAAAAAAAGATGGTATTCCTTTTGTAAGGAGCCTTAAGGCGGTACCATCCTTTGTTTTACTTAATTATTATAACGGATACCCGGCATGTTTTCATGCATTAATAATAGTAGCTTTCATTAATTATAATTATTAGTTTACACCAACCACTAACTCTCTTTAAATTAATAATTAATTACTTTTCTATTATATTATTTTGTTAATCTTTCTGTAATTTTATACCTATCATTTAAGTAAATTACTATTGTTTTTAAAATAGCTACAATAGGTGTTGCTAAAAGCATTCCTATTATACCAAAGAAGTGTCCAAATATCAATAAACTAATTATTATTGTTACTGGATGAAGTTTCATAGTCTTACTCATTACTATTGGATGAAGTATATAACTTTCTAGTACTTGAATAACTATAACAATTATTAATACTATAATACCAAGTCTAAAGTCTGTAGCAAATGCAAATACTACTATTGGAATACCACCAATCCATGGTCCTATATATGGAATAATATTAGTTACTGCATTCCATAATGCAAAGAATACAGCACCTTTTAAACCAGATACCATAAATGCTATACATGATACTATAAATACAAGTATAGCAATTAAACCAGTACCTTTTACAAATGAGAATACTTGTTCAGATATAGTAGTTAATAATTTATGTGTTCCTTCTTTATACTTTTTAGGAACAAATATATAAATATAATCTGCTGCTCTATCAAAATCTATTAATAGATAGAAACTAATAATTAAACTAATTAATATTGTTCCTATTCTAGAAACTAATTTAGTTGTAAATGATATAGCATGATCAGGAATAGTTGTAGTAACAGTATTTACATAATTAGTACCAAATGTCTTAATTGATTTAATTAATGTACTTGAAAATGATTCACTAAAGTTTAATTTTTTAAATAAACTAGTAATAGATTCAGTTACTGTATTAAATACATTTGGAACATATTTAAATAATTCTGCTATTTCTTTACCAAGAGATGGTATTAAATAAGCTCCAATTAAATAAATAATACCTATTATTACTAGATAAACTATACTAGTAGATATAAATCTATTAAGTTTACCTTTAGACATTCTAGTAATTAAAGGATTTAATATATAAGCTATTAAAACACCAAAGAAAAGTGGCGATATAACAGTTAATATTCTCCATATTATCTTAGTTAATCCTAATTGTTTATTAATTAATAAAATGGCATAAATAGCTATGATAAATAATAAAAATAATAATATTTTTAATACTTTAGTGCCATAATATTTAATTTCATCCTCTTTTTCAATCTTTTTCTTCATATTATCACCATTCCTATTAAGTATATTATACTATAAATAAAATAAAAAGAAACAATTATTTTGTTTCTTTTTCACTCTTATTTACAACTTCTTTTCCGTTATAATATCCGCATTCTTTACATGCTCTATGTGCTTTAATAGCTGCACCACAATTTGGACATTTAACTGTACTTGTTGCTTCTAATTTATAATGAGTTCTTCTCATTCTTCCGCTAGTTTTAGATACTTTTCTAAATGGAACTGCCATAATTTCACTCCTTCCTTATTCATCTAAAAATTCTTTTAGTTTAGATAATCTTTCATCAAATTCTTTTTTAGCAATATATTTTTCATCAATTGTATCTGATGAATTTGATACCCTAATTGGGATCTCTAGTAATATATTTTGCCATATTATTGGTAATAAATCAATAGAATTAGTTATTTTATTATTATTTTCATCATCAAAATCTAATTCTGTAATATCAATATCTATTGGATAATCAATAATATCTAAATTAATTGATGATTTTAATTTTAAATTACATTTAACATTTAAATTTATAGATAATTCATCAATTTCATTTAAATATAAATACCCATTTAATTTTACAGGACTAATACTATCAATATCATAAGTATAATATTCTTCTGGAATATTAATTTCTTCATTGATATCAAGTTTATCTACTGAATTTGAAAATAATTTTATTAAACTTATATTCATAATTTTTCTCCAGCAAGTAAGATTATATTCTATTTTTTATTAAAAATCAATCTTTTTAACATCTAATTTAACGATCTTACCATTTAAATCATATTCTTTAGTTAACTTATCATTAACTTCTATTTCATTAGCTAATGTTTCTTTCATAATTATTTCTTTATAATTATCAATTATATAAGCTATATCTCCAGAATAGATTAGTTTAATTCTATCTATTACATTGAAATCTTTTTCTTTTCTAAGATTTTGTACTTTAGAGATTAATTCTCTAACAATACCTTCATTAATTAATTCATCAGTTAATACTGTATCAATTATAACAAAGTTATTATTCATAAATGCTGCATCAAATCCTTCTTTAGCATTTATTCTAATATCTACCATTTCAGGAGTTATTTCTTTATCAGATCCTGCTATATTTAATGTTATATTTTCTTTATTAATAACTTTATTCTTATTAGATTCATCAAGATTTAATAATTTATCTTGTAATTCTTTAATAGATGGTCCAAATTCTTTACCACATACTTTAAAGTTAGGTTTTATTTCAAATGTCATATATTTATCTAATTCTTTAGTAAATTCTATATCTTTAACATTTAATTCTTCTTTTATTAGAGATTTTAAATCACCAAGAATTTCTTCTTTGTTACCATCAAGAACTATTTTACTAATAGGTTGTCTAACCTTAATTTTAGCTTCTTCACGAGCATTTCTACCAAGACTAATTAAATCCCTTACTAAGTCCATTTTCTCTTCTATTTCGTTATTAATATAGTCTTCATTAACTACTGGGAAGTCTTCTAAATGAACTGATTTTTCATAACCAAGGTTACTATATAATTCTTCTGCAGTAAATGATGCTATTGGAGCAATTAATTTACATAAACCAGATAATACTTCATATGTAGTTATATATACAGACTTTTTAGAATTATCTATAGCTGATCCCCAAAATCTATCTCTATTTCTTCTTATATACCAGTTAGATAAGTCTTCTGATACAAAGTTTGTAATATATTTAGTTACTTGATTTAAATCATATTCATCATAAGCATTAGTTACATTCTTAACTAATTTATTATATTTAGATAGAAGCCATTTATCTATTTCTTCTCTATCTTCATATGGAATATTACTATCATTTATATCAATTTTATCGATATTAGCATATGTTTCAAAGAAAGTATAAGTATTCTTTAATGGATTAAAGAACTTAGAATGTACTTCTTTAATACCTTCTTCATCAAATTTAATAGGAGTCCATGTAGGAGAAGTATATGGTAAATACCATCTTACTTCGTCTGCTCCATATTGTTTCATAGTAGTAAATGGTTCAACTGCATTTCCTTTAGATTTATGCATTTTTTGACCATTTTTATCTAATAATAAGTCATTAACTAATACATTTTTATATGGAGATTTACCAGTTACAAATACTGATATAACTAATAATGAATAGAACCATCCTCTAGTTTGATCTATACCTTCTGCTATAAAGTCTGCAGGAAATTGTTCTTCCCATAATTCTTTATTTTCAAATGGATAATGATATTGACTAAATGGCATAGCACCTGAATCAAACCAACAATCGATAACTTCTGGCGCTCTATGCATTTCTTTACCACAATCTGGACATTTAATATGAATATCATCTACAAAAGGTCTATGTAAATCAATTGTTTTAGGATCTACTTTTTCAATTGCTTTTTCTTTTAGTTCTTCTCTAGAACCAATCATTTCCATATGACCACATTCACATTTCCAAAGAGGAAGTGGTGTTCCCCAATATCTGTTTCTAGATATTGCCCAGTCATTCATATTTTCTAGCCAGTTACCAAATCTCTTATCACCAACAAATTCTGGATACCAGTTAACTGTTTTATTAGCTTTAATAATCTTATCTTGAAGTTTAGTAACTTCTAAGTAATATGATGGTCTTGAATAATAAACAAGTGGTGAATCACATCTCCAACAATGAGGATATTCATGAACCATCTTTTGTTTCTTAAATAATTTATCATTAGCTGCTAAATATTTAACTACTTCTAAATCTGCATCAAATATATTCATACCTTTCCATAATCCATCAGTGTAAATGGCATCTTCACCTACTGGATTAACATATGGTAATTTATATTTCTTTCCAACTTTAGCATCGTCTTCACCAAATGCAGGAGCTATATGTACTATACCAGTACCATCAGACATAGTTACATAATCATCACATGTAACAAAAAATGCTTTACCATTAACTTCTAAACTAGGTATTAATTGTTCATATTCTTTATATTCTAAATCTTTACCTTTATATGTTTCAAGAATAGTATATTCATCTCCTAAAACACTATTAACTAATGCTTTAGCAAGTATAAATTTATATCCTTTAGATTCAACTTTAACATATTCTTCATTTGGATTAACACATAATGCTACATTTGATATTAATGTCCATGGTGTTGTAGTCCATACCAAGAAATATGAATCATCATCTTTAGATTTAAATGGAACAATAACAGTATTAGCAGTTATTTCTTTATATCCTTGAGCAACTTCATGTGAAGCAAGTCCTGTACCACATCTAGGACACCAAGGCATAATTTTAACTCCTTCATAGAATAAACCTTCATCAAAGAATTTCTTTAAGATCCACCATTCAGTTTCTATATAATCATTATCATATGTTATATATCTATTATCTAGATCAATAAATTGACCCATCTTTTCAGTAAGATTTCTAAAAGCAGTTTCATTTTCCCAAACACTTTCTTTGCATTTTCTATTGAATTTTTCTATACCATATTTTTCAATATCTGATTTACCAGTGAATCCTAATTGTTTTTCTACATTAACTTCAACAGGTAGTCCATGAGTATCCCATCCAACTTTTCTAAGTACTCTTTTACCTTTCATAGTTTGATATTTACAGAAAGAGTCTTTAATTAGTTTAGCAACCATGTGATGTAATCCAGGATTACCATTAGCAGTAGCAGGTCCATCATAGAAAACCCAATTATCGCATCCTTTTCTATTTTCAATTGTTTTATTTAAGATATCTTCAGATTTCCATTTTTCTACTTGTTCTTGTTCTTTTAAATAGTTTTCTCTTTTGTCTAGTTTCTTAAATTCCATTTTTACCTCCATAATATAAAAAAATATCTATGATGTAAGGACTAATAATAGCGGTACCACCTTACTTCATAGATATCTATGCTCTTAATTACTTAACGCGTTTAACGCCTCATTCTATTAACTTAAATAAGGATATCAGAAGTGATCTAATATTTATATAGCTATTACTTTTCACCAAACAGTAACTCTCTAAAAACATCTATAAATATTCGTCTTCATCATTTATTTTTTATCTAATTCTTCAAGAAGTCTCTTTTGTTCTTCAATTGTTTTTTCTAACTTCTCTTTTATTATATTAATTCTTTCATCTTCTACCTTTTGGATAGTTTTAGTAGTATTTTTAGTCAAAAGAATACTATCACTAAGTGTTTTACTTAGTTCTTCTTCACTTTTAACTAAATTATTATTTGGATATTTCTTCAAATAAGTAATTTCATTTTCTAATTTCTGAATCTTATTAGTTTTTTCTTTATTAGATTTAATTATTTTTTCTACATTTTTAATAATATCATCTATAAAGGCATTTACTTCTTTTGTATTATATCCAAATAGGCTCTTTTTGAACTTATTCATAATACCACTTCCAAGAATTAAAACATATAATAACACTAATTTATATTAAAATCAATATTATTCTTCGTCCTCGTCTTTTGATTTTGCCTTTTTATCTTCTTCTTCAGTCATTTTACCTTGAACATTTATATTCTTTGGAGTACAAAGGAATATACCAGGTCCAAGTTTTTGCATATTACCACCAATAGCATATAGAGTTCCAGATAAGAAATCTATAATTCTTTTAGCTTGTTCAGAAGTAACTCTTTTTAAATTAACAACAATAGTATTTCTTCTTTTTAAATGATCTGCTATTTGTTGACTCTCTGAATATGCTCTTGGTTCTAGCAATATCATTTTATTACCTTCAGAGTTTTGATCTTTATATGCTTCTTCAGCACTCATTGTATAGTATTGATCTTCATCCATTCCATTTTGATCAACTGGATCTTTTAATATTTTATCGAATAATCCCATAATTTTATCCTCCATTACTATATACATATTACCATATATTTACATAAAAATAAAGATATAATAAATATTAAATGTAAAGAAAAAAGATACTAAAATTGTATCTTTTTATTTATATAGTCTACTACTTCGTCTAGAGGTAATGTAATTTGTTCCATAGTATCTCTATCTCTAATAGTTACTGTATTATTATTAAGTGTTTCATCATCTATTGTAATAGAGAATGGTGTTCCAATGGCGTCATTTCTTCTATATCTTTTACCAATAGAACCAGATTCATCATATGAAACCATAAAGTATTTAGATAATGTATTAAATACTTCTAGAGCTTTATCACTATGACTTTTCTTAATTAATGGTAAAATGCATGCTTTATATGGTGCTAAAGCTGGTAATAAATGCATTACTTCTCTAGTTTCACCATTTTCTAATGTTTGTTCTTCATAAGAATTACATAATAAAGCAAGAGTTAATCTATCTGCACCAATAGAATACTCAATAACTGTAGGTATATATTTTTCATTAGTTTCAGGATCTAAGTATTCTAGTGATTTACCACTAAATTCAGTGTGTCTAGATAAATCCCAAGTTCCTCTATGATGTATACCGTTAAGTTCTTCCCATCCTATTGGAAATTTATATTGAATATCACATGCAGCTTTAGCATAGTGAGCTAACTTATCATGATCATGAAATCTTAATTTATCAGGATCTAATCCCATGTCTTTAACAAATTCTAATGCTCTTTCTTTATAGTTATTATATATATCCATAGAATCAGTATCTTTGCAGAACTTTTGAAGTTCCATTTGTTCAAATTCTATAGTTCTAAATAAGAAATTACCTGGAGTAATTTCATTTCTAAATGACTTACCTATTTGAGCTATAGCAAATGGCACTTTAGCTCTAGTAGTTCTTTGCACATTTAAGAAATTAACATATTCTCCTTGACATGTTTCAGGTCTTAAATAAACAGTATCTTTATTTCCTTCAACTGTACCTCTACTTGTTTCAAACATTAATTTAAATTGTTTGATTTCAGACCAATCATGAGATCCACAATGAGGGCATTTAATATTATTGTCTTCAATATATTTTTCCATCTCTTCATTAGTCATACCTTCAGCAGCTACTTCTCCTTTAGAGAATTCTTCAATTAAATTATCTGCTCTAAATCTTTGTTTACATTTTTTACAATCCATTTTAGGATCTGAGAAAGATGCAACATGTCCTGATGCTTCCCAAACTCTTGGATTCATTAAAATACCAGCATCTACTCCATAAGTATCTTTATCTTCTTGAACAAATCTCTTCCACCAACATTTTTTAACATTGTTTTTAAGTTCTACTCCAAGTGGTCCAAAATCCCAAGTATTAGCAAATCCATCATAAATATCACTTCCTGGGAATACAAAACCATATTGTTTGCAGTAATTAACAATCTTTTCCATTTTTACTTCTTCCATAAATTCCTCCTTATTAAGAAAAAAAGATAATTCTACTAAATGTAAGGACGATTATTACCGCGGTTCCACCTTACTTATTCTATTAGAATCATCTTTATATTATATAGCTCTTAGGATTCCAACCCTAGTCATCGCTTTTCTTATACAATTAAATTATATCACAAATAATTTAAATGTATACATTTTTAATCTTATTTAAAAACTTTTTAGTATTTAAATACATACCAGAATATCTATCATAGTATTCTATTATAAATTCATCAATTTCTCTTTGTACTTTATCAGACACATCTATTTTAGTTATTTTATCTATATCTATGTAATATAAAAGCCTAATCATTTTTAATGTTTTAGGATCTACTATCTTTTCATTAGTATGATGATTAGAACAAATAAATCCACCTTTTTCAGTAGATAATGTAATTACTTTTTTATTACCACATATAGAGCATTCATTTAATTCGGGACTAATACCTAAATAAGATAAATATTTAAGTTCTAGTATATTAGTTAAACATTTAGGTTCTAAACCAGATTCCATTTTATCTAGAATACTAGCTAATAAATCAAATATCTTTTCATTATAGTTTTCTTTCATAACTTGAGTAGTTAATTCTACTAAATATGAAGCATAACTAATTCTAACTAAATCAGATTTAATATTATTATAATTATTAACTATATCTCCATCTATTAAAGTACTTAATTTTCCTTCTTTATAATTAATTTGAAAGTCACAGTAACTAAGTTTAGTAGTTATAGATCTAAGTTTACTTTTTAGAGATTTTGCTCCTTTAGCAATTAAAGATATATAACCATATTCTTTAGTAATAACATAAACAAGTTTACTTGTTTCATTATATGGTTTTTCTCCTGCAACTATTCCTCTTACTTTAGTTATTTCCATATTATTCTTCTTCTGTTAAACCAAATTCAGTTAAATATTTATCTCTATCTCTCCAGTTATTAACTGTTTTAACTAAAAGATCTAGGTATACTCTTTTATTAACTAACTCTTCTATATCTTTTCTAGCATCTATTCCAATATCTTTAATCATAGATCCAGAATGACCTACAAGTATCTTCTTTAGAGATTCTCTTTCTACTATAACTAGAGCATTAATATGAACTGAAGTTTTATTTTCTTCATAGTTTTCTACAACTACAGTTACAGCATGAGGTACTTCTTCATTTGTTTTTCTAAGTACTTTTTCTCTTATTAATTCTTGAACTAAGAATTTAACTGGTTTATCTACATATTCATCTTCATCATATATTCTTTCACCTTCAGGTAAATATTCTTTAATAGTTTTAATTAATTCTTCAATATTTTTTTCTTTTAATGCTGATATAGGAATGATTTCATCAAACTTATATAATTCATTATATTCATTAATAATACCTATTAAATCTTCTTTTTTAATTAAATCCACTTTATTAATAATTAAGAATACTTTCTTACCAGATTCTTTTACTTTTTCAAGTACAAATTCATCACCAGTACCAAGTTTTTCTTTAGCATTTACCATAAATAAAACAAGATCTGCTTCATCAAGAGAAGAATAACTAGATTTATTTAAATATTTTCCAAGTTTACTTTTAGGTTTATGAATACCTGGAGTATCTAAGAATACTATTTGACTATCAGAATCATTATAAATACCTCTTATATTATTTCTAGTAGTTTGAGGTTTATCTGATGTAATAGCTACTTTTAAACCAATTAAAGCATTAGTTAAAGTAGATTTACCTACATTAGGTCTACCTACTATTGAAACATATCCTACTTTCATATTAATCCTTCCTTGTTACTCCAAAACTATTAAGTATTTCATCTTGTAAACTAAACATTACTTCTTCATCTTCTTTAGTCATATGATCATAACCATTTAAATGAAGAAAACCATGAGTTAAAAGAAAACATAATTCTCTTTTTAAACTATGACCATATTCATTTGCTTGCTCTTTGGCTCTATTTAAACATATATAGATTTCTCCTAAACATCTTTCAGGCATTTCAATAGTTTCATTATCTTCTAAAGCAAATGATATTACATCAGTAACAGAATCTTTTCCTCTATAGTTTTTATTTAATTCTTTTATTTTATCTTCATCTACTATTATTACATCATAAGAAACATTTTTCTCTTTTAAATATTTTGGTAAATATTTAGATAATTTTTCTAATACTTTTAATTCATCAATAGTTTCATTAGTTAAATTAGTGATTGTAATCATCTTAAAATCCCCCATAAACTAGTTTTCCAATATAATATACCAAGTAAAATAATCATTATAATAACTAATATATTTTTAATATAATTCTTTTGAAATATTTTTATATTCTTTTCTAAAACATATATTACTAAATAGAATAAATATCCAAGTACGCATCCTATAACATTTAAAATAATATCATCTATATCAAATGTTCTTCCTATTAAATATTGAGTTATTTCAATAGTTAAAGAAGTTATTATAGATATAAGCAGTATAGCATATGGTTTTCTAGTTTTAATTAATGTTGATACAAAATATCCAAATGGTAAAAATAATATTACATTACCAAGAACATTTTTAATAAAATATGAAGATAAAAACTCATATCTAGTTATTTCTCTAAATGGTATAAAATTATTAGTACCATAGTTATTATCTTCAAAAGTAACTACATAAAATAAACTAATTGAATATACTACAAATGCTAATAAAAATAATTCTCTATAAAAAACAAATTCTTTTTTATTTATAATTAAATAAGCTATTCTAATAGCTACTATTACTACTGTAAATATTATAAGCATTGGATAATTTTCAGTAAAAACTCTTTGTAATGTATCTTGTATCATATTATTTCCCTTTTCTTCTTCTTTTATTCTATCACAATTTAAGCATTAAAAAAAGAGAATTAATCTCTTTCTCTTGCTTGTCTTTTTCTACTATTCTTAATACCAGCTTTTTTAGCTTCTCTTCTTTGAATACCTGGTTTAGAATAATGTTCTCTCTTTTTAAATTCTGAAGGAAGTCCACTTTTAGCAACTTTTTGTTTAAATTTCTTTAATGCACCATCAACGTTACCATTTTTTACTACTACTTTTGTCAATTTTGTCCCTCCCTTCATTCAAGAACTAAACTGATTATATCACTATAATTCTTATTTATCAACATTTTTTATTTATTTTATTACTTCTCCTAAAAAGCAGTCATCTTCATAGCTAATCAGTTTAACTTTAAATATTTGATTTATATCTCTTTCATTAGATTTTATCTTACAAAAACCATAATTAGTTAGATGACCATATAAATATCCATCTATATAAGTTTCTGTAAGTAAATATTCAGAAGTACCAACTAGATTAGAGTAATAATTATTCTTTAGTTCATTAGATAAATTTATTAGAGTTTTAACTCTTTCTTTAGATATATTACCATCTACTTGATTAGGCATAATTGCTGCAGGAGTACCTTCTCTTTTAGAATATGGAAATACATGTAATTCAGTAAATCCTATCTTTTTAATAGATTCTACTGTTTCATTAAATAGTTCATCTGTTTCTCCTGGAAAACCTACTATTACATCAGTAGTAATAGCAATATTTGGTCTAATAGTTCTTATTTCATTTATTTTATTAATAAAGTCATCCATTAGATATCTTCTATTCATCTTTTTTAATATAGTATTTGATCCGCTTTGAAGAGGAATATGTATATGATTAACTATTTTCTTACTATTTTTAAGTGTTTCTAGGAACTTTTTATCTAGTTCTACTATTTCTATAGATGATATTCTAATTCTTTCTATACCGTCTATTTTTTCTATTTCAGAAAGTAAATCAGAGAAATCATATTCTTTTAAATCTTTACCATAATGACCTGTATGAATACCAGTTAAAACTATTTCTTTATAGCCATTATTTGCTAAGTTACTAATTTCATTAATAACTTCCTTTTTAGGTTTAGATCTAACATTACCTCTAGTATATGGAATAATGCAATATGTGCAATAGTTATTACATCCATCTTGTATTTTAACAAAGCCCCTAGTATGAGTTTCAAAAGAATCTAGTTCCATATTTTCAAAACTAATATCTTTTAAATCAAATACTTTAACTATTTGTTTTTTAGTCTTTTTATATTCATCAATTAAATCAAGTAATTTAGTTTTATTAGAATTACCAATAACTATGGATACTCCAGGTATAGAAGATGCTTCTAGATATTTAATTTGAGAATAACATCCCATAACTATAACTATAGCTCCTTCTCCTCTTTTAACAGCTTCTCTAATCATTTTTCTACTTTTTTGATCCGCTGTATTAGTAACAGAACATGTATTAATAACATATACATCTGCTTTATCTGTAAAAGGTACTATTTCATAACCATTATTTTTAAAGATTTCCATATTTACTTCAGATTCATAAGAATTAACTTTACAACCTAAAGTACAAAAAGCTACTTTCATAATAACCCTCTTTTCATGAAAAAATATTCTATTAGATTTAACTTAATTAGTCAACTCTAATAGAATACTTTTTAAGTATTGAAATAACTCTAGCAGAAGTAAAACTCTTATTCTTATATACTTCTGTACCAGATGAAATAATTGTAATAAATCTACTTTTATTATAATCTACATAATAAATATATTTAGATGGTCTATCAGATTTACTAACAGTCCTTTTAAAGTATTTATTCTTTAATTTAGGATTAAACATATTAAGATATCCTTTATCTTTCTTTTTTATCTTTTCTATTTTATTTCCTTTACTGTCTTCAATTAAAGTAAGTTTATCTTCAAAAGAATCTACTTCTTTATATTTATAATTATATGAATAAATAGTTCCATCATTTAATAAGTATTTACCATATATAGAATCATCTTCAATTGTTTCTTCAAATATTATTATTGCTTTTTCATCTAAGTTTTCATCTATTATATCTAATGATTTTATAAAAAAGTTTTCAATAGATACATATGCATAGGCAGTTATAAATAATGAAAATAAACCAATAATAACACCCATAAATATTTTCTTTTTCATAGGATCCTCCTAAAAAAGTGATCTTATAGACCACTTCTAAATTCTTTTAATCTTCCTAAAAAGTCGTTTTCTTCCTCTTCTTTTTCAGATTCTTCTTTTTGAACACCATATATTGGTGATATAACAGTAGATGGTTTAAATGAAGTGTGTACTTCTTTATCTATTTTTTCTTCTACTTCTTTATTAATTTCTTTTTTTGGATAAACTATTTGTTCTACACCAGCTTTTTTACATAGTTCCCCATAACTAATAATAGCATTTTCTTCTTGTTCTCTTTCAAAATCAGTTAAATCAAATTCTTCCTGTGCACCAATATTCATCATTTCTACTAAGATTTCATCTAAATCAGTACAAGTTTCATCAAGAGTTTCAATTTCTTCCATCTCTTCACTAACAGTTTTCTCATACTTTTCAATTACTTCTTCTTTAGTTTCTGTATAAACAGGTTCTACAGGTTCAACTTTTACTTCTTGTTTTTTATATTCATTATTAATTTGTTCATCTATATTTTTATTTCTCTTTTTATACTTAATTTTAGTAACAATAGATGAGATTAAATTATATAATCCTATAATAACTAATAAGGCAACAATTATGAGAATTATTACTATTAGTAACTTGTTGTTTCTATCTAATCCATTATACATATAAATAATATTTTTCATAACTTCACCCTCTACTAATATTGACTAAACTTATAATATCATAAATCGAACAAAAATTAACACTATTTTTTACATTTTTTTAAAAAATTATTAATTTACTTATAATATCTAACTATGTTATAATCAATTTAGGTGATAAATAATGAATAACGAATATATTTCAGATGATTTTTATGAATCAAACGATGATAATATCTTTGATGAACAAAGCGTAGAAATAAAAAATGATAATGGTAAGAAAGTTGCTATGAGTATACTTGAAAACTACTCAGATGAATTAACTGCTAAAACATATGTAACTAATCCTGCTATATCAAGAGAAAAACAATTAAAAGATATGATTCTTATATTACTAAGTCCAGAAAAATCTGTAGTACTTACTGGTCCTGCTGGTGTTGGTAAAACTTCATTAGTTGAAGGACTTGCTTTAATGATTCAACAAAATAAAGTTCCAAATGTACTTCAAAATTATAAGATATATAAGATTAATACTTCTTCTCTACTAGGTAATTATGAACATGATGGTATTGTAGAATCTAAATTACAATTATTAATAAATGAAGTTGTAGATAAAAAGAATACTATTTTATTTATAGATGAAGTTCATACTTTAGTTACTGCTGCTAAGAATGGTTCTGGTGTAGACTTCTTAAATATGTTAAAACCTTGTTTAGATAGAGGTGACTTAAAAATAATTGGAGCCACTACTACTAAAGAATATGAAGAATTCTTACTTAAAGATAAGGCATTTATTAGACGTTTTGAAAAAGTAGAAATTCCTGAACCAGATGAAGAAACAACTGTAAAGATAGTTATGGGTACTAAAAAGAAAATAGAATTAGCTACAGGAGTTATATTCCCATATAGTGATTATTTACTAGAACATATTGCTAAATTCTTAGTTAGTATTACATCTAAATATAAAAGAAGAGCAGAAACTGGATCTAACTATCCAGATATTGCTTTATCACTATTCTCTTCTTGTTTTACATTTGCTAGATTTGATAATGCTAAAGAAGTTAATTTTAAGTATATATACGAAGCAATTAAGAATACTAGATTAATATATCCAGATGTAGTTGAAAAGGCTCTTCCTGAGTTTAAAAATACATTTAAAGAATGGGTAGAAAAAGAAGGAACAATATTAGATGATTAAAATAAAAGATACTCTATTGAGTATCTTTTTTATTCTTCAATTATAAATGGTACTTCATCATCTTTTTTAGGTTTCTTATTTGATGGAGCAAGTGTTTTAGTCTTAGTTGTATCAAAGTCTTCAAATCTTTTATTTATATGTTTATCTGTTGTAGGATGCATAGTTAAAATGCATTTAGTATTAGGTAATGTAAATACTTCTACACTTGAAGCATATTCTTTTGTAATAGATTTCCCTACTATTGTTCCTAGAGGAACTAAATAATAATCTCCTGTAATACTATAACCAACAGGTTCAATATATTGAATTGCATCTTCACATGTTTTATATAATTCAGCTATATCTATATCACTATTAATAACGGAATAACCTTGCAAGAATATTTGATTTGCATGATTAGGACTATTATCTTCTTTAATATGAGATATTACTTCTTCTGCATTATAATTCATTACTTGTCTAGCATAATAATTAGATGCATTATATTCCTCTTGTTTTTCTAAACCTAGTTTACCATTCATATATAATAAATAAAATAATGCATTAGAATGATATTGAACATCAAAATCACATTCTTTACTAATCCTAGTTAATTCTTCATAACAATCTAATGCAGAACCATAATAACCTATTCTAGAATAAATCTTAACTAGATTTATTAATCCTTTACATTTAATTGTTCTAGAACCATCTAAAAGTCTTCTGAAATATACTGCAGCTTCATCAAACATAGCTTTATTTAAATAATATCTACCATATTCATAATCTATAGCAAAAGTATTTCTTTCATCTCTAATTAATTCAAATAATAAACTACCTTCAGAAAAATTAATATCTTGTGCTACATATAAAGAAGCTAAATCAAAAATAATAGATTTATCATTTGGATATCTTTTATATAATTTTTTAAGTTCAATAATTGCATTATCAGCATCATTATTCTTAATAAACTCTCTATATTTTATTTTTTCAATATATGATGCCTCTATAATTCTATTTTGCTTTTTACCCATAATAATCTCCTATATAAGTTGTTATTATAAAATAACAAAAAAGAATAGTCAATAAACTATTCTTATTTAAACATTTTTAAGAATTTTTTAATAATACCGTCACCATCAAGATCTGTTTCTGCAAGTTCTCTAAATAATTCTTTTTGTTTTCTATTAAGTTTTGTAGGTACAACTACATTAAGTACTATATATAGATCTCCTACTTTATTAGAATCCATATATGGAACTCCTTTTCCTTTAACTCTTAATTTATCTAAGTTTTGTGATCCTTCAGGAATAGTTAATGAAATAATAGAACCAGGTATTTCAATATCCTTTTCACATCCTAAAACAGCATCTGTAATAGTAATAGGAACTTCCATATATAAATCATTACCATCTCTTTTATATATATCATGTTCTACTACATTAAATTCAACGTAAATGTCACCATTTTCGCCACCATTTCTTCCAGGTTCACCTTTTCCTTTAATTCTAACTCTTGTGCCTGTATCGACGCCTCTAGGTATATTTACAGATATATTTTTCTTTGTCCAAACATTACCAGAACCTTTACAAGAAGAACATTTATGTTCAAATGATTTACCTGTACCGGAACATTCCTCACAAGTAACAGTAGTTTGAATAGTACCAAACATTGTATTTTGATTTCTTGTTACTCTTCCAGAACCATGACATTCAGGACATGTTTTAGGATTATCTCCACCTTTACCATCACAGTCAGGACATTTATCATACATTTCTATCTTGATATCTTTTTCCCCACCAAATATAGCATCTTCTAAATCAATATTTACTCTATATAATATATCTTTACCCTTTGATGGTCTATTAGATTTTCTACCACTAAAACCAAAGCCTTGACCAAACATATTAGAAAATATATCACCAAGATCTATATCACCAAAATCAAATGATGATGAATTAAATCCTCCTTGATAATTACCTCCAAATCCAGAACCTGATGCCTGATCAAATGCTGCATGTCCAAATTGGTCATATGTTTTTCTTTTACTTTCATTAGAAAGAACATCATATGCTTCTTGAACTTCTTTAAACTTTTCTGCAGCATCTGGGGCTTTATTTAAGTCTGGATGATATTCTTTAGCTTTCTTTCTAAAAGCAGATTTAATTTCTGCTTCAGAAGCTGATCTATCAACACCAAGGACATCATAATAATCTCTTTTTGCCATTTATACCTACTCCTTACTTATTTTATTAAATTCATCAATTAAACTATTAAAATATTTAATAGCTTCTTCATATACTTTTGAATTTGTTAAATCGAATCCTAATACTTTAAATGCATCAATTGGATAAATATCTGATCCAAGTGATAAGAACTTAATATATCTATCAAGAGCATCTTTATCACCCAATAATATTCTCATAGCATTAGCAGATGCTACTGATACACAAAAAGCATAATCAAATAAATAGTAATCACAGAAATAATGTGATCTACCTACCCATTCACAGCAATAATTCTCATTAAATTTAACTTTATCTCCATAATACTTTATTAATGAATCATAACATAATTTATTTAAATATTCTTTAGTCAAAGTATTGCCTTCATTAGAGTATTTATTAAAATCTATTTCATTTTTACCTTCTCTAACAGTACCAAATAAATTGCCTAATATTACATCAATCATATTACCAATACCTGCTAATTTTTCTTCTTTAGTAGTACCATTAATAGCTAAATAGTTTGATAATAAACATTCATTAGTTAATGATGCTACTTCACTTACTAATGTAGAAACATATACATAATGCGAAGGATTATTAGCCATTATAAATTGATCATGTACATTATGACCACATTCATGTGCAATTGTACTAACAGATTGTAAATCTTCATTAAAACTAAGTAATATTCTAGATTCATGATCAGCACTACTGCTAGAATAACCACCAGATTGTTTTCCTTTATATTCACAATAATCTATATAATGATTATCAATTATTCTATTATATTTTTCTATATAGTTGTCTCCTAAAGGTCTAAGAGCTTCTCTAATTAAATCTTGAGTTTCTTCAATTGTATATTTTTTATCAGAATCAGCTAAATCAAGATTTAAATCATATTCATTTACTTCTTTTAAACCAGTAGTTAATTTATATAAATCTATATATCTTCTAACAGATTCAGTATTACTTTCAACTGTATTAATTAATGCATCATAAGCTTCATTTGGCATATGATTACCAAATAATTTACTATCCCATGCATTATTAAATCTATGTATTTTAGCTATAGTATTATTTGTTTTAACATATGAATCTAAAAGTGAAGCTGCTGTTCCTGCATATTGATTACGAAGTCCTCTAAACTTATTAAACACTTCTTTTCTAACTTTAGAATCTTTATTTTTAAGTAAGAATCTATAGTTTGTAGACGTAATAATAGTCTCTTCCCCATCAATCATAACAGTTCCATAATCATGTTCACTATTTATTAAATTTGATAGTATATCTTCATATTGACCTGAAGATGTCAATAAATCATTAACAATCTTATCTTCATTTTCAGGTAATATATGTTCTTTATCTTTATAAATTTCATCTAGCATAAATTTATATGTATCTAGTTTTTTATTTTCAAATAATTTATCATAATCTTCTTTAGATAAAGATGTTAATTCTGGTGAAAAGAAACTAGTATAGTTAGAAAAAATCCCAAATAGATTATAAGCTTTATTAAATCTACTAAGATTTTCTTCTACACCAAGTACTTCATCATTCTTTAAATGAGAATAAACATATAAATTTGCAATTCTATTATCAAGTTCTATTAATTTATTTAAAAATTCAAATAATATATTACTATCTTTTGTACATCCAGGATATTCTTTTAAAACTTCTAAATCTTTAGTAACAGATTCTAATTCTTTATCAAATTCTTCATTATTCTTAAAAAAATCACTAAGATCCCATTTATATTTTTCAGGAACATCACTTCTAGATTTATATTTATTCATAATAACTCCTTAACATAGAAAAGGAAGTTCTAGCTTACTAGAACTTTCTTTTATTTTTCTTCGTATTCAGCTTCTTGAACGTTATCTTTAGCTTCTTCTTTAGTTTCTTCAGAACCAGCATTAGCTTGGTTAGCTTTAGCTGCTTCTTCATATACTTTCTTACCTAATTCCATAGCTTTATCATTTAGGTTTTCTTTAGCTTTCTTTAATTTATCTATATCTTCAGTTTCTAATGCATCCTTAGCTTCTTTAATAGCTTCTTCAGCTGCATCTTTATCTTTAGAATCTACTTTATCTCCAAGATCTTTAATAGCCTTTTCAGTAGCATAAATTAATTGTTCAATTTCATTCTTAGTATCAGCTAATTCTTTTCTTCTCTTGTCTTCTTCTTTATTAGCTTCTGCTTCTTTTACCATCTTATCAATTTCTTCATCAGAAAGTGATGAGTTAGCTGTAATAGTAATAGATTGTTCCTTATTAGTAGCCATATCTTTAGCTTTAACATTAACAATACCATTAGCATCTATATCGAATGTAACTTCAATTTGAGGAACTCCTCTTGGAGCTGGTGCAATATTTCCTAATTGGAAATTACCAAGTGTTTTATTATCTGCAGCCATTTGTCTTTCACCTTGAAGTACATGAATATCAACAGCTGGTTGATTATCAGCAGCAGTACTAAATATTTGTGATTTAGAAGTTGGAATAGTTGTATTTCTTGGAATTAATACAGTCATAACACCGCCCATAGTTTCAATACCTAAAGAAAGTGGTGTTACGTCAAGTAATACGATATCATTAACTTCACCAGTTAATACTCCGCCTTGAATAGCAGCTCCCATAGCAACTACTTCATCAGGGTTAACTTCTTTACTTGGTTCTTTACCAAGTTCATTTTTAATTAAATCAGCAACCATAGGGATTCTTGTAGAACCACCAACAAAGATTACTTTATCAATATCATTTTTAGTCATATCAGCATCTTTTAATGCTTTTCTAACTGGATCTAATGTAGATTCAACTAAATCTCTAATTAAATCTTCAAATTTAGCTCTAGTTAATGTCATTTCTAAATGAAGAGGTCCTTCTGAACCTTGAGATATAAATGGTAAACTAATTTGAGTAGAAGTTACACCACTTAAATCTTTTTTAGCTTTTTCTGAAGCATCTTTAATTCTTTGCATAGCCATTTTATCTTTAGATAAATCTACACCATTTTCTTTTTTGAATTCAGATACTAAATAATCAGAAATTCTATTATCAAAATCATCTCCACCAAGTTTATTATTACCTGCTGTAGATTTAACTTCATATACACCATCACCAAGTTCTAGAATAGATACATCGAATGTACCACCACCAAGGTCATATACTAAAACTGTATGTGCATTATCTTGTTTATCAATACCATAAGCAAGTGATGCAGCAGTTGGTTCATTAATAATTCTTTCTACTTCTAATCCTGCTATTTTACCAGCATTCTTAGTAGCTTGTCTTTGCGCATCATTAAAGTATGCAGGAACTGTAATAACAGCCTTAGTAACTTTTTCTCCTAAATAACTTTCTGCATAATCTTTAATATATCCTAAAATCATAGCAGATATTTCTTCTGGAGTATAAGATTTACCATTTGCTTTAACTTTCTCACTAGATCCCATTAATCTCTTAATAGAATAAATAGTGTCTGGATTTGTAACCATTTGTCTTTTAGCAGCATCACCAACAATTATTTCTCCATTTTTGAATGCTACTACAGATGGAGTTGTTCTTCCACCTTCTGGATTAGCAATAACTTTTGCTTCTTTTCCTTCTAATACTGCAACGCAGCTATTTGTTGTACCTAAGTCGATACCAATAATTTTACTCATATTTCATTTCTCCTTTTCTTATTCACTAACTTTAACCATTACAGGTCTAATTACTTTATCTTTATACATATAACCTTTACGAAGTACTTCAACAACTATATTTGATTCTTTACCTTCAACTTTTTCAGTCATTACTGCTTGATGGTAAGTAGGATCAAATGGTTTATCTAATGCTTCAATTTCTTTAACTTCATATTTATTTAAAATACTAATTAAATTATCTCGAATCATTTGCATTCCTTTTTGATAATTAATTACATCTTCACTAGTAGATGCTTGATTTAAAGCTCTATCAAAGTTATCAACTACATTTAATAAATCATCAATTAAAGATTCATTAGCATACTTCATAACTCTAGCATTATCTTCATCTTTTCTTCTAAGTGAATTTATCATTTCAGCACTTATTCTAAGATTTTTATCTTCAAGTTCTTTTACTTTAAGATTTAATGCTTCAATTAACTCTTTTTCTTTATTTTTCTTTTCTTTCTTTGTTTCTTTAACTTCTTCTTGCATAATTACCTCTCAATATTATTCTTAATATATTCCATAAGACCTACAACAAAGTCATAATCCATTCTTTTAGGTCCTACTATAGCGAGTGTACTATCTCCAATTTTAGTTTTAATAACAGATAGATTTTCATCAAGTTCATTTTCTTTTCCAATATAAATATTTATATCTTCAGATTCTTCTTTTAGATGTTTTATTTTATCTTCATCTAAAGCAGTTATAACTTTCTTTAAATCATTTACATTATTAAATTCAGGTAATTGTAATATCTTATCTCTACCTTTAATAATAACTTCTTCCTGATTATTATCTCTAAAGTCATTAAAAGCATTATAGAAAGCCGAATAAACCATTTCATAGTTCATTATATATTCACCAATAATTGGCTTAATTTCGAACTCTAATTTGCTTGAAACTTCATTTATTGGAGTTCCTACTATTAATTTATTAATTAGTTCAACTATCTTCTTAACATCTTCTAAATTAGTATTTTTAATATCAATAGTCTTATTTTCAACATGACCAGATGAAGTAATAACAAGTGCTACTATTTTATCTTCTGATATAGGTAAAATAGATACTTCTTTTAATTCATCATTAATACCTTTGCTTTCTAAAACAACAGCAGTATAATTAGTCATTTCAGAAATAATACTTAAACTCTTTTCAATTGTATTTGACAGTGCTAATTGATTATTACTAAATATAGTTTGAAGTTTTAACATATCTTCACCAGTAATATCTTTAGGTTTCATAATATTATCTACATAATATCTATAACCTTTTTCAGATGGAACTCTACCAGAAGATGTATGAGTCTTTTCTAAGTACCCTTCATTTTCTAGTGCCATCATTTCGTTTCTAACAGTAGCTGATGAAACATTTAATGTATCACAGATACTCTTAGAACCAACTGGTCTAATATTCTTAATATATTCTTCAACTATTAGTTTTAAGATGTTTTCTTTTCTAGTATCTAACACTAACATCACCTCTAACACTAGATACAATTATAAAACAAAAAATTAGCACTGTCAATAGTCAAGTGCTAATTTACGTATTTTTAATAACTAATTGGAATTATTGGCTCAAATAATTTATAACCAAAGAAGTATATACTTACAGTTAAAACTACCCATAATATAACTAATATAATTTGAACTTTAAGTACAGTTTCCATTTTCTTTTTAGGTTCTTTTTGTTTAATAATAGGAATATCTACACTAGTTTCATATATATCATTATTTTGTATATTAGTTTTAATTTGATCTACTTTATTATTTAAAGACTTTTCTGTATCACTTAAGACTTCTATAGGATTCCTTCTTGGATCTTTTAGAATCTCAATGTCTTCTCCCTCAGTATTTATCTTTTCAAAAGGTAGTGACATATTCTTGTCACTATTATTTTCTGGATTCAAATATATCACCCTCTATTCTTTTAATAATTATACTATATTTTATAAATTATATCAATTGTAATAATATTTCATTTTGTAAATAAATATATTCTTTGTTTATAAATATATTATTATCTTTAATTTGTAGCTTATTTTCATTTAATAGTCTTTTAATAGTTTCATTATCCAATAAATCTCTATTATATTTTTCTTTATACTTATCAATATTAATTCCAGATAATTTTCTAAAGCCCATTATTAACTCATATTTTTCTTTATCTAAAGTAGTTAAATGTTCCTCTACTCTATTAAATTCATTTTTAATATAGTTATTAATGCTTTTAGTATTTGTATATCTAACATCATTTACATAACCAGATGCTCCCATACCAAAACCATAGTATTCTTCATTATTCCAATATGTCAAATTATGCTTTGATTCATATCCAGGAATAGCAAAGTTACTAATTTCATAATGATTATAATTAGATAATCTATCACATATTAGTTTATACATTTCATAATCTAATTCATCATCTATAGGTTCTAAATCCATTATCTTAGTATTAGGTTCTATTATTAATGAATAAATAGATATATGTTTAACATCTAAATCTAATACTTTATTTAAATCTTCATTTAAAATTTCTAAAGTTTCATTAGGTAAAGCATAAATAAGATCTATATTTATATTATCAAAATATTTCTTAGCATATTTAAGTTTATCTAAATCAATACTGGGTCTATTCATAAATTTTAAATTATTTTCATTAAAAGATTCAACGCCTATACTAAGTCTATTAATGCCTCTATCTTTAAATAGTTTTAATTTATCTTCAGTAATATCTTCTATATTACATTCTATAGTAAATTCTAAATCTTTTGATTTATTTAATTTATCAATTATATTAAATAATCTATTTAATTCTTCTAAACTTAAAGAAGAAGGTGTACCTCCTCCTATATAAATAGTTTCTAATAAATCATTATTGTAATATTTATTAATTTCATTTTCTAATGCATCTAAATATTTATTAATATATATTTCATTATAAAATATTTTACAAAAATCACAATAAGAGCATATTTTCTTACAAAAAGGTATATGTATATAACATGATTTAATCATAATAACTCCATTAATTAAAAGATTTATCTTTTATATCATCATATTCTTTCATTATATTAAACATATATTGAGATTGAATAGTAAAATATCGTTTTAAATATGTTATTACATTATTCTTTGAATTATCATCAAGAGAATCAAATAAGAAATATTCTTTATCTCCTATACTTCTATTTTTCCCAGTAGCTTTATCTTTTGAAGAAAATTTACCTTCTTTTACTCTTTTTTTGTCATCATCACTAAGTAAAAATGCAGGAATATATCTTCTTGTAATATGTTCTATTGTATCAAAACTACTATTTAATTTTGATTCTTGATTATTATAACCAATAGCATCAATAGTTCTTTTTCCTACCTTTTGGTAAGTAGGACCTTTAGTATCATCAAAAACAGGGCCTATTGCTCCAAAAAACATAATATTACCAGTTCCAAATCCAAGTTCATTTAATAATTTAGAATATCTATGAATAGCATGTATTCTAAATGGATCATGGCTAGTTCCTATTCTTCTATAATTAAAATTATAAGGAGATTCTAATAATGCATTGACCTTATCATTTTCTTCAGATTTAGAAGGGCCTTTACCAAATTCAACATAAAAATCTTTTTCTTCAATATATCCCTTAAATATTCTAGATAATTCAGATAATGCTTGTATTCTAGCAGGTTTTTCTAATGAATTATTTAGATCATATAAAATATCATTACCATTTTCTCCAAGAAAACAGATTACACAATTAGAATTCTTATCACCAAAATAATCTAATTCAAGTTTATTTGGAGTTTTAGTTATTACTTCAGGTGTTTGAATAGTTTCCTCTTCAGTTTCTTCTTCTACATCATCTACTTTTTCATGAGTTAAAATTCTATATTCTCTATTACTTATTAATTCTAGTGTTTTTAATGCAGAAGCAAGTTTATTTAAATTTTCTTGAGTAGGATCATAGTTATAAATTGTTCCAAATTCAACTACATCTTTACATTGATTATTTAATTTAGTTAATAAATCTATTTTTTCATTTATTGGTTGTTTTATTTCATCTATTTTTAATTTTTTAATTTCTTCTATACATTTATTATACATTTCAATATATTCATCTTTTGATTTTTCAGATAGTTTATACATTTTATTCATAAAACTTATAGTTTCATTAAAGAAATTTATAAAGGCTTCCTTGTCTCCTAGAACAGATCTAATTTTATTAACTACAAAACTTGTATCTGTTTTATAACTCTGTCTATCATCTGAACAATATATTGTATGAATTCCATATACTCTATTTAGTTTTGTATTTAAATCTTGGATAGTTGATGTCTTAACTGTATATTCAATTTTGTATATTTTTTGAGCTTGACGAAATAATTGATATGTATCTTTTCTCATATCAGGAATACCAAAACAATCTACATAAGAAATAAAAGTAGCTACATTTTCAAACATAGGATTAAAACTATATATTCCATTAGTAATTTCTAACTCTGTTTCACAAACATTTTTCATAGATTCACAAAATTTTTGAACAGATGCAATACTTCTTAATTGTTCCCTACACTTATTTAATCTATCTCTATATTCTTTTGGAGTATTTTCTTCATCAATAACTATTTTTTGATGCATTTTTTCTTCTTTTTCTTTTTGTAAATCATCTACTCTTTTTGATAAATCATCTTGAAACTTAAAAAAGCGACTATTAGCTTCATCTAAAATTGTTTTAATATCATTTGCTTCCATTTATATCACTTCCTTAAATCAAGAATTTCTAAAAATGCTTCTGGTGGAACTTCAACAGATCCAATCATCTTCATCTTCTTTTTACCTTCTTTTTGTTTTTCAAGAAGTTTTCTCTTACGAGTTATATCTCCACCATAACATTTAGCAAGAACATTCTTTCTAAGAGGTTTAATAGTTTCTCTTGCAATTGCTTTATTATTTATAAATGCTTGAATAGGAACTTCAAACATTTGTCTTGGTATAATTTCTCTTAGTTTATTAACCATATTTTTACCTATATTATAAGCAAAATCTTTATGAACTATCATAGATAA
The DNA here is from genome assembly GCA_017553685.1 of Bacilli bacterium. Taxonomy (GTDB): domain Bacteria; phylum Bacillota_I; class Bacilli_A; order RF39; family UBA660; genus RUG13038. The sequence continues at coordinate 60,605 of JAFZKH010000007.1, read as the reverse complement.
AGCATCTACTTTTTCACCATTTAAAAGAATATCCATTTTAACAAGTTTATTAACTCTATAACCAATTAATTCATAATCAAAAGATGCATATCCTTTAGTAGCACTCTTTAATTTATCAAAGAAATCATACATTATTTCTGAAAGTGGTAATTCATAATGAATATTAACTCTTGTTTCATTAATATATTCCATATTTATAAATGTACCTCTTTTATTTTCACATAGTTCCATTATAGGGCCTATATAATCAGTTGGAGTAAATATATTAGTTTTAATATATGGTTCTTCAATATAAGATAATCTCTCCATTGGAGGCATATCACTAGGATTAGATATAGAAACCATATCTCCATTAGTTAAATATACATTATATATAACTGATGGCGCAGTTAAAATAATATTTAGATTAAACTCTCTTTGAAGTCTTTCTTTAATGATATCCATATGAAGTAAACCTAAAAAACCACATCTAAATCCAAAACCTAAAGCTTTTGATGTTTCTGGAGTAAATGTTAAAGATGCATCATTAATAGCTAATTTTTCTAGGGCATCTTTAAGTAAATCATATTCTCTAGTTTCTACAGGAAATATACCTGAATATACCATTGGTTTTACTTCAGAATAACCTTTTAATGGTTCATCACAAGGATTATTATCTAAAGTAATAGTATCACCTATTTTAATATCAGATATTGTTTTAATAGATGCACATAAATAACCAACATCACCAGCATTTAATTCATTTACATTTACTATTTTTGGAGTAGTATATCCAAGTTCTGTTATATCATAACTAGAATTATTAGACATAAATCTAATTTTATCTTTATTTGATAATTTACCATCAACTATTCTTATATGTATTATAACACCTTTATAACTGTCAAATACTGAATCAAATATTAATGCTTTCAATTTACCATCTTTATTGCCTTTTGGAGCAGGTATCTTTTCAATAACAGCATCTAATAATTTATCTACACCCTCACCTGTTTTACCAGATGTAAGTATTATTTCATCTTTTTTAAATCCAAATGTATTAATTAACTCTAAAGTAACCTTTTCAGGATCTGCATTTGGTAAATCAATCTTATTAATGACAGGTATTATTTCTAAATCATTTTCTAAAGCAAGATAATAATTAGCTAAAGTTTGAGCTTCTATACCTTGAGTTGCATCCACAAGCAAAATAGTTCCTTCACAAGCAGCTAAAGATCTTGAAACTTCATAAGAAAAGTCTACGTGTCCCGGTGTATCTATTAAATTAAATTCATAACCCTTATAATTCAATCTAACAGCATTCATCTTAATAGTAATTCCTCTTTCTTTTTCAAGTTCCATATTATCTAAGATTTGATCTGTCATTTCTCTTTTAGAAACATTACCACTAAGTTCTAGAATTCTATCTGCTAATGTACTTTTGCCATGATCTATGTGAGCAATAATAGCAAAGTTTCTAATTTTCTCTTGATTCATTTTTTTCACCTAAAAATATTATACTATATTTTTTAAGGTTTTTATTGCATTTTTAAATAATATTTGTTAAAATTAATAAAGTCAAACAACCAATTGGAGGTGAAATTATGGCAAATATTAAAAGTGCTAAAAAAAGAATTTTAGTTACAGATAGACAAAGTGAAGAAAATGTTCCAATTAAATCTAGAATGAAAACTGCTATAAAGAAAGCTATTGAAAATCCAACTACTGAAAACGTTAATGAAGCAAACAAGAGAATTGATAAAGCAGTATCTAAAAATATTATAACTAAAAATAAAGCTGCTAGAGAAAAATCACGTGTAAACAAAAAATTAAATAAATAATATCTTTTTAAAAAGATATTTTTTTTATGCTATAATTTAACTAGAGGTAAAATATGAAAAGAATATTAATTCCATTAGAAGTCATTTTAATATTTATATCATTTAGTTATATAGGTACCAATAAATCACTTTATAGTTTAATAGATAATACTGAATATAAAATAGCAAATAATGAACTATATTATGTAAAAGAAAATACTAAAGAAAACTATAGTGGTAGTTTAACAATAATAGATAGAGATCATGTTAATAATAAAGAAGAATTATATTCTATGTTCTATACTGTACTAAATAACGGATATGACATATATACTTTTAAATGTAGTCATAATTATAGTACCTGTTTAACAGACTTAGATAAAATAGATCAAGATGTATTAACTACATATAATAGTTTAGTTAATCCAAAGAATTCTTTTAAAACAATTAAGACTTCTTATACAAATGATAAAAAGATAACATTAAATATAGAAAAGAAATATACAGATGAAGAATTAACTAAAATAGATAATGAATTAGATAGATTAATAGTATCTCTTAAAATTAATAGTTATCCTGATATAAAAGATAAAATAAAAGTATTTCATGATTATATAGCAGATCATAATGTATATGATTCAGTAAGAGCACAAACAGGAGAATCTAATTATCATTCTAATACTGCTATTGGTGCCCTATTTGAAGGATATGCTATATGTGATGGATATTCTGATGCACTATCATTTTTCTTAGATAAATTAGACTTAGAAAACGTTAAAGTAACTAATAAAGAACATGTTTGGAATATAGTAAAAATTAATGATGAATGGTTACATATAGATTTAACATGGGATGATCCAATATATACAAATGGTACACAATTAACAATACATGATTATTTCTTAATTACAACAGATAAACTAGAATCAAAAGAAGATAATGAACATAGTTTTGATGAAAAAATATATGATTTTATAAAATAAAAACAATGATTATTAATCATTGTTTTTTATATATTTTTCTACTTCATTAATAGTATTATTAAAATTATTAAAATCTACATCAAACCATTTAATATTCATTTTATTATTAAAGAATGTATATTGTCTTTTAGCATACTTTCTACTTCTTTGTTTAATTAAATCCAATGCTTCTTCTAAAGTAATATTACCATCAAAGTATTCAAATAATTCTTTATAACCGATAACAGTCTTCATAGATTTAGTATTTCTATCTAGATTATAAAACTTCTTAGCTTCCTCTATAAGACCATTTTGGACCATTATATCAACTCTTTTATTAATTCTATCATAAAGAGTATCTCTATCAGTTGTTAACCCTATAAAATATACGTTTTTATATAATAGATTATCTCCTAGATTATTATCTACTCCACTTTTAAGATTAGCATACTCTCTAACTAATCTTCTACTATTATTAACATCTACATCAGAATCAGGATCAATTTCATATATTTTATCTAATAATTCTTCATCTGATAGATTTATTTCTTCATCATCTTCAGTAATAAATCTATAATCATATAGAAGTGCTTTTATATATAAACCTGTTCCACCGACAATTATTACATTCTTATTTTGAGAAAGTAACTCGTCAAGGATTTTTCTACCATCTTTTTGATAATCATATACAGTATATGTTTTATCATATGGAACTATATCAAGTAAATGATGAATAACGCCTTCTTTTTCTTCTTCAGTTACTTTAGCAGATGCTATATTTATATCTTTATATACTTGAACAGAATCTGCATTTATTATTTCAGCATTATATTTTTTAGCTAATTCTATACTTAATTTTGTTTTACCTACTCCAGTAGGTCCTGCAATTACAATAATCATCCAATCACCAAGTAGTTATTATATTTAGAAATGCATCAATGTCAAGAGATGCTTTACCAACAAGAAGTCCATCAAGTCCATCTATATTAGATAAATTACTAATATTATCTGCTTTTATTCCACCACCATATAAAACAGGGCATTTCTTATTAGTTACTTCATTAATTTTACTAATAAAGTTTATTAGACCTTCTCTTGATATTGTTTCTGATTTGCCAATAAACTCTTTTGGTTCAAAAGCAATTAATAAATTATCAAAGTTAGTAACACCCTTGATACTTTCTACTAGTTCCTCTATGCATGTAATACATAATATTACCTTTAAACCATTATCTAATGCATTTAATACTTTCTTATTAATATACTCATTAGATTCATTTAATTTAGTTCTTCTTTCGTTATGTCCTATGATTACATATTCACAACCAAATTCTTTTAACATATCGCATGATATTTCACCAGTATTAGATCCACCATTAAATATAGATACATCTTGAGCTCCTAATTTAACGTTATTTGTTTCTATTAATGGTAAATATACATAAGGAGGAACTATTACTACTTCCTTATCTGTTATACCTTCTAATTTACTAATATATTCTTTATAATCAATATCAATATTATTTTGTTTCCAGTTACCTACTACTAATTTTTTCATAATTTTCTCCTTTACATAACTCTTTTAAATAACTTTTCTAATTCATATGTAGAATAATGTATAATTGATGGTCTACCATGAGCACAATTATATGGATTCTTACATTTAGATAATTTTTCTATTATATTTTCCATTTCTTCGATTGATAATGGTGTATTAGCTTTAACAGATGCATGACATGCTAAAGATGCACTAATACTATCATTAAATCTTTCAAGATCAAAGTTTTTACCTTCGAATAATATTTTATCTATTATTTCTCTAATGAATTCTTCTTCTATACCTTCTTTAAACCAAGTTGGATGAGATTTAATAATATATGTATTATCTCCAAATTCTTCTATGTTAATACCTATATTTCTTATTATATCTATTTTTTCTTTAATAGTCATATATTCATCTTTAGGATATTCTAGTACTATTGGAAATAACATATCTATAGTATCTCCATTAAAGTCAGTCATATATTTCTTATATTTCTCATAATTAACTCTTTCTTCAGCAGCATGTTGATCTATTAAATACATACCTTTTTCATTATGACAAACTATATATGTACCAAGTACTTGTCCAATAACAAATAGCTTAGGAAACGGTTTTACTTCTTCCTCTTGTTTTACTTCTTCTACTGAAGTATCTTGATATTCATATGGAGTTTCTTCTTCCTTAATGGATATTTCTGAGAAATCCATTACTAGTTCTTTTACTTCATTATTATTAGTTTCTATTTCACTAACTATATTAGTTATTTTAACTTCTTTAGTAGATATATCTACTCCTAAGAAATTATTATCTAATAGTTTTTCTATATTACTAGATATTAATTTTTTTAATTCATCCATCTTACTAAACTTAATATCATGTTTAGATGGATGAATATTAACATCAATTAATGTAGGATCTACATTTATATTTAATATTACTATTGGATATTTACCATCAGGTTTATATTTATGATAACTATCATTTATACATCTAAGTAAATCATTATTCTTAACTACTCTACCATTTACCATAGTAATCATATGATTCTTATTAGATCTATTTTCATCTGGTTTAGATATATAACCTGTTACTTCATAATCATCATTTTCACAGTTTATTTCAATCATCTTTTTAGCAATAGTAGATCCATATACTTCATTAATAGTCTTAAGTAAATTACCAGATCCACTTGTTTTAAGTATATCTTTCTTATCATTAGTTAAAGTAAATCTAATACCTGGATGTGATAATGATAATCTATTTATTAGGCCTACTATAGAACTAAGTTCTGAAGGAAGCGATGATAAATACTTTCTTCTTGCAGGAGTATTATAAAATAGATCATCTACTGTTATAATAGTTCCTTTTCTTAAATATGATTCTTTATTCTTAATTTCATTATTAATTAAATCAAATTGAATACCTTCATTACCATCACAAGTCTTTATATTTACTTTTGATACGGATGCTATTGATGGAAGAGCTTCACCTCTAAATCCTAGAGTATTTATATTATATAAATCATCTTCATCATATATCTTACTAGTAGCGTGAGGAGTAAAACAAATATAAGCATCTTCCTCACTCATACCTGATCCATTATCGGTTACTTTTATTTCTTTAGTACCTGATTCCAATAAATCTATTTTAATATCAGTAGAACCAGCATCTATACTATTTTCTACTAATTCTTTTACAACAGAAGCACATTTTTCAATTACTTCTCCAGCGGCAATTTTATTAACTAAATCATCATTCATTACATTTATCTTATGCATTATTATCACCTATATAAATTATAACAAAAAAAGAAAACTAATACTAGTTTTCTTTTAGTGCATCTTTTATATTTTTAGCACCCTTTTTACCAATAAGAGTTTCTAGCTCTTCTAGAGGGGCCTCTTTAATGTTATTAATAGTTTTATATTTCTTTATTAATTTATTTCTTCTTGTTGGACCTATATCCTCTATATTATCTAGTATAGATGATAAAGAGCCTTTAGATCTTAGATCTCTATGGAATGATATAACAAATCTATGTACCTCTTCAGATATATTTTCAAGTAAATGGAATATATTACTATTCTTTTCTATTTCATAACTATTACCATTAGTATCTACTAGAGCACATATTTTATGTTTATCATTCTTTTGCATACCAAGTACAAGAATATCTAATCCAAGATTATCTAATATTTCTTCAGCAGCATGTACTTGAATTATGCCACCATCTACTAATATTAAATCAGGTACTATTAGATTATCTATTAATACTCTAGAATATCTTCTTTCTAAGACTTCCTGCATCATATGATAGTCATCTCTAGAATTAGATTTAATTTTATATTTTCTATATTCTTTTGGGGCCTTTTTACCATCAATATAAACTACCATAGCAGACACAGAAGCATCCCCAAATAAATGAGAATTATCAAAAGATTCAATTCTATGAATAGTTTTACCTATTAAAGCACTTAATTCTTCATTAGCTTTAACAGTAAGAGATATATTTCTCTTAACAAGTTCTTCTTTTTCTAAAAGACCTATTTTAGCATTCTCATATGCCATATCAAGTAATTTCTTTTTAGTTCCTTTTAAAGGAGTTATAACCTTAACATTTAAAGTATCACTAAGAAGATCTATATCTAAATCTTCTGGTACAAATATCTCTTTTGGTAATGTATTATCTTCATAAAATGAAATTATATATTCCATAATAGAGTCTATATAATCATCATTAACTTCATATATATTACTTTTTCTTTCTACTAAGTTACCATTTCTATAATGAAATACTTGAATAGATATAAAATCATCTTTAATAAAGTAATTAAATATATCTCTATTTACTTTATCATTTAGATCTATTTTTTGTTTAGATAACACTACTTTTAAGTAATCTATTAATTCTTTTATATCTTTAGCATTTTCATAATCCATTCTTTCTGAATAAGCATTCATTTTTCTAGTTAATTTATCTATTACATTAGTAAAATCACCATTTAAGAAAGTAGTTATTTCATTCGCTATATTATCTGTTACTTCTTTAGGTATATTTAATTTACAATATCCAAGACATTCACCAATATGATAATAAAGACACACATCACTCTTAAAGTTCTTACATTTTTGAAGAGGATATATTCTATTTAAGACCTCTACTATCTTTTTAGCATATCCACTATTAGGATATGGACCAAATAGTTTAATATTCTTATTTTTATATTTTTTACTAGGTCTAAGTACACTTAATTTAGGATATTTATCATAATCTAATGCAATATATGGATACTGTTTATCATCTCTAAAAATAATATTATATTTTGGATCATATTTCTTAATTAAATTTATTTCAAGCAAAAGAGCTTCTTTCTCAGAAGAAGTTACTATATATTCAAAATCATGGATATTACTAACAAGTATTTTAGTTTTTCCATATTTTGTACCATTAAAATAGCTACTTACTCTATTTTTAAGCTTTTTAGCTTTACCAACATAAATAACTTTACCAGTTTCATCTTTCATTAAATAACAACCTGGTTTTAATGGTAATAATGCAAGTTTTTCTTTAATTAATTTAATATTTTGCATCTCTTTCACCAAAAATATTATAACATAAGTATATTTTATTGTATAATTTAATTGGTGATAACTATGATTACAAATGAAATAGAAATAAAGAAATCTAGATTTATTACATATTTATATGAATTAGATGATGAATCTAAAGTAGATAATATAATTAAATCTATTAAAGAAGAACATAAAAAAGCAAGACATGTAGTTTATGTATATAAAATAAATAATACTGGTAAAATAAATGATGATGGTGAACCTAAAGGAACTGCAGGTATGCCTATATTTAATGTACTTGAAAAGAATAATCTAAATAACGTTTTAATAGTAGTTGTAAGATACTTTGGAGGTATTAAATTAGGTGCTGGAGGACTATTTAGAGCGTATTCAAATTCAGCATCTGAAATAGTTAAATTATATAAAGAAAAAGAGACTAATTAGTCTCTTTATTTTTTGCAGGTTTATATATTAATGCTACTGAATAATCTCCTACATCTTCTCTAGTACTACTCATATGCATTAATTTATTCTCTTTACTATCTTTAGCAAGTTCACAACCTAAACTCATAAATCTTGAAAATCTATTAAATGTATCTGGATCTGAATGTAATCCATAAAAACCATAAACAAAATTAATATCATCATTATGAATAAGGCAACTTATTGTTTTTTCTTCACCTCTACTATATGGATTATGAGTAAAGAATGAATTAAATTTATCAATAGTTAAAGGTATAATAGCAGGTTTATCAAAAACTATTTCTATTGGTTGTCCATTAGTAGTTCTATCTTTTATTAGTTTTGTAGTTTTAAGGCATGGATAACCATCTCTAGCTACTATTATATCAGGATGAAATCCTGAATGATTACCATCAGGATACTTTTCAATAGACATAGTATCTGCATACTTAGAATATACTTCTATTCCATCTCTAAAATGTCCTTTAATAGTATCAAAATCACCTTTAAATAATTCTACTGGATGATCTCCTATCTTAGCCTTAGCATTAGCAGGACTAACATTATTACTTCTCATATATTCAACATATATATCTAATAATAATTTTTGTCTTCTTAACCATATATTATAATCTTTTATAACTTCTGGATTATTAAAATCAACATAACTATAATTCTTTAATATTTTATAAAAAGAGGCAAACTTCTTTTGAAATATCATATTATATTCTTTTTTAGCATCATTTGCGTCTTCTAATACTTCATCAGCAAATTGTTCTAAATCATAACCACTAAATTGTGACATAACAAAACCTCCTTTTTAAGTGACCTATATATTAACATAAAAGACGTTTTAAGTCAAAAAACGTCTTATTCTTTTATACCCTCTAATTTAACAGAAACTAGTTTAGAAACACCAGATTCTTGCATTGTTATACCGTATAGAACATCTGCATATTCCATAGTCTTCTTTTTATGTGTAATAACAATAAATTGAGTCTTATTTTTTAAACTACTTAAGTATCTACCAAAGTTATCTACATTTACTTCATCTAGTGCTGCTTCTACTTCATCTAGAATAGCAAATGGAACTGGTCTTATCTTAAGTATAGAGAAAAGTAATGCAATAGCTGTTAAAGTCTTTTCACCACCAGAAAGAAGTGAAATATGTTGTAATTTCTTTCCTGGAGGTAATGCTTTAATTTCTACACCAGTATTTAATATATCAGATGGATCTGTTAATGAAAGTGATGCATCTCCACCATTAAATAACTCTTTAAATGTCTTAGAGAATGATTCTTGTACTAAACTAAATGTTTCAGTAAACTTTTCTTTCATTACTTCATCCATTTGTTTAATAATATCTAAAAGCATATCTTCTGCCTTTAATAAATCTTCTTTTTGACTATTTAAGAATGTATATCTATTATTTACTTCTTCATATTCTTCAATAGCAGATACATTAACGTCTCCAAGTGATCTAATTTCACTCTTTAATTTATTAACTTTCTTTCTAGCTTCATCTTCATCTATTTCTAATATATATTCAGATTTAGCTTTTTCATAAGTAATTGTATAATCATTTTCAAGATTAGTTAATAAAGTATCTAGTTTAACATCTAATCTACTTTCTTTTATTTCATTTTTCTTAAGTTCATCTAGATATTTATTATAATCACCATTATCTATTTTTAAATTAGTTTCTAAATGAGTTAAATTATCTTTTTCTTTAGCAATCTTACTAACTAAATTTTCTATTTCTAATTTTAATGAATCAACTTTATTCTTTTCTTCATAATACTTATTAATGATAGTTTCTTCATCTTTAGAAATAACATTATTAACAACATTTTGATTATTACTAAGTTCTAGAATAATACTTTCTTTTCTAATATCTAATTCAGATTTTTTATTCTCTTTTTCTCTTAGTAAATCACTCTTTATATTAACAGATGATAATATCTTATTCTTCTCATCATTTAAACGGCCATATTCAGTGTCTAAACCGTTAATCTTATCTTCTACTATAGATAGATCATTTTGTTTCTTATTTATGTCTTTAAGTACGTTTTCTAGTTCATATTTTTCAGAAATAATACTTGTTTTATTCTTAATAGAACCTCCTGTTAAAGATCCACCTACATTTACTATATTTCCATCTAAAGAAACAACTTTATATTTATTATTAATCTCTTTAGATATTTTAGTACCTGCATCTATATCAGTAGATATAATTACATTACCAAGTAAATTATGCATTACATTTTTATATTTAGTATCATACTTAATTAAATTAGATGCAATATCTACAAAACCTGTTATTTTCTTAACTATATTATATGAATCTACATCAATAGATCTAGATTTAATAACATCAAGAGGATAGAATGTTGCTCTACCTAAATTATTGTTTTTTAAATATCTAATAGCATCTTTAGCTTCACTATCATTTTCACAAATAATATAGTTAATAGCAGCCCCTAAAGATGTTTCAATAGCAGTCGCATATTCTTCATCAGTTTCAAATAATTTACCTACTGTACCATACATATTAGATAGTTTTGGATTATCTAATACACTTTTAACAGATGAAGGCATAGCTAAATTATTTTCTATAGAATTAGCAAGTACTTCTTTCTTATGATTTAAATTAGTTAACTCTCTAACTAAATTAGATGAATTAGTAAGAAGTTCATTCTTTTCTTTATCTAATTTATTTAATTCATTTACTTTATTAGTTAAAGATGTACTTAGTTCTTTACCTTCTTTTTCAACACTCTCTATTTCTTTATTTAAAATATCTAATTCATTATCTACACTAAGTAAATTCTCTTTTAAAAGAATAATATTATCATGAAGTTTCATATCATCTGAGTTATATTTACTTCTTTCACTAATAAGATTCTTTTCACCTTGATATTTTTGCATTAAAGAAGTGGATTCTACTAATAACTGTTGTTTAGCATATAAATCATCATTTAATCTATTAATTTCTACTTTTAATGTTTCTATTTTACTTGATTCTAAAGAAGAACTAGATAGTAAAGCAGATATCTTATCATTTAAAGTAACTATATTATCTTTAGCTTCTTTATATTCAATATTATATTTATCTATATCATTAACAATTAAGGCTACTTCAACTTGTTCTAATTGTTTTTTATCTTCTACATATATTTTTGCTTTTTCAGAAGCTTCTTTTAAAGGACCAACTCTTCCTTCTAATTCATCAATAATATCATTAACTCTATTTAAATTAGCATTAGTTTGAGCAATCTTTCTTTCTGCTTCTTCTTTTCTTTTCTTATATTTAAGTACTCCAGCAGCATCTTCAAATATAATTCTTCTATCTTCTGGTTTAGATGAAAGTATGTTTGCAATATCACCTTGTGAAATAATATTAAATGATTCTTTAGAGGCACCAGTATCTCTAAATAACTCTAGTATATCTTTTAATCTACATTTTCCATTATTAATATAATATTCGTTTTCACCGGACTTATAAATAGTTCTTTTGATTTCTACTTCGTCTTGGTCAAAAGCTAAATATCTATCTTTGTTATCAAATATAAGAGTAACTGATGCATAATTAGCTGCTTTTCTAGATTTAGATCCTGAGAATATAACATCACTCATTGATCCTTCACCACGAAGAGATTTAACTGATTGTTCTCCTAGAACCCATCTAACAGCATCTACTACGTTACTTTTACCAGAACCATTTGGACCTACTACTCCTGATATTTTATCAGTGAAATCCATAGTTATTGGTTCACAAAACGATTTAAATCCAATTGCCTTTAAACTTTTTAAATACATACTCATCGCCTATCTATCATTTAACTCTTTTAATTATAATATAAAAGACTTATTTATTCAATAAAAAAAGAACATTTTAATGTTCTAATTTGCTTTATTTAATGCATCTTTAGCTGCTAATTGTTCTGCTTCTTTTTTAGAAGATGCTGTACCAGTTCCTAAAACTATATCATCTACTTTAACTATAACAGTAAATATCTTTTCATTAGCAGGTCCTTCTTCATTTATTACTTCATATATAGTAGATTTCTTATCAGTTTGTACATATTCTTGAAGAATAGACTTATAATCTTTTAGAAATTCATGATGATTACCCTCTACAAAAGGAATAACTATATCATAAACTATCTCTTTTACTTTATCAAAACCATATTCTAAATAAGTAGCAGCAAGGAAAGCTTCAAATAGATCTGCTATTATACTAGGTTTAGTTCTACCACCAGTACTTTCTTCACCTTTACCAAGTTTTAATAACTTATCTAAACCAAGTTCTAAAGAATATTCATTTAAAGCATTTTCACATACATAAGATGCTCTTAATTTAGTCATTTCTCCTTCTTCTAAGTCTTCATTAACATATAAATATTCAGATACTATAAAGTCTAATATTTTGTCTCCTAAAAACTCTAATCTTTCATAATCTTCAGTACCATTTTCATTAGCATAACTTGAATGAGTAAATGCTTTCTCATATAATTCATTATTAATATCAATATTATATTTTTCAAACATATAAATCACCTAAAACAATTTTAACATAAAAAAAGTCTTCATAGAAGACTTTATTTAGCTAATTTTAATTCTCTTTCAGAAATATTAATTGGACTACTAGCAAATGATCCAGTTGAAGATGCTTTAGCAGACTTAGCAAATTTAGCTATATCGGCATATCCGTTTGCTTTATCGGAAACACTATTATAAGCTGCTTCACCTACTAATAAAGTTCCATCAGGTAATGCAGTAACAAATAAATCATCATATACTCCATAATTAATATATGAAATAATTAAGAATTTAGTATCTCCATAAGTATATTCTCCATCCAATACATAAGTAGCACCTTTTGCTTCATAAATATATTTATGAGAAGCTACTATAGAAGCCCAATCTGCTTTAGTTGCTTGATATGTAGTATTATTAGCTAATGACATATAGCCAAACATGAATTTACTAGATGCCATAATATCAATACCTTGATCAGAATCCTTAGTATATCCAGTTGGAATAGTAAATGTGTAACCATTCATTTTATAAGTAGTTGAATCATCAGTTGTTGGAGTTGGTTCAGTTGGAGTTGTAGGTTCTGTTGGTGTAGTTGGTTCAGTTACTTTTGGTTCAGTAACTGCAGTTTTCTTATCAGCAGGTTTTAAAAACTTAAGTGCTATAAATACTCCAAGACCAACAATAATCAATCCAAGTACTATAACTAAAATAATAAATACTACATTATTTTTCTTTTTAGGAGCAGGAGCTGCAGTCATAACTGGAGCTACTGGTGTTGGTTCAATTACAGTTGAAGCTGGAGCTTCAGGAATTGGAGTAGTAGTCTCCTCTACTACTGGTTCTGTAGGAACAACAGGTGTTTCTACAGTAGGAATAGTTTCCTTATTTTCCTCTACTTTTTGAGCAACCTCATCAATAGAGAATGGTTGTGTATTCATAAATGTGTTATCAGTTGGAGCCTCAGGAGCTACTGGTGAATCAGCAGCTGGAGCTTCAACAAAATTTTCATTTACAGTTCCACAACTATTACAAAATTTTTCATCACTTTTTATTTCATTTCCACAATTTTTACAAAACATATTTAAATCCTCCTTACTTTATACTAATTAAATTAGAATAATATACATTGTTTTGTACATCTCTAATAGCAAATACACAATAGTAATCACCATTAGAATCTAAAGATGTAGTTTCAATTTTATAATTATTTGTTTTAACTTCCCAGAAGTATAATGTACCATTACTCTTCCAGTCTGTTGTAAATTTACCTTCACTATCTAATATATCATATCTTAATTTAGAAAAATCTATTGAAGAATAATCTTTTAGATCTACTAATGTACCTCTTGTTTTATTAATATCTTCATTTGATTTAGCTTTATCAAGTATGTATACTTCTGCAATATGTACTTTACCTTTTTTATCAACTTTTATATGAATATTAGCATTTTGTACTATTGGCCAACCTTCATCATTAATCTTATTAATAACTACTGGTACAGTATATTCTTTATAGTCTTTACTTTGAGATTCTATTTGAATAGCTGTTATTAATTCACTAGTTTTATCATTACCATCATAAACAGATATTAAATTATCAGTTATATTAGTAGATAAATAACCATCTTTATCTAATGTAGCATTTAAACCAGTAAATATTGGTGAAAATTTACCATCTTCTTCTTTTTTAAATATCATATAATTTGCTTTAGAAAAGTTTTTAACTTGTTCATTAGTTAGTTTTAATTTAAACTCTTTACCATCTTGTTTAACTTCAGTATTAGATAAATCAAAAGTAAATGAATAACTAGTTGATGTTTGACCTTTATTAAAGTCTGTTATAAATTTTGAATAATTATCACTCACATTTAGTTTCTTATATAAATCAAAATGTAAGTTTTTAACATAATTATCACCATAATATGGGAAGTAAACAGATAGACCATTAGAATGTGTATTAGTAGACCAGTTATAAACTATTACTTTTTCTTTTAAATATTTTTCTATCTTAGTAGATTCTTTTTCATCATATTTTTTAAGATTATCAATTAGTTCATATAAGTCAACTGTATCATAATCATATACACCCATAGTTCCTGCAGCATATTGATGCATTGTACTTCTCATTCTAGCTAGTTCATTATAATTTTTTCTAGCATCTATCTTACTAAAGAAACTATCAATCATAGTATTTAATTCTTCTATTGTACTTAAATCAATAATTGCATATGTTGAATCAGTTTCACCATATACATCTATTTCTTCTATTTGTTTTTGATATGATGCAATAAATGCTTCACCATATTCAACTGCATCACTATCAATAGATGTACTATTCAAGAACTTTAATACACCATGTCCATATTTACCAAGTGTTATTTCTTCTGATGCAACCATATAATCTGCATATGGAGCAAATGTTGATGCAACTTCTAAAGTTGAATTTAAACATGTTCTAAATACAACTGTTTCTAATTTGTTTTCTTTATCAAATGGGCTCTTTTGAAGAGCTGCAGTCATTTCAGATAAATCTAAGTAATCATTTGTATTTTCATCTGAAATACTTCCTAGAGCTCCTAAACCATGATCCCAGAATATTAAATCATAAGCATCTGTTTTAGAATACTCATAAGCATAATTTAAGAAATTTGCTAAAGCAGTATCATATCCTAAATTACTTTTTGTAAATGATTTTGCTTTTACAAATCCATTGTTTGTTAATTCATATATTCCCTCATCAGTTGAACTAACAAAGTTATGCCATTTTTTAGTACCACCTGTATAAAGTAATACTTTAGTAGTATTTAAATCAATATTTTCTGGAACAATACCATTTAAATCAGATGAAGCTAAATAACTTTCTGATTCAAGATTAGTACCAGCCATAAATATCATTATAGTTCTACTATTAACTAATTTCTTTTTTGTGCCTCCTGGAAGTATTATAGCTACTATAAGAAGAAGTACAGCAATGAATGACATCATTGATAATATTATTACCTTCTTAGCAGTAGTTAAACCTTCTTTATTTTGCACTATAACCACCTACCTTACTATATTTTATTATATCATATATATAAAATTATATTTATTTGCTTTACAGCACTTTAACAATTGATAGAAAAACTATTTTATGATAAAATTGTAATTGGTGAATATATGAAACATATAATGATATTTTTAATAAAGATATATCAATCAATTCCAGGTAATATACATAATTCATGTAGATTTACACCAACATGTTCAGAATATTCAAAAATATCATATGAAAGATTTGGATTCTTTAAAGGAACTTATTTAACATTTAAAAGATTATTTAGATGTGTTCCTTGGAATAAAGATAATCCATATGATCCAGTACCAATTAAGGAGGAAAAATGAAAAAGATTTTAATTACAGCGGGTTTAGTTTTATCGGCATTATTCTTAACAGGATGTGATGCTATTAATAATATGGAAAATATAACTATTTACACTAGCTCTTATCCAATAGAATTCGTTACTAAAGAATTATATGGAGATCATGCTAAAGTATATAATATGTATCCTCAAGGAATAGATTTAAATGATTATAAATTAACAGACAAACAAATATCTGATTATGCTAATTCAGATTTAATTATTTATAATGGTTTATCTAATGAACAAAAATATATAGTTAAAATGATTAATAAAAATAATAAACTTAAAATAATTGATGCTACATCAAAGATTGAATATTCAAGTAGTATTGATGAAATATGGATTAATCCTTCTAACCTATTAAAGATTGCTAAGAATACTAAAGATGGTTTAGATGAATATATTAATTCTAATTTAGTAAAAGAAGAAATAAATAATAATTATGAAGAATTAAAAGTAGAAATATCTTCTATTGATGCAGATCTAAAAGAAATGGTAGAAAATGCAAATGATAAAACTATTGTTACTTCATCAAATAAGTTAAATTTCTTAACTAAATATGGTTTAAATGTTATATCAGTTGATGAATCTACTCTAACAGATAAAACTCTAAGTGATGCTAAAAAAGCATTAGGAACAGATTCAATTGGTTACCTATTTATTATTAAAGGAGAAGAAAAATCTAAAACAGTAGAAGATCTTTTAAATGAAGTATCTGGAATTCAAACTCTTGAAATAGATACATTAGCTAATATCTCTACTGAAGATAAAAATGATGGTAAAGATTATATTTCTATCATGAATGAAAATATAGATAAATTTAAACAAGAATTATATTAATTCTTGTTTTTTTATAATAAAAAAACTAGTCAAATGACTAGTTATTTTTATATGGCGGAGTGGGAGGGATTTGAACCCTCGCACCAGTTACCCGGTCTACATCCTTAGCAGGGACGCCTCTTCAGCCTCTTGAGTACCACTCCAGCTGACTACTTAATTTTAACATTTTACATAAATAAATGCAATAAAAAAACTAACATAAATGTTAGTTATTTTCAAATGGTGACCTATACGGGATTCGAACCCATGAATGCCGCCGTGAAAGGGCGGTGTGTTAAGCCACTTCACCAATAGGCCATATATATAAAAATGGTGGACCTAGATGGACTTGAACCATCGACCTCACGCTTATCAGGCGTGCACTCTAACCGGCTGAGCTATAGGTCCATAATAAGCTTTTCCCCATTGCTTTATAATTTTAACTTATAATATATCTATTGTCAATAGAAAAAAACAAATAAATGGTGGACCCTTAGGGATTCGAACCCTAGACCCACTGATTAAGAGTCAGTTGCTCTACCAACTGAGCTAAGGGTCCATCCAGTACAAAAATAATTATATCATAAATATTTTATTTGTAAACAAAAAAAGAAGATATTATTTATCTTCTTTTTTTTCTTTCTTTTTTGGAATATATTTCATAGATTTAGCAATTGGTTCTCTATCAGGTAATCCAAATCTTGCTCTAACAGATGAATTAATATATGAAAGCATTTCTTTTTCATTAGAACAAACACATGAGTCTACTGCTTCCATAAATCTTTGCTTTACAAGACTACGTTCTACAAGCCAATTATTTTTCCAACATTCATCAACAATATTACTAATATAGTCTTCTGCTTTAACAAGAATGAAATCACTACTTCTATATAAACCAGATTTATATAAAGCAATTAATAAGAATAAAGTTACTTTAGAATTAGAAGCTACTACATACTTATTATTCTTATTCTTTTCTAATGCTTCAAATACACTTAATAATACATTAAGATTTTGATAAGAAAGATATTTTCTATTAGAGCCTTCAGTTTTTTCATCATAAAAATACCAAGTAAGCATAACTATATTAAAGTCTGTTAATTCTTCCATTTTTTGATCTTTTTCAGGAATAAAATTATCATTTAAATCATATCTACGAATAATATGACTTGCTTTATTTTCCATTATAGTTTTAAAATCTAAATCTGTAATATCACATACTTGTTTTAATTCATTAATATCAATATTCTTTTTAGCTTTTAAATATTTAATAATTCTACCTATATTATAAGCAGATCTTCTATCATTATATTTTTTAATAGCTTGATTAACTTTTTCTTGTTTAGATAGTTCTGGATCCTCATTAGTAACTATATAATGAACTACTTCCCTATAATCAATATTATTTTCTAAACAATAATCTAATAATAATTTATTATTATAAATATATAATTCAGGAAAACTATATAATTTTTCCATAACAATAGTTTCAATTATAAAATCTATATTTTTAGTTTTGGATTTACTTAATTCATCATTAATTTTTTTTGTAAATCTACTTAAACTAAGTCCAATAGAATAACAAACTCTTTTAATATTGAATCCTTTATATTTATATACTACCTTTTCTTCTTTTTCTTCTTCTACATATTCATCAGATGATTTAATAGTTTTAACTTCTTTTATCTTAGGAGTTTTTTTAGGTTGTTTATCCCCTTTTTTCTTTTCTTTAAAAAGTTTATTTATTCCATGATGATTCTTAATTGCATCTAGTGCCATTTTTATAACTTCTTCATCTGATTTATCAGGGAATTTTTCTTTAATCTTTATAAAATTCTTAATAGCAGTATAATAAGTTATACTATTTTGAATACAATATGTTATAAATAGGATATTTCCATAAGTTAAACCCTCATATTTTTCAATATTAGATAACATATCATGATAGAATTTTGCTTTATCACCACTTGGATTTGTTTTACTATTATTTGCATCATGAACTAATTGGCCATAATCAATATAGTGTGTTTCACACCACTTCTTTACAGGAACATTTTTATAATAATACTTTTTTTGACTTTTAATTGCATTTTCTACTACTTGATTTACTATTAATTGTACTTCTTTTTTAGGAAAATTTCTTCTTTGAAATCCTATATCACTTTCTAATGAAAAAATATTTAAATTATTTTGTTTGGCTACAGTATCTAAATCTACATCTTTATAAAAATACTTTGTTTTACTTAATCTATATCTAAATAAAACATTATCGATAATAGTATCAGTTACATTATTAGGATCTCCTTTAGTAATTTCAACTATCTTATCTAGTATAGTTTGATATTTACGATTATTTTTTACAACATATAAAGTAAGTAATTCATCTCCATATAATAATTCTTCATATAATTCATATGTAGCTAATAAACTATCTAATAAATCTTGTCTTGTTACACCATTAACAAGTTTACTCTTATCACCTATATGTTTCATAATAGCAGAATAATCTAAGTATTTAAGATTACAATACTCTAATAATGGAATAGATTTATAATAATATCTAGTTTGTTCCATAGTATCACCTCAATTTTGCAATATATTATAACATATATTATTGTATTTAAAAGTGTTTTTTTGTAATATATTTCTAGGTGATTATTATGAATGAAGAAAATTTAATCAAATACTATAATAAATTTAATGAAGATAAGAGATTAAATACTAAACATGGTATGATTGAATTTAAAACTGCTATTAAATATATAGAGGATTATATTAAACCTGGTAATAAGATATTAGATATAGGTGCAGGAACAGGTAAATACTCTATTTACTTTAGTAATAAAGGTTATGATGTAACAGCAGTAGAACTTGTTAAACATAATCTAAAAGTAATAGAAAAGAATAATAAAGATATTAAATGTATTCTTGGTAATGCTATAGATCTAAGTATAATACCCGATAATTCATATGATATTACTCTACTATTTGGACCTATGTATCATTTAATAAGTTATGAAGATAAATTAAAAGCATTAAATGAAGCTAAAAGAGTTACTAAGAAAAATGGTTATATTTTTATTAGTTATTGTATGAATGAATATGCCCTTATTACTCATGGTTTTATAGATAATAATATAATTAATGAGATTAATAATAAACGTGTAAATAAAGACTATTTAATTACCCCTAAAGAGGATGATTTATATTCATTTGTTAGATTAGATGATATTAATAAACTAATTAAAGATTCTAATCTAAAAAGAGTTAAAATATTATCTCAAGATGGACCTACTGAATATATTAAAAAGACTATTAATAAGATGGATGATAAAACATTAGAAATCTTTTTTGATTATCATTTAAAGACATGTGAATATCCAGAATTATTAGGAGCCGGAAGACATATTCTAGATATCCTTAAAATTGACTAAAATGGCTAAAAATGGTATAATATCAAGCATTAAAGAGGAATTAATATGAAATATTATTATAAAAGTTTAGATAATTATGAAATATTAGATATATTAAAAAACTTGCCTTTTTATGATGAATGGTTTGAAATAGTTAAAGATATTTTAGCTAGTAAAGAATTTCAAAAAAGAAGATTATTCTTCCATCATGAAAATGAATGTTTATGGACACATTGTATAAGGGTTTCTTATTCTGCTTATTTATATGCTGTTAAGCATAAAATAAATACTAGAAACTGTGCTATAGCAGGTCTACTACATGACTTTTATACTAGAGCATGGCATCCTAGTGAAGGATTAGAAGTTTTAGAAGACAAATATAGAGTAAAATTAGAACATCCAAAAAAGAAATTAAAACTAAGAGAAATGCATGGATTTAACCATCCAATACAAGCATTAGAAAATGCTAAAGAATACTTTCCAGAATATATGAACGAAAGAATAGAAAATGCTATTGTTACTCATATGTTCCCAATGTCATTAATAAATAAAACTAAATGGCCTAAATATAGAGAAAGTTTTGCAGTATGGTATGCAGATAAACATGTTTCATGGACTAACTTACCTAGTAAACCAGGAAATATGTTAAAATATTTTGGAATTAAAAAAAAGAATAAATAATATTCTTTTTTTATGTTATAATTATATGTGCGAGGATAAATATGAAATATAAATACAATTGTATAGATGAAAAAGAAATTTTAGATATATATAAAAGTGATCCTAATTTTAAATCATGGTATAAAATAGTTAGAAAAATACTTCATAGTAATGAATTTCAAAAAAGAAGATTATTTAAACATCATGAATTTGAAAGTGTTTGGCATCACTCTATTATAGTATCTTTTGAATCATATAAATATGCTTTAAAAAGAGGTTTTAATGCAGAGAATTGTGCAATTGCAGGTCTACTACATGACTTTTATACTAGAGTATGGCAAGATGGTATAGAAATGTCTATTTTAGATGATAAATATAGAGATAGATTTATTAATGTTAGAAAAACTAAATTAGTTGAAAAACATGCATTTACTCACCCAGTAGAAGCCTTAGATAATGCAAGAATATATTTTAAAAAATATTTAAATAAAGATATTGAAAACGCAATAGTAACTCATATGTTTCCACTATCTTTATTAAATAAAGTTAAATTACCAAATAATACTACAAGTTTTGTAATAACTTATATAGATAAAAAAGTATCAATGAATGTTATTAAATCTATTAAAAGAATATTAAAATATACTGGTTTAGTACATGAAAAAGAACTTAATTAAGTTCTTTTTTTATGTTATAATTAATATACTAGGAGGCCTATATGAAGATAATAATTACTAAGAATACTCCAAAAGATATTTGTATTTATGCAAAAGATATATTAAATGGTATTATTAAAACATTAAATAATAAAGATGATAAAGAGTCTAAAAGAAAAGCAATGGCTTGTTTACTTGCTCTATCTACTTTTTTAACATCAGGATTTGTTGTAGCTGCTAAAGTAACAAATAGTAATAAACCTGAAGAAGAGATACCTGCTCCTATAGAATTAGAACTTCCAATAGATGATCTAGATATAGAACAAACAAACCCTACTCCATTTATTGTAGAAAGAGAAACTACTTATATTTCTCCTACTGAATATGTAGAAGAATCAAGAAATAATATAGGAGAGCCTGAAACTGTAGATGATGCTATAGAATTATACTCAAGTATATTTGAAGTTAAAAAAAGTATTATAGATCCAATTATATATGAAAAAATATATAATAATCCAAACTTCTATAATGATTATACTTTAAATGGTGTATCCTACCCTAATATGCATGAAGCTATATTCTTTCAAGTATTAGATATAGTTTATCATCCAGGTAAATATGGATATAATAATGAAGAATTGAGATCTTATATAGACTGGGAAACCGATTTATCAGCAGAAGAAATGACATTTATATTCTCTGATTACTTTGATATAAATCCATTCTTTGCACAAGCAATTGAATATACAGAATGTGGAACTGGTATGAATAGTTCTGATTACTTAGATAAAAATAATCCTGCTGGAATAGGACCTCATAATACATTTAGAAATAAAGCTACAGGTATTATATATTTATGTTATATATTAAGTGAAAACTATAATATAACTAGAGATTCTGGTTTAGAAGATTTACAAAGAATATCTTCTATGTACTGTACTGATGGTACTGATACTTGGAGAAATAACTCTAAAGAATTCTATACTAAATTAATAGAAAATGGTTTCTTATATATGAGAAGAAATGATGACATAAAATATGTAATAGATAATGTAACATATGAGCAATACTTAAATGGAAATAAAACTATAAGAAAATAAAAAGATGGATTATTTATCCA
This sequence comes from Bacilli bacterium, assembly GCA_017553685.1. GTDB lineage: Bacteria > Bacillota_I > Bacilli_A > RF39 > UBA660 > RUG13038. Next base: position 37,652 of record JAFZKH010000007.1, on the reverse strand, counting down.
TCTTTTTTACATATCTATATATTTCTTCATGTATGTCTTCTCTTGGTCTCATTTGACCATTTTCATCACATTTTATCATAGTCCATTTTAAATAATTTGCAACAAACATAGCATTATTATATACTTGGCGCATTCCTTCTAAATCAGATTCAAATACATCTTTTTTAGTTGTTCTAGTTTTATCTCTTTCGGACATTAATCTCATTGCTAAATCAAAACTAATATATAAAAATATTACTAAATTAGGTTGTGGTAAACCTAGTTCATCAAATTCATAATGATATACATCCTTTATGAATTTTATTATATCTTCTTGATTTGACATTTTTGATGATTGATAAATAATACTTGAAGTGGTATATCTATCAAATAATAATACATTATCCGGATTATCAAAAACAGGTTTAAAATTATTATCCCAAACTGTTTTTCTATCGTTAGCAAACACTTTATTTATTTCATATGGTGTACTATTTTTATAAGTTGGATCATCTTTATCCATAAGTTTTCTAACTTCTGGATCAACAGGTAACCCATCTTCATCATAAGTTGGAAAGTGATGAAATAATACTGTTTTACCATCTTCCTTTAACCTATTCATTAAATAATCAGATTGTGTAGTTTTACCAACACTATCACAAGCACCTTCAATAACTATTAATTTACCCATATTAACCCTCCTTAGTAAGTAATGTTATTACTCTATTATCAAGTTTTAAACTATTATAAAACTCTATAAATCTATCATACGATAATTTTTTAATACAATCAACAAAATCAATATATTCTCTATAAAAAATTATATTAATTGGAAGACCACTATAGAAATTATATTTATCTTCATCTGCTATAAGTACTCTTGAAATCCATGCTTTCTTATATAATTCAAAATCTCTTTCTTCAAAGTTATTTATCTTAAATTCTTTTTCAAAGTCATTTAGCATCTTATCTTTATTAGCAGTATAAAAACCAAATTGCATTATAAATGCATCATCTAAATCATTTGTAAATATATTAAATATATCATTTCCATAATAAAATAATAAAGTTCCCTCATTCTTTTCTTTTTCATAGAATTTAGTTTTATTAGAGAATTTATATTCTGAAATAAAGTTTAAGAAAGATCTAATTTCAAATATTGAATAACCTTTTATAAATTGTTTATAGTTAATAATTAATAAATCACTTTCTACTATTTTCTTAGCAAGTACATCTTCTTTTTTTCTAATACTAACTAAATCTGTAGGTATTTTTAATTTTGTTTCATTTTTATGATTAGGAATCTTCTTATATATATTTTTAATATAATTAATCATATCATCTTCATCTATTGGACCTACAATAGTTATTATCTTTCTATCATCTGAATAAAATGCATCATAGCATAATTTTAAAGTATCATAATCTAAACTTTTTGTAGTTTCTTCATTACCTATTGGATTTAAAGAAACTTCATGTTGATAATCAAAACTACTGTATGAATTTCTTAAAGATAATAATATTGCTTGAAGTTCTGCATTATTATCAAATATTTTAGTTTCTTCTTCTATTGCAGGAGATGATTTTCTAACTGCTTTAGAATCAAATATAGGATTTTCTATAGCATCAATTAATTTATATATAGATGATTTAATTCTCTTTATACCAGTAAAATAATATTTTGTATAATCTAAACTAGTACATGCATTAGCATTATAATTTAATTCTTTAAAATATGAATATAAATTACCATATCTTGATTGTTCTAAAAGCATATGCTCTAAGAAATGAGCACATCCTGGTAATACTTCATAATCTTTACCTTTATAATTAAACTTATAATATTCTCCTTTATGACCATAATCTACTGTAAATGATACAGAACATTTTTTCATAGTTTTATCTCCATGAACAAATAATCTAATACCATTATCTAATATAACACTCTTTACTCTACTCATCTCTATCACCTACATAAAAGAAAATATTTTCATTTTCTAAAGAATCAAAGAACTCTAAAATATCTTTAGTAGTAATCTTATTTATTATTCTAATGCGACCTATATCAGTTAAAGCATTACTATCAAATACTAAATCAAATGCTTTTCCATATATATTACGTGGACTTTCATTAGATAAATATATAGATTCTTTTATCTTACCTTTAGCATAGTTTAATCTTTCTTCTACAAACTTTCTATCATGTAACATATTTATTACTTCATGAATAGCTTCTATAGTTTTATCTTTATTCTTTTTATCTATATTAGCTTCTATACAAAATACATTAGATTCTCTAGGAATATATGCACCTGAAGAATAAACAAGACCATATTTTTCTCTTAAAATTTTATGAAGTATTCCATTAAGACTATTAAATATATTACTAATAATACTTGCATAATAGTCTTTAGAGTACTTATCAGTATCTTTAATCTTATAAGTAACTGTTAAAATTGATTGACTATACTCTTTAGAAATATATTCATTATACTCTTTTTTAAGATCAAATCTTTGTTTAGTATTAATTATATAATTCTTTTCATTATTAAAATTAAATAGTTTTAAAATATAATCTATATCTTTTTTAGAATAATTTCCAAAGAAGAATGTCTTATAATGGTTCTTTAATAATTCATTATAAAAATCAATTATATCTTTATCAGTTAAACTATTTAAATCTCTTTCTAATTCTTCTTTTGTATCATACGATAATATATTAGATACAGATTCTTTTAATATACATTTTTTATATTTTCTATTAGAATCATATCCAAGGTCTTTAACCATATTTATATACTCATTATAGATATCTTTTTTAATAGTAGTAAATTTATCTTTATCTAGTTTATTATCTTTAAAAGCAGGCTTTAAAAACATATTAGAAATGAAATCTATAGCATCCTTCATATAATCATCTTTAACAGCTTTAGGATCTATAAACCTACACGAAAAAAACATAACTGATTTCTCATTATAATTTCTCCATCCAGGACTAAATGATAAACTATATAATTCTTTAGATTTATCATCTATTTCTTTTCTAGTTTTATATACACTATTAATCATAGTTAAATATCTTACTAATATTTCAGACTTAATATCATTAATTCTAGTAGTATCAAATATAAAAGATATATCTAAATATAAAGATACTCCAGAATCATCTTTATAAAAATATGTGTTATCATTTATTCTTTTAATATCTTTCTTACGCATAAATATCACCTATAAATTATTATAACAAAAAAAGTGTCTAATGACACTTTTTAATAGTTAATTATTTCAACATTTAACTTTTTATCTACAATTATTTCATATACTTGTGTATCAATAGTTTCTGTTGGTTCTACTGTTTTATTATAACTACAAATACATCTTGTATTACCTGTTTTTAAACCTTTAATTAAGTAACGTATTTGTACTTCACCACCATCTACCTTTGGTTGCATATTCTTACTATAGACATGTTCGATGGTAGCAATATCTTTATCGTTAATAGTACAGTTCCATTCATATGGAATACCAGCTGTTGTAGATAATATAATATTATTTTTATGATTTTTACCACCAAAATACTTAAGAATAATACCACATACAGCAATAGCAATAACAATTACTACTAAAGCAATAATAATAATTTTAGTTCTTCTTTTCATATTACTACCTCCTCTACCTTGATTATAACATACTAATTAAATATTTTTACAAGTTTTTCTTTAATTTGATCTTTATTAAATGGCTTAGCTATATAATCATTAAATCCATCATTTATATATTTTTCTTGAGAACCTGCTACTGCATCTGCTGTTAAAGCTATTACAGGAGTATTAAAATCAGGTAACTCTCTTAATTTAGAAAAACATACTTCACCATTCATATTAGGCATCATAATATCCATAAGTATTAAATCATATTTATTACCAGATTTAATCTTATTAAGACATTCTTCGCCATCATAACACTCATCAATTTCAAAATTGAAACTAGATAAAGCTTTTCTAGCAACTTTAATATTAAGTTTATTATCATCTACTACTAGAAGTCTCTTATGACCAAAGTCTATATCTTTAGAAGTAACCTCTGTAAATGCAGGTTCTGCTGGAGCTTCCATCTTAGATATAGTTTGATGAATATGTACCATAAACATAGATCCTTTACCATATTGAGATTGAACATTGATTCTTCCACCCATCATACCAACTAATCTCTTAGTTATTGCAAGACCAAGTCCAGTCCCTTCAGTAGTAGTATTCTTTTCAGCATCTAATCTATCAAACTTATTAAATAATCTATTAACTTGTTCTGCTTTAATACCTTTACCTGTATCCCTACAAATAACTATTAAAGTACAATCATTCTTAGTTAAATCATTAATACATTTAAAGCTAAGGTTTACTTCACCTTTATCAGTATATTTAATAGCATTACTAAGTAAATTATTAATAATCTCTTTTACTTTCCCTTTATCACCATATAATTCATATGGAATATCAGGAGCTATATATAAATTAAATTTAATAGGTTTTTCACCAATACGAGTTTCTGTTACTTTGCACATATTAGTAATCTCTTGTCTAAAGTTATATGGAGCATTAACTAATTCCATTTTATTTGCTTCTATCTTATTAATATCTAGGATATTACCAACAATTTCAAGAAGTGTTTGAGAAGCACTAACTATATCATTTGAGTTTTCAATAACTTCTGGAGGACATTGTTCAGCATAAGATAAGTTATCTTCAGAAAGACCTACAATTGCATTTAATGGTGTTCTGATTTCATGTGACATAGAACTTAAGAAATCTGTTTTAGCTCTATTTGCTTTTTCTGCTTGTAATTTAGCAATGTTTAATTGATGAACTACTTTAATATCAGGATTCTCAATTGTAAAGTACATGATTAAACATAGTAATGTTTCAAATTGAACCATGATTGTAATCTCTGGTCTATAAAATTGAACTAAGCCAGAAACAACAAAAGCTGCTAATAAGATATAAATTGGAATTGCTTTTGTATTTGAAATAATTTTATGTCTAATTATAGTTACAGCAGTTATTAATAAAGTAAATACTATTGACACAAAATATGTATATTTAGTATCTAAACCATATGTATAATATATTCTTGCTTCTGTATCAATGAATGCTTCATAAGGTAAAATTATAACAAGAACAACTGATATACCAAACGCAATATAATTAATGATTTTTGTAGTTTTACTTCTTAAATTAGATATTTCTAAAACATATGAAAAGAACAATATTAACCAACCAATAAAATATATTAATAATAGTTTTGTTGAAATTATATTAAACTTTTTAATATCTAAGATCATTGTTATTTCACATATAATTTGTACAATAACCCCTACTAAATTTGTAGTTAATAATTTTTTATAGATTTCATTTTCTATATTATTCATTCTTTGTTTTGAAAAGTAAATTATTGAAATAAATAGAATATAAAAAAAACTAAATATATATGTTAAAAACAATAAGGAAAAGTTCATACTATCACCTATTATTAATTATAACATATTATTTAGTTTTTTAAATACTAAACTAATTTTTTTGTTTTTGGTTCGTTAACTGTTTTTAAATCATTAACATTTGCTTTAATTTTTTTCCAGTCTCTCTTACCAGAATGTGCACTTGGGAAACTATCTCTTATACAGAAGTTATAAGGAATAGCGTTTGGTCCAAGAGCTTCATTAACTTTAGATTGGATATCTGTAAGTAATCCATTTAATATACTTGGATCTCTTTTTAACATATCTAATACAAAGTTATTCCAAACTATGTGACATACTAATTTATTATCATTTTGTGGATGTGTTTGTATCTCACATAATTTAACATATTTAGATTGTAAAACAGCTACCTCAATATCAAAGTTATAAATAAATTCACCATTGATAATAGAATAGTCCCCTTTTCTACCAAGAACAACTAAACTACCATCAGGATTAATATAACCTATATCACCAGTTTGACTCCATTTTTCTCCATTAGAATCAACATAGAAGAATTTTTCATTAGCTTCAGGTCTTTTATGATATCCAAGCATACCAATATCTGTTTTAACCATAATATTACCACGTTGACCATATTTTAATTCATGAAAATTATCATCAAAGATACCAATTGTAGTAATATCAGGAAGTGGAATACCAGATGCCTTATTATCAAATTTATGAGATGTTATATCTGTAGTAACTGTAGCACCACATTCACATTGTCCATAACCATTTAATAATCTCGTTTTTATTATAGCTTCGATATTTCTAATATCTGTTTCTGTTAATGGTTCTCCACCCTCTACTGGATATTTTAAGAACTTGGAAACATCAGTACGTTTTAATTTCTTTTGATTTTTTGGTTCTGTAAACCCTTGATACATTGATGTATTAGTTAAGATATATTCAGGTTTAAATTTACATACATTATCAACAAAAACTTTAGTATCAAATCTAGGATCCATATCAACCTCAACACCAAATGATAATGGAAAGTTAATACCTAAACTTATACCTGTTGAGTGCCATGGTGGAATATTTTGATATACCTTTTGACCTCTTGATGTATCAAATCCTGAATTACCATAAGCATTAATTAATTTTTGGAAACTATCAACTGTTAGAACGATACCTTTAGATGCTCCAGTAGTACCACTTGAATATACCATAACTACTGGTCTTTTACCATCATAATCTACAGTTTTTGCTAGTTCTCTTTTTGAACCATCTTTCATAAATGTATTCCAAGATGTTTCATTAGTTCTACCATCTACTTTATATTGTTTACTAATATATTTTAATGGTGATGAGTTCATCATTGGTAATACTATAATATTTTTATCTTTTTCTCTATTAAGCGTATCTTTAAACTTTGGCATAAATTTATCAACCATAAGTATAAGATTACTTTCACAATCATTTACTCTGCCCATTAATTCATCTGGTTCATAAAATGGAGACATAAGGTTTGCTGCAGCACCTATTTTCGTTGCAGCATAGAATAAAGATACTATTTCTGGAGTTGTAGTAGAACATACTGTAATATAGTCTCCTTCTTTAACATGATATTCCTCTAATGATTTTGAAACATTTTCAATATTCTTTAATAGACCACCAAATGTTACTTTACCACCAAAATATCTTAAAGCAGTTTCATTTGGATAATCTTTATTATTCTTAACTAATCCTGTATAAGGAGTAGTATTAAGGAATGTATCCTTTGGAATAATATTCTTATAGAATTCATCCCATGGTCTATCGACTGTTGCATAACCAGTTGGAATACCAGCATCAATACAAGCCATAATTCTAGCTTGCTCTTCAGGAGTAACAGTTAATAATAATCTGTCTAATTCTTTTTTAGCTTTAGCTAATCTACTTGCTTGTGCTTCAATTTGTGTTTGAGTCATAATAAATCCCCTTTCAAAATTTGCTTAATATAATAGCATCTTTTCTTAAAAAATGCAAAAAAATAGCCTACTTTTTAAAAGTTAGAATTCTATTACTTTTGGTTCACTTGTAAATGAGTAGATTGTTGCCCTACCTTTTTCAAAATATAAAGCAGCAGTATTATCATCATTTTCATTATACATATTTCTTAATTCTGGGTTTTGATCTAATAAATATTTCTTTACTTCTACTCTATCATCAAGTATTAGATTACCCTCTATTCTAATCCAAGTACCATTATTAAATGCACATATTTCTACATTAGAATTATTCATTATTTGTTTAAATACATCTTTTCTTTTACCAGTTTGAATATATAATCTATTATCATATATTTCTGCTACGCCAAAAGGTCTTACTCTTGGTTTATCTTCATCAATAGTAGCTATAAAAAACATACCACTATTTTTTAAATAATCTCTTACTTCGTTCATATTAACACCTCTATAATAATAATACTATAATTAGTATTTGTTTTACAATATTTAAAGTGATATAATATAAATATAATATGGAGGTATGTGATGGGATACTTTGATGATTATGAAATAATAACTGTAGATGAAAATATAAAAGATTTAGATTATTATTTAGGCCTTCTTGATACATATAAAGAAAAAGGCATAAAAAGATGTTTTAGATATGGAGGAAAAATATTATATCCTGGTATTACACATCAAGCTGCTTGGTATCTATGTGGTTCTATGCCTTATGAAGATTTTGCTACAGGAAAAGAAAATAAAGAAAAACTAGAAGATTATATTAGTAATAGAAGAGATTATATACCAGAAGATGATTTAAGAAGAATTGAAGAATATAAAAAAGTAAGAGCAGAATCACCTGATGGTAAAAAAGTAATTAAAGAAAATGTAATTAGTGGTCTTAAATTTATGGCAGAAAATAAAGACATATCTCAAGATGATTTTGTTAAAGGTTTAATTGATAGAGGATGTTTATTTACTATTAATGATGTACGTAATGAATATGAACCATTTACAAGAGAAAGATTTAGAGATGGCCATATAAGTGCTGGTGCTTATGTTTTAGCAAATGCTAAAGATAGTGAAGCATCTAGAAGAATGCTAGAAGATATCTTCTTTAGCGAAGATGATGATTATTCTGCATATAATTTTATTAGAGTAACTACTGGAGACATGTCATATACTAAAGCAAATATTGATTCAATTAAAAAGAAAAAATAAAAAGAGCTTATTGCTCTTTTTTATTTTTATTCTTATTCTTTTTAGATAAAGATTTTTTAAAACTCTTTAGATAGTTTTCATATCCTTCAATTACATAGTTAGTAATATATGTAATAAATACATCTTTATTTCTAGAAAAACAATTATCCATTGCTTCCTTTAATAATTCATAGCACTTTACTCTATGTTCACATCTACTAGTATCATATCCTACAGGAATACCATACTTAGCAGATACTTTATCAATTATCTTATCATAGAAAGATATTTGAGATGCTAGTATTCTATTATTATCTTTTAATACTTCACATTTATATAAACGATAAGCTAAGTTTAAATCAAGTTCTCTATGAGATCTAACACCAGCATCTAAACATGTAATTGTACTAAAAATACTACGTTGTAAATCATCAGATATAAATCTTTTTCTAGATTTTTCATATACCTTATTACCAAAAAACCAAATAAGTGCTACAGTTTGATAATAATCAAATCCTATTGCATTTATACTTTTTACGCATTTATCATCAAGATTTAGTAACTTTGTATAATATACCTTCATACTTATATTATCAGTTTCTTTTAAACCTTTAAATGCAAAATCTTCTAAAATTACATGATTCTCCATTACATATTCATATTTTTTAACAGCTCTTATAATCTTTTCTTCATCTGTTAAACAAGGTTCAGTAATAGTAGCCTCATACATAAATGCTTCAATTAATTCTCTATTATAATTATGCATTTCACAAATATATGATAAAGGCATATCATCTAATGTAGGTTCAAAAAATTTAGGTTTTTTATTACTAACAATAGCCTTAAATAATTCATATAATTTTTTAGGGTCTACATTATTTAAATCTTTATATTTTCTTCTATATTGAGATACAAGATACATAGGATTAATATGCTCTCTTTTGCATGCTTCTTCTACACATTTACCATCTATCATGAATCTATCTCCATATAAAATATCATATTCTGATAAACATTGATCAATTATATACTTTTTAGATAAATCAGGATGTTTAGCAATTTTTCTATCAATATTTTTATTTACTTTTGCTTTATCATAACCCATATCTTCACAAATATCATCAACTGCTATCCAACCTGAAAAGTATTTATGATCTAAAGCATATCTAACTGCCTCTGTAGCTAACTGATTAATTGGTATTTCTTTACCTTTATTTCTAGCCATATATTTACGTACTATAGTTTCATCTATATTATTATTTTTACATGTATTAACAATATAGTCTTCTATAGCAGGAGGAAGTTGTCCTTCCATTTTTTCTTCTTCTATTTTAACTGCTAAACTAACTTTTTCATATTCTTCTAATTTATTATCAATAATTTGACGTAATGTATATATTACATTTGGATAATTTAATCCGTTATATAAACAATATCTTCTTAATGGAATTTTTTTCTCTTTGTCTAAAAAATACTTACTTGCTCTACCCATATAATCTCCTCTATAAACAATGTAATCTATTATAACAATTGTTTTATAAAAATAAAAGAACTTATTACTAAGTTCTTTATTTTTTTATTATCTAAAATGTCTATAATTCTTTTTAGCAAAATATTCATCAAGAATATCATCCGTAGATTTTAATGGTTCTAATTTTTTACCATAAGTAATAATTCCTACTAATTGATCATACGTAAATTGTGGATTCCTATGACAAAATATAATTAATGGTTCATTATGGTAAAACAAAGAATATTTTATACCCTCCTTAAATTCAAAAATATGATCCATTATGTATGTTAATAATTCTTCATTACTTTTATTTTCATGTTGTAATTGTCTTCTTAGTCTTCTAAAAATATTTTTAACTTGTAGAAGTGGTACACCTATAGAATCACAATAAACTGGTAACAATTGGTTTTTATATATAAAATGTTCAAAATCCATATTATTCACCATCCTTATTTACTTGAGATGCTTTCATTTTTAAAATCATATTTTTATTTTTAATACCAATAATACTATCTATTATTTCATTAATGGCATCTTCAAAAGAAATATCATCTCTTTCTTTATATTCTGCTAAATAAATCTTTTTTACTTTTGATTCATCTACTATTATACCATATAGTATAGGTAAATCTCTTAAATTAATACCGTAATAAAAGAATATCATATTATTCTTTTTATATTTATTAACAAATTCATCTGCTAATACATCATCTGACTTTTCAGGATGTGCTTGATGTCCTCTATAAATATAACTTCTTAAAGCTACAGGAGGTACATTATTCATGGAAGCAAAATTACTTGCATTCATTCCGTGAATAATTATTTTTGATTGATTAACATATTTTTTTTGACAAAACTGATTCTTTATTAAAGCTAGAACTAATTCTAAATCAGAGCGAGAATCTAATCTTTTTATTTTTCTTTGTCTAATATAGCCTTCTACTATTCTATCAAAACTTAAATTATGTTTTACACAATAATTAGGTAATTTTAGACCATCTATTACTATTTCAGATAATAGTTTTATAACTTCCATATTCATTATTTTCATAGTTGATATATTCCCTCCTTTCCCTAAAAAGCATAGTTTAGATTATAACATATAAAAATAAAAAAAATCAATTCTTTTAAGAATTGATTTTTTCATTATGTTTTTTATTATACTTATATTCTCTTATATATTTTTCTCTTGTTTCAGGAGATTCTACATATTTAAAAGTCTTTGGAAGAGCATTCGATGCTTCTTCTGAAATAGAGCCAATATCTTGACCAAATAAAGATTTTATAATGATTTGATAGTCTTCATCAGTTAAATCAATTTTATTAGTTCTACGTTTATAAAGCATTATACTATATAAAATATTTGAAATAAAGTTGTCTTCTTTAGCTATTCCAAATGTAAATAAATCTCTATGTGATTTAATTTCATCTAAACAAAATTTTAAATTTGGTTTAAATATATTATTATGTCTTGCAAAATAGCCTTTTGCATCTATACAATGACATTTATATTCATTATAATCAACGGTAGTTAATATATCGCTACTATGAATTGTTACATGTGGATATAGTATCTTATGATCCTCATTATAAAATTCTTGATCAAATGCTATTTGTCTTATAGCTATTAAACCTTGTTCTGGTTTTTCAAAAGAAAACTTATTTTCATCTTCATACATAACGCCTTGGTTTTCTTCATATTTTTCAAGTTTTTTCTTTTCACCAACTATAAAATATAAATTTGGATATGATATGACCATACAAGGTTTACCAGTAATATTACCAGTAACAACCATATGATATTCCTTACCAGTTTGATATTGATAAATCATTTTTAATAAAACTGATAATTCTACTAAATCAAAGTAACTATACGAATATACATGTCTAAATCCCTTGCCTTCAACATGATCAAAAGCATTATTATCTAATGGATGAAGTGGATCATCACTATTAGAATTAGGATGGAATCCATATTCTATATATGCTTTAAATTTTTCTATACTTGGAAGTTGTTTGTATGATTTAAACTTATTATTTCCATAACTAGAAAAAAAGTTAGAATATTCATATCCTGCTCTTCTAAGTTCTTCCTCTATATCTTCCTTTCTTTCTATAATTTTTTCCCTTTTTTCTTTTATACTCCTAATTTTTCTTGAATTCATTGTGTGCCTTTCCTTTACATTTTTTATAATAGCATATGTAATTTATGTAAGCAATAAAAAAATCAATTCATTTGAATTGATTTATTTTATAAGTGGTACCCCAGGAGGGATTCGAACCCCCGACCGCCGCCTTAGAAGGGCGTTGCTCTATCCAACTGAGCTACTGAGGCAAATACTTGTCCTTGAACGGACAAATAAATAATAACACAATTTAATATCTATTTCAAGAGTTATTTTCTTGAAACATATTTTCCATCAGCAGTAGATACTACTACTTCATCATCATTATTAATGAATAATGGAACTTTAATTACTAAACCATTTTCTAGTTCAGCATCTTTTTGTGCATTAGTTGAAGTATTACCTTTAACAGCATCTGTAGTAGATGTAACTTTATAATCAATTTTATCTGGTAAATTAACACCAAGTAATTCATCATTAAAGTATACAAGTTCTACTTCTAAGTTTTCTTTTAAGAACTTAGCTTCTTCTTCTATTTGTTTTTCTGGTAATGTAACTTGATCATAAGTATTCATATCCATAAATACATATTCATCACCAGTTGAATATAAATAACTCATTTGTACTTTTGTAATATTAGCTTTTTCAAGTTTAATATTTGTATTCATAGTTTTTTCTAATGTTGTACCTGCTCTTAGGTTTTTAAGTTTCATTTTCATGAAAGCAGATCCTTTACCAGGTTTAACATGTAAGAAATCTACTATTTGATAAATTTGTCCATCAATAATAACAGTCATACCATTTTTGATGTCATTAATATCTATCATCATAATTATACCTCCATACTTTCAATTGCTTCTTCTATTATACTAATTGAAAGATTTAATTTATTTTCTTCTGTAGGAGTTAATTCTAAATTTATTACCCCCTTAACACCATCTATACCTATAACAGATGGCATTCCAATATATACACCTTTATAATAAGTTGAAATATTATATATTTTATTTTCATTATTTAAAATTGCTTTTGTTATATTTAGTAAACTAAGTGATATACCTTCATTAGTATATCCTTTTTTATTAATAATATCATATGCACTATTTTTTAATTTTTCATCTAATATACCAAGTTCAGTTTTATTAAAGATTTTATCTATTTCAATCATACCTACTTTAGCTTTAGACCAAAGTACTACAGAATGATCTCCATGTTCTCCAATAACATTAATATCAATATCATTAATATTAATATTTGTTTTATCTTTAATTAAACTTTTAAGTCTAGCAGTATCAAGTAAAGTACCTGATCCTATAACCTTATTTGGTGAGAAATTAGACACTTTATAAACTAAATAGCTCATTACATCTACTGGATTAGTAGCTATTAAAAAAATGCCCTTAAAACCGTTTATAACGGCACTTTCAGTAATATTCTTAACTATATTTGCATTATCATTAAGAAGATCTAATCTTGTTTCTCCTTCTTTTTGATTTCTACCTGCACATATAACTAAAATATCAGCATCTTTTGTATCACTATAATTACATATTTTTATATTAATACTAGAATTAATAACTGCTAAAGAATCTTTAACATCAAGGTATTCACCAGTTAGTTTATCTTTATCTACATCTATTAATATAATTTCATTTACTAAATTTTTCTCAGTAATAAGGGAATTTAAATATGCTACTCCTACATTACCAAGACCAACAATTGCAACCCTTTTCATATTCTTTTTCCTCTAAATACTATTATTTTTTTTCAACATGTGCTGTATGTTTTTGACATGTAGGACAATATTTATTTAAATTTAATTTATCAGTTGTATTATGAGTATTTTTTTCAACAAAATAATTTTCTTTAGATACTTTTCTTGTTTTCTTACATTCAGAACATTCAAGTGCAACATATCTTCTTGCATCTTTTGATTTACTTGCCATATGTAATACCTCCTCTTTTTATAACTTATTAAATTATATCATATTATTATTATTTTTCAAGCATTTTTAACTATTTTATAGCATATTATTTCTTTTTAATTCTTCTTCATAAATAGCATAGTTTTCAAGTGTAAGAGTACAAAATACAATCTTATCAAATACATCATATTCACTAATAAACTCTTTAACAACAGAAATTGCTATCTCACATGCAAGTTTACTTGGAAAAGAATGTCTACCTGTAGAAATACATGGAAATGCTATTTGTTTAATATTATTGTTTTTAGCAATTTCTAATGAGTTTCTATAACAGTCTTTTAGTTCTTCTGTCTTTTCTTCAGTAACTTCATTTTCTATTTCAGGTCCTACTGTATGAATAATATATTCACATGGTAAATTATAGGCGTCTGTTAATACTACTTTACCAATACCAAGTAGGTCTCCTCTCATTATTTCACTGCATTTAAGTCTAAGTCTAACTCCAGCATATGTATGAACTTTATTTTCAATACAATTATGATTAGGAGTAAAACATCCTAGCATATGTTCATCACAAGGATTTACTATAGCTTCTACCTTTAATGCTGTAATATCATTATTTATTAATACTATCTTACCTTCAATTTCATTAATATCTACTATTTTTCTATTATCATTTTCTTCTTTTATAAGTAGATCTTCTTCTCTTAGAACTTCTTCAGGTACTGGTTTAGCAGGTCTTTGATTTAAAAGACCAGTTAAAAGAGTTCTTTTATTAACAAAACTATCAGGAATTTCAATATTATCTTTATCTGCTTCATCTAAAAAATATTTCAGCAAATCATTAACTAATTGGTCTTTCATTTAATCACCGCCCCTTATTATATCATATTTATATTTTCTAGTACTAAATTTGTTCCTTTATTCCTATATTTATTATAATCTTCTCTTGTTTTAATTGTCCAAATTAAAATAGGATTTTTATATTTCTTTACATATTTATTATTAATTTCTGATTTATTAATAGATATAAAATCAGGTTTAAATGTTTTAATAAAGAAACTATTTTGTAATCTATCATATGATTTCTTACTTTTATTAATTAAGAATCCTAAAGGAATATCTTTATTCTTAGATCTAATATATCTAAGTGATTTTTTGTTAAAACTAATAATAGAATACTTATTATCATAACTAGATAATAATTCTAAAAGTTTATCTTCTAAAACTCTATTATTATTCTCATTTTTAATTTCAATTATTATTCCATATTTATTATCAAGTTTTAAAACATCTTCAAATAAAGGAATATTATCTAATCCTAGTAGTTTAATCTTAGATAGTTCACTATAAGTCATATCAGATACTTTTTTATTACTATTACCAAGTCTTTTTAAAGTTTCATCATGAAATACTACTAGTTTCTCATCTTTTGTTAATCTAACATCTAATTCATATGGATGTTTTAAACTATTAGACTTTTTAAATGATTTAATAGTATTCTCAACTATTTTTTCATTATCAAAGAATCCTCTATGCATTATTGTTATATTTGTAATAAAATCTAAATTCTTCATAAGTCACACCCTACATCTTTTTTGTTGTAATCCCCAAGAATAGCATAAGTAAGACATCTAAGTCCTCCTCTACACTTTTCTGCATTATCACACATCTTACATTCTTCAGGAATAGTTTTCTTTCTTAAACTTTTAAGTATTTTATTATTCTTATATATTTCATACATACTATCTACTAAAACATTACCTACTACTATAGGCATTCTTCTACATGGAACTAAATCTCCATTTTCCATAATAGTAAGAAGTGTATCACCACATGTACATGCATAAGCATATTCATTAGTTCTAGTAAATTGAAGTGCTCTATTCATAGATAATCTAGTCTTAGATTTCTTACCTAGTTTATCTCTTTCTTTTTTCATGATATCTAGATATATACTAGTTTCCTCTTTAGATAAAGTTAAATCTTTATCCATAGATCCACCAAGAGGTATATATCTATCTGACCATATATTATCTACTTTTAATCTTTTTCCATATTTAACTACTTTTGGTAATTCTTTATAATTTAAATGATTAGCAGTAAAACTAATTGAAGTAAATATACCTGCCTTTTTTAAAGATTTAATGCCTTTGCCTATTTGTTTATAAGTACCATTGCCTCTTATTAAATCATTTATTTTTTTACCACCCTCTAAACTTACTTGAACATAATATGGATTATATGATTTAAGTTTCATAGCTATATCATCATTAATTAAAGTTCCATTAGTAAGAATGGAAAAAGTAACTCTATTATCTTTTTTAATTAAATCTAATACCCTAAATAAATGAGGATTGCAAAGAGGTTCTCCTCCTGTTATATTAATATGACCATTCATATTAAGTTTATCTATTAGATTAATAAATTCATAATAAATGTGTTCTAACTTGTTATAAGAAATACATACTGATTTATGATCTTCTTGATAACAATGCAAACATTTTAAATTACAGTTTTCAGATAAATGCCATTGAAGAATGAAGGTTCCTACCATGAACCTCCACCTCCACAAGATGAACATCCTCCACCACATGAAGAACATCCACCACCACAAGATGAACTACTAGAACCACCACCAGAATATGTTGGAGTTGGTACATATATATCATCTGACATTGAATCAAGTAATGAGAAATTCTTCATTGGAACATCTGCTTCAGGAATAGGAATATCATTAAACTTTTCTATCCATTTTTTAGAAATATTAAGTACATAAGTATATGGAAGTATAGTAAAGAAATAATGAGGCATTTCTTCTACTAACTCTTCTAATTTATTCTTTTCTACATTAACTAAGAATTTCTTAAATCCATTAATTTCTACTTTAATATCTTCTCCAAATTGACTTCTTCTAGTCATAATAGCAGATAAGAATATCATTACAAATACTGATATAAATCCTACATAATACATAAAATATATACTTTGAGGTAAATCTTCTACTTTACTATATGAGAAATACATAAATAATGCAGATATACATGTTAAAACTAATCCAATATATCTAAGTACTAATCCAGTTTTTTCATTAATAGACCATTTTAATTCTTTATCTAGTTTATCTTCTATTTTACTAAATACTGTATATAAAGTTTTATGTTCTTTTAATTCTATTTCTTCAGTAACATCCATTAATTCAGCAAGCACTATTCTTTCATAATCACTTACGCTTTCTACTAGCTTATTATATTTTTTCATTGCTTTTTCATCTTTTGAATCAGGTTTTAAACTCTTAATATATGCTTTTTTATTTTCTTCTCTAATAGAAATAAGTCCATGAGATGCAAGTTCTATAATAGTAGCAACAGTTAGTTTTCTACTATAACCATTTGACATCATATAACCAAGTTCAGCAGCACTTAATCCTCTTGGAGGCATATAACTAACCATCTCTGCTTTTTTATGATGATCCTTACCAAAGAATAACCAGAATAAGAATACAATTACTAAATTAATTAAACATATAACAATACATATTAAAGAACCAGTTCCATAGTTATTAGAACCATTAGCAAAATAATTATCAGGAAGTTCTATATCTACAGTTAAAGCAGTAGTTAGATCACTATCATTATATTTAGCAATTAATTTGTTATCGCTAATACTATAAGTAACTTTATTAGTTACATCTTCTTTTCTATATTTATCTTTAAAGAAATGAACTGTATAGCCTTCAATTGATTTTGGCATAGTTATCTCTAAAGTAGGATTATTAATAGTAGTTCCCCAATAATCACCATAAGCGTGGAATATAAATTCATCATAACCCTCATATGGATCAGATCCCATATCATAAGTATATTTAATAATATAGTCTTTTTCACCTTTACCAAGAGTTACCATAGAACTACCTATTTTTATTCTTGGTTTATCTTTAACTACATCAGTTGTATAGCTATAAGAACTATTATAATAAGATTCTACTACACTTTCATCAGTAGTATATTCAATACCAGAACCATAATTATATTCATAATTAGGGTTATAAGTATAAGGAGGAGTTTCTGCTCTTAAGTTAGATAACTCAGATTTTCTTCTTATAGTTTTACCATTTTTAGATGTATATTTATACCATTCAGGAGTAAATTTATATATTCCATGATGACCATATTCAAGCCAGTTAATAGTAACATCTTCTTCTACATCTACTATGTTATCTTCTTTAACATCTAATTTAACAGTATATTTATTAATACCAAAACCATCAGCAGGATCTACATCCTTTAACTCATCATATTTAATACTACTTTTTAAAACAGGAATTATCATTATTAAAACAAATATACCTGCTATTACATAAGCAAATATAGTCCCAACTCTTCTTGATTTAGTTTTACTATTCTTTTTTGAAACCATATAAAATATAAAAAACATAATAACTAAATAAATAATTAATACACTCATAAATGCCTACTTTCTATCATATTCATCTAAAAATGAATATTCTTTTCCATCTTTTAAATAACTAATTAAACAATCAGTATTTACATTAGTAAATGCTGTAAATATATTTTCATCTATATTTTTATTTTCTTTTTTTAATTCTTCTACTAATTGTTTCATAACTTTTCTTTTACTTAAATTTTCATCTATTTTAGAATCTGCTGTAAACTTACAAGCACAGTTTAAAAACTTTAAATCATTATATTTAGCCCATGATTTAATAGCATCTTCTTTAACTAAATACATAGGTCTAATTAATTCTAATCCCTCAAAGTTATCTGAATGCAATTTTGGAAGCATAGATTTAATTTGAGATGCATAGAACATATTAAGTAAGTTTGTCTCTATAACATCGTTAAAATGATGTGCTAAAGCTATTTTATTACATCCAAGTTCTTTTGCTTTAGAATATAGACAACCTCTTCTCATCTTAGCACATAAATAGCATGGATTATCTTTAGCTACTCTATCCAATACTTCAAATATATCACTATCAAATATTTCTAAGTCTATATTTAATCTTTTTGCATTTTCTTTAATTAATTCCACGTTTTCTTTGTTATAACCCGGATTCATACATACATATCTAGCTTTAAATGGAAAATCTCCATGGTTTATTAATTCTTCTATACACTTAGCCATTAAAAATGAATCTTTACCACCAGATATACAAACCATGATATTATCATTCTCATTTATTAACTCATATTCTTTAACGGCTTTAACAAATCTACTCCAAATATCTTTTCTATATTTAGTAATAATAGATCTCTCTATTAACTTATATTCATCCATCTTGTTCACCTATAAAAATTATATCATAAAAGATAAAAAAACATTATAAATAATAATGTTTTATTATATTAAAATTATCATCAAATTCATATACAATTGGAGTTCCTAATTTAACTTCTAAACTAGGGATATCTTCATCTGAAATATTATCTAAATATTTAATAAGAGCCCTTAAACTATTACCATGAGAACATACTATTATTTTCTTACCAGATTTAAATTTAGGTAATATTTCGCTTAAATAATATGGAACTACTCTTTCATATACATCTTTTAAACTTTCACATGTAGGAAGTTCATTTAATGGTACATCATTATATGTATCATCATTACCAGGAAATCTAGGATCTGTATATTCTAATTTTGGTGGTCTAGTTTCATAACTTCTTCTCCAAAGAAGAACTTGTTCTTCACCACATTTTTCTCTAGTTTCATCTTTATTAAGACCTTGTAAAGCTCCATAATGTCTTTCATTTAATTTATGAGATTTAATTACTTCTATCTTATTATATAAATCCATTTCCAATAAACAATAATTTAATGTATCTATACTTCTTTTTAAAGGAGAAACATATGCTAAATCAAAAGTGAATCCTAATTCTTTAAGTTTTCTTCCTGCTTCTTTAGCTTGCTCAATACCATTAGGACTAAGTTCTACATCTGTCCAACCAGTAAATCTATTTTCAAGATTCCAAACACTTTCTCCATGTCTAAGTAATACTAGTTTATTCATCTTCTTCCTCTTCTTCTGGTTCTTCTAATTCAAAACTAGCATTAGCATCAATAGAATCATTAACTACTCTAAGAAAATATCTTTCATCTAAATCTTTCATTAAAGTAACAGATACTTCTGTTTTAACAAATTCAGAGTTAATACCCAAATAAGTTTCATCACTAAATAATTGATCTGTTAAATCATATTCAAAATCTATTTCCATAGTTTTTAAATAGTCTATATTTAAAGATACCATTAAATCTATACTTATCTTATTATCTTCATCAAAACCTTCTATATAAAACTCTATTCCATTTTCTCTTTCAGTAAAAGATAATGAAACATTATCTAAATCATTATCATTATAAATAAACATAAAATATGCCTCCTAATCTAATAATACAGCTGCATGAACTACAAATCTTTTACCATTATTTGAACATGTAGATAAAGTAAGTATTTTGTCTTCTATAGATGGGTTATAATTAAATTCTTTAATACTTCTATTTTTAATAGTATTTAAGAAATCCAAATATTCATCATCATTTAAATGAGTTGTAATATAATAAGATTCCTCTTCTATTTCATATATTGAAATAATTTTAAATGTGGTTTTATGTTTCTTTTCATAATAATAAATAGTATCTATATCACTATTCTTTAACCCTTTTAATTTTCCAAACATAGATCCATCTTTCATATTATGGCCATATATTACAGTATTTCTATCTTCTTCAATAGAGGAACTATTTCTATAATCCATAAAGATCCATCCACCTATATTTTTACTCTTATCAAACGAATGATTTAAATAAAAATCATTATTTGTTGTTTTAACAACTGGATAATTAATACCTAATTCATCTATAGTTAAATAACCTACAGTATCAGAATTAATATTATATAAATAATTAAAATCTAGTTCTCTTTTTCCATCTAAGATTTCATCTATCTTAATTTCATTATTTACTTTCTTACTAATCTTTCTATTATTAATAGAACTAATACACCATCTAATAATCATTACAAGTGAAAATATAATAATAACTATTAATATAAGTTCAATAATAATCTTAATTATCTTCTTTATTTTTTCCATATTTTTTCTTCTCCTTAAGAGGAACTAATTTATCTATTTCAATTATTTTAAGTGTTATATACATAACTAAAATAGATAATATATAATATAAAACTAATCCAAAAGATAAAGATGTAAATATAGTGTTTTTAAAGAATAATCTTCTTAAGAAATCAATTACATATATACTAAGTACATTTATTACAAAAGATCTCTTATTAACATATAATCTATAGTCATCTGTTTCTTTATCTATAAATAGTTTAATTATATTAGTAATAATATAATGAATACAAATGAATTCTAAAAGTATAAATAGTAAATATAATTCAATTACTATGCTTCTTTTAAAAGTAGTATTTTTATTATAACTCTTTATATAATTAGTATATTTATTATATGAAATACCTGTATTAACATATTCTCCATATAATTTTATATTTACTTTTCCATCCATAGATATAACATTATAAGTTTTATTCTTAATAACTAAATCATCATTTTTAAATTTAGTATTTTTAATACCAAATGGTAATGCTATCATACATACAATTATTATAATTATTAATGCAAGCGATATATAATATATTACTTTTTTTAATTTATCTATTATTAAATTTCCTAGTTTTTCCATAATCATTCTCCTATAAAAATTATATCATATTATTATTTATCTAACTTATTATTTCCATTAGAATAATCTATTTTTACACCATCTTCTACATTATAAATGTAAACATTAAATTTAATACCTTCACCGTTATCTTCTACTGAATAAGCTTCCATTAAAATACCTGTTGCTACTAGGTTATTTCCTTCATATATAGGAGTTACTCTATACATAACATGATTCTTAGTAGCTTTTACATAATTAGAAACCATATTTTCAAAAGGAAGCATACCTTTTACATTAGCAGATCTAGTACATGTAATTAAATTTCTTTTATTAGCATTTTCTCCTGTTAATTGAAATGCAATTAAATGGCATCTATTATATAAATACTTATTATCTACAAAGTCATATTTTGAATACTGAAATCCTGGTGGTTTAATAGACCCTATATCACCTCTTTTTTCTGTAGGCATTAAATCCTTACCAACAGAACTTTCAGCCTTTGTAGGCCTTCCTAATGAGTCTAAAGGGTAATATAATTCAAAACTTTCATTAGTTATTTCACTTTCAGTAAAAAATGGTTCATTATTATTAATAGTTACATAATAATATCCATCATATGAAGGTATATTATCTAATGATATATTATTTGTAACTATAATATCTCCATAAAAACTATCATATATACCTAGGGATGCTAAAACTCTATCATCAACACCCATAGCCTTTAATACAAAAAACGAAACAACAATTAAAATAAAAGTTAAAATTTTTAATTTAGTCTTATCTTTCATATACTTTCCTCTATTATAATTATATCATATTTATAATATATAATATATATGTTATAATATTAATCACTTTTGAGGTACTATATGGAAAGAAGAGAATATAAAGAAGAAAAAGAAATGCCTGAATTTGCTCATGGTTATGAATCTACAGTACATAAATATATAAGTGATGATGGTGAAGAAGTTGTACTAAAGAAATTTAGAGAAAAGAAAGATATAGATGAAACAAAAAGAATAGCAAGAAATAAAGAACAAAAATTAGAAATATTATCTAGTTTAAATATTCCATATTTTGTTCAAATAAAAGATTTGTTATTTAAAAATGGCATATTAGTTGGTTATACTATGCCAATGGTTGTAGGTAAACAATTAGATTTATTTTCTAAAACTGAAGATAAATTAAAAGAACTTCATGAAATAAGAAAAATAATGCTAGAACTAAATAGCAAAGGAATATATATTGGTGATTATGCAGAACATAATTTCTTCCTATTAGATGATGGAACTGTAATATGTTTAGATTTAGATAATTATAGGATTTATTCATATGGTGTTAAACTAGATTTTGATACATTAGATTTAAGATCAATAAGTAGATTTAATCAAAAATGTAAAAAAGATGAACTAATAGATAGATATTGTTATAATGCTCAAATAATATGTTTGCTTGGTAGATATGACTTATCTAAAACTAATTTTTGGTATATGAATAAACTACCTAAAGGAGTTATAAATAGTGAGTATAATTGGGATACTATTAATGAAATGCTTTTACTTGGAGACAATTACCAAGGTAATTTATTAGAAATAAAAAGAAGAAACTAAATGTTTCTTCTTTTATAATTTTCTAGTAATTCTGATTTAGAATAATAATGCCAATTACCATCACCTTTTCTAACCATAGCACCTTTTATATAATCAGGTTTTATACTTGGAGCATCTTCTTCCATATTATATATATCATCATATGAAGTAGTTGGTCTTCCATCTTCATCTACTAAGAATTTTGGAAAAGCAGCTATAATAACAGCATCATTATCTTTATATGGTGATAATAAATTAATATAACCTGTAATACCCTTTAAAGGGGTCATAGTTCTACTAAGAGGTGGTAAATAAGTAGTTATAGCACTTCCACCACTAGCATTTAAATGGCCATAATTTCTAAGTCCTGTAGTCATAATATTTATTAAATTTTCATTCTTTGGAATACCACTTTCATTAGGATTTATTCCAAGATGAGTTCTATGAATAAAAGCATCACTTGTATTAGCAATTTGATCTATATATTCTCCTTCAGGATAACATAAATCACATAGTTTATCATTAGCCTTAATCATATCATAAAAGAATTTTAAATCTTTATATTTTGTAGTAGTACTAAATATTTCGTTAGCAAATCCAGTACAAAATAAAGAGAACCTATAACTTCTTACTGCTTTTTCTTTTTCAATTTCAACTTTATGTAATATAAGTTTACTAAGAGGATTCATATAATCACCTACTAGATTTATTATATCATATTTTAAAACAAAAAAGAGAAATAGATATTTCTCTTTTTTTATTCACTTATATAACGGTTTTTACTCTTTTTCATAAATATGAATAAAACTACTAATATTGGTAATATAGCTAACCAATAATAATATTTCTTTATTCCTGTTTGAATAGTAAGTATTAATTCAGCTTCAGACTTAGCAATACTTTCTGTAGAACTACTATTATTAGTATTCTCAGCTACATTACCACTTAAATGTCCATCATCATCAATACTAAATTCTATATATCTATTATCACTAGATTCAAGTCTATATGAACCTTTAGATAAGTTATTAATATATAATCTACCCTTTATAGGAACTAAATCTTTATTATTACCTTTATAACTATATTTACCAAGTTCTTCTTTAGAAAGTTTTACAAGTTCACCGTCTTTATATAATGTATAAGTTTCTGTAGCATCTAATTTTTCACCATCACTCATCTCATAGATTATTACATCTACTGGATTATATGATAGATCAAAGATATCTGCAATAATTCTAGAAATATTACCACCAATACTATTAGTATTAAGTGTAATATTTGGACTTAAATAGTATGTAGAATTGTAATTAATACCAAAACCATTCATATTAATAGTTACAGGTAATGGTGATATAATATTAACTTCATCATTAACAAGGTCTACATTGGCAATCAAATCAACATCTCTTACTGTGTTACCACTAGTAGCAAAGTTAATAGCGTTTTGTAATGCATCTGATGATGATATAGATCCAACAGCAGCAAATGTATAGTTACCTACTTTAGCAATACCTACTGAAGAAGCACTAACTACTAAGTATTCATTATGTTTTTGAACACCATTATCATCTACTACTATATCTTCAGTTTCATAACCAGCTTCTACGTTAGTAACACCACCATATATAGCATTAGGTCCTGTTTGACCAACTACTAATCCATCATAGAAGTTAATACTTTGGCTTTGACCATTTCTATAAATACCAAATGTAGATCCTTCAATATATGGAGATGATTGACTAGGTACTCCACCTATTTCACCAACATTAATAATACCGTTATTTAATAGGTTAACACCTGAACCAGATGTTGCAATAATTTCTGCAGTATCATTAACATTTAAAGTACCATAGTTGTTAATGGCATTACCTGATGTAGAATGAATTGAAGAATTATTATTAATATCAATCTTTCCAGCATTACCATTTACAATAGCAACATTAGAATTTATTACATCAGTAGAATCAAATACTATTGTTCCGTCATTACCAATTGATCTATTACCACTTATTGTAGTATTTTCAATACTTAAATTAGAGGCATTATATATTGAATAATATGCATCACTAGTTAAGCAAGTAGAAATACTTGAATTCTTAATAGTAGTGTCTCCTCTTACATATAGAAGAGCTCCATGTTGACAAGAATTATCTCTCATTGAAACTGTTAGATTATCTATATCAGCTTGACCAATAGCCATTCTAACTTCGCCACTAACATCCCATCCTCCATAGTGAGTTACATCTATAACGACATTTTTAATTGTATATACACCAGTTTTTCCAATAAGGAACGCAGATCTAGCATTATAGAAATGAGAATTTTCAATTGTTAATGTACCAAAGTTATATCCTACTATGAAAGAATAATTATCAAGATTCTTAATTGTAGTAGTACCATAGTTTTGTAAAATTCTAGATGAATCTGGAGAACCAGTATCATATGTATAGCCATTATTAAATATACCACCATAGATATTTGTTATAGATCCAGCAGTTGTATAAATAGAAGCATTACCTTTTATAAATTCTTGTCCAGATTCATAAGCTCCTCCACCTTCACCACTACCTTCACCATATATCCAAGGTGCCTTTAAATTACTTGATGTATTAGGATCATCATCATTATTTAAATCTATTATATTTAATATGTTTTTATTATTAATCATATATCCATTATTGTTATGTAAATATGCACCATTCTTAATATTAAAAGTACCACTATTATCTATTAATAATGATCCTGTTGTAGAATTAACTACACCTTCATCTTTAATATTTAGAGTTGAACCAGAATTATTCATAAATATTAATACACCAAAACTTGTTGTTACATTAGCATCTATTAAATTAATAGTTCCATTATTATCAAATGTCTTAGAACCTGAAATAGCTTGAATACTTCCAGCATTTCCATTACTACTATCAATAATAGTTAATGTACCATTATTAGTAATTAATATATCATTTGATTGCTTAATAAACCAACCATTTAAATCTAATACAACACTATTATTATTAACTATTGTTTCATCTGTTGGTAAATTACTATAATTAGCAAGCATTTGAAGAGTATCACCATTTGATGCATAATAGAATGCATCTTTAAGATTATAGTATTTCTTTTCATCTTGAGGAGTAGCTTGAGTAATATTTTGAATTATTGGTACTCTATCAAGAATTGTAGTATTGTAATCATCTTCAGTACCATGAACTAATGAATAACCATCTTCTATTGTGTTAATAACTCCATTAACTGTAGCAGTCTTACCATATAAGATACCATCAAAGAATCTAAATGTTCCATTAGTACTATTAATACCATAAGTAGTACCTTTTATTATTGGATATGTTTGAGAAACTGTATTATCTTCTGATAATGCTTTACCTACTATTAAAGTAGAAGCATTTATGTTAATAGCATTTCCATCTTTAGATATAACACTACTATTATTAAATACATCAACTGTAGAAGAAGATGTTACATTTATTGCAATACCTTTATCAGAAATAATATTTGAATTATCTACTATTAAAATACTACTTGATCCATTAATAACATTATTATTAAATGCCTCTAAAGTAGAATCTTCAATAGTTACTGAACCAAAGTTATCAATGATTTCTCCAGTTCCCCTATTATATAATTCAGAATCTGTAATAGTAATACTATTACTACTTCCAGCATTATATTTATTTCTTATTAAATGAGAGTTCTTTTGTAAAGAATTATTTTCGTCACCATTAGATAACTTAATACCATTATTAATCTTATCAACAACTGTATTATTAATAGTTACATCTCCACCTCTATTCTCTATAAATGAATTATAGATTTCAAAATTAGAGTTATCAAAAGTAACAGAACCAGTATTAATTAAATTATGATTAGAACCATATATCCAACCAAAACGATTATGAACTATTTGAACTATATGATTCATAGTTAAATTATCAAATGATATTGTACCACTGTTTTCACCAATTAATGATTGGTTAGCAGTAATATCTTTAATTGTTGCAGTACCAGCATTATATATTAATGCACCTTTATTTACATATGACGAATTAGGATTTTGCCAAGTCTCATGGTTAAGTAGTTTTCCATTTATACCATCATAATCTCCACCAGTTACATTTAATATACCGGTTTCAGTATTATCAAATACTGCAGAAAAATGATATATACTTGGTCCTTGAATAATATAAGTACCATTAGAAATAAATGTTCCATTAGTAACTGTAGCAGTACCACTATTATTAAGAATTGAACCAGAATTTGTAAGTCTATCATTAAGCATATCATAATATTTAGTGAATGTACCTCCACTAATATTTAATGTAGCATTTTCATTATTCTTAATTACTTCTGTTTCATATGATGCTTGTTCTGAAGTAAATTTACCACTAGAAATACTCAATGTTCCATTATTAATAAATACATTACCTAAAGTAGAATCAATTAAACCTTTTGAATTATCACTATCAACAACATTTAATGTTCCATTATTAGTAAATAATGTTTCATTATTCTTATCTACTACTTTTCCATTTACATCAAATGTAATACTTAATCCATTTGGAATAGTAATTGTATCATCTAAGTTACTAACAGTTATATCTCTATAAACTTTAATTAAATCTCCATTATTAATTAAACTATTTGTTATTGCACTATTAAATTCATCAATTGAACTATATGTAATATTTTGAGTTTCATTAATAAACATTGGTTCATTTGTTAAATACTTAGTTTCAATATCATTAGTAGCATCATATTCTCTTTTAATTGAATATCCTGTTTCTATATTTTCAATAGTAACATTATATGATTTTTGACCAGATATTATACCATCATAGAAATTAACTTTTAATGATGGATTAGATGTATAAATACCATAAGATTTGCCTGAAATAATAGGTCTAGTATTTACTTTAGTATCAGCAAAATTATCATGAATACCTAAATTTATAGTACCTGTACCACTATTATTAATAGCTATATCATTAGTAACATTAATAGTTCCAGCCTCAATATTAGTAATACCAGATCCTTCTCTATTAACTTTTGTATTAATAGTTCCATCATGCATTATGAATGAATATAAATCTTCAGTACTATCTATTTGCTTACCAGTGCCTCTAATATTAAATATATTATTATAAGTACCACTATTAATAATTAATAAACCATCATTATTAATAGTACCATCAGTAAATGTATTATTTTCTAATGTTAATACACCTGAATTAGGAATTATAAATATATTATCTGTTAAATTCTTTATTGTTGCATTACCATAGTTATCTATTAAATACATACCATAACTATTATTAGCATTTTCATGTCTTAAATCAGTATTATCTAATATTGCTGTTCCTTGTTCATTGTTTTTAACTAAAGGAGCGCTATTATTACTTATAAGAGGTGTATCCTTAATATTTAATGTTCCATAGTTATTAAACATTCTATTATTTCCAAATGCTCTAAATTCACTATTAGTAATAGTCATTGTAGCAGTTTCATCATTATAAATACCATATTTATTTGATTCAGAATGATTACCAATTTCAATTTTTACATCATTCATGACTGCTATACCTTTATTTTCAATTGTATAAACAACATACTTAGAATTATCAATAAAAAGATTATTAATATTAATAGTTCCATCATTATAGATGTATTTATCACCCATAAATACATTTTTATTTTTAGTATTCTCGCTATCTTTTATAGTTAAATTACTATGGTTTTCATATAAATAATCACTAACATAAGATTTAACAGTATGACCTTTATAGTCAATAGTAATCTGTTTATCACTAGGAATTACTATTTTATTTTGTTGTTCTATATTAACTAATAATTCAATAGTATCTCCGTTATTAGATGCATCTAATGCATTTTGAATTGTAGTATATTTAGCATTACCTATTTTACAAACAAATTCTTCTTCACCAGATGGAACTGGTCTAGAATCACTATTTGCAACTAATATCATTTTTTCATTAGAGTTTTCATCTAATGAGTTATATATATCATAATTATCAGGAACTACTTGAATATCAGCATCAACTGCAGTTTTAGCATTAATAGTTCCATCATAGAAGTATAGTTTTCCTGGACCTGTAATACCAGTTGTATTAGCATATATCCTTGGTAATAATTCTACTGTATCTAGAGAGGATGATGATAATAATGTAACCTTAGCATATCCTGCACCAGAGTTACCTACAATATTTTCTGAGGCATAATAACCAGGCATTACTTCAGTACCATTTTTTAATACTATATTATCTAAAGTATCAGAAGCATAAGATGAACCACCACGTGCATCGGTACCACCATAGTAGCCTCCTCCACCTCTTCCATAACCATATCCAAGTCTAGATGTAGAAGGATCAATTGGATATCCACCATATGTTAGATTATCATTTTTAGCTCCTCCACCACCACCAGCGATTAGAATTCTTTGATTATAAGAAGCATCACTTCTTTTAGACATTACTATACCATTATCATATGACCATACATTATCTTCACTAGAAAGAGAAATATCTGTAGCTCCTCCACCAGAACCATTTGACCAATCGTTCATACGAGCAGTATCATAACCACCACCATTATATGAACCATATCTAGCAGAAATACTTGCTATTTGTCCTCCTGATTTTCCTGGTCCACCAACGTGGATATATAATTTATCACCTGCATGAAGTTCAATAGTACCGGAAGCATATGCTCCAAGACCACCTCTAAAGTAATTTGAACAGGAACCCATATAACATGAATAATTATATGAGTTACCACCTTCAGCACCCCATGCTTCAAGTTTATATATACCATCTTTTGGTGCAGTAAATACTTCTTGCTTACCTGTATAACTATAACTATACACATCTCCTGACGAAGCATTATCAATCGAACCTAGTACAACTGTAGAATTGTTGTAAATTGCTGTATTAAATCTAGCATCAATTAAAGTATTACCTAGTATATTTACAATTCCATGTACATCAGGTAATTCACCATCATAATCATTATAACCTACATTTGTGTTATAAATGGCTTTTGCCCTAACATCACCATTATTGTTAATCTTAACATTATCTATAGTTAGATAATCATTATTAGATATTAAATATACATCAGCAGATGAACCTGTATAATACATTTCTGAGTCTTTTATTAACATCTTAGCTTTAACTTGACCAAGATAAGTTCCATGTCCACCTCTATTATTAATAGCCATATCGCTATTAGTAATAGTTGATCTTGTAATTGTAGCATCACCCTTATTGTCAAAATAGTTTATATAAGATTCATTAACATTTATATTACCAGAATAATTATTAATTGTAGTTAAACTTGAATTATTAATTGTTACTATTCTAGGTGATATTTGAGAATAGAATTCACCATTAAAGTTTGAACTATTAATAGTTAATTTACTTGCTCTTGCTTGTCCAGCACAAACAAATGAATAACTAGAAGTTGATTTAAAGTTCGAATTTTGAACTATAGTATCTCCAGAAGAAAATTCTCTAAATCCAGTTCCACTACCATTAACTGATATATTATCAAATATAACATTAGTTAAAGCTTCATTTTTAATACCAAATGAATTAGTTGTACTAGTGTTAATATTTAAGTTACTTATTATTGAATCAGAACTTCTATTAAGAAGACCAATCGAATTACTTCCAATAGCATTAATTGTTCCCCCAGAAGAAGTAATATCTCCATTTGATTCGTTAAATATAGCTATTGAATCGCTATTTCTTGCATTAATTACACATTTAGCACCAAGGATTAAATTTCCTCTATTGATAATAGCATTTTTACTATTCGAATTAATACTAATATTACCCGCATCAAGATTTAATGTTGCATATTGTTCATTTAATATTACATCATATATTGTAGAAGTAATGTTACCATTAATAGTTTCATCAACTATTTGATTATATGAAGGATCATCTTGTGGAGTAATAGTGTCTTTATTACTCATATCAACATCATATATATAATTTTTAAAGACAGGTTCTTCCTTAACGGTATATGTTTTAGGTATATTCGATTTTATATTATTATAATCCTCTGTAGATATAATGAATGTAATTTTAGCATATCCATTATCTGAATTACCAGTCATAGTACTATCACCATCATATGTTGGCATTTCTTCATTTCCTGATTTCATTACAGTATCAATAAATGTTTTACCTGAATAGTGTATTGAACATGTATTATCTATTAAAGCAGAATCATTTGTACATATTTGATTATGAGAATCTAATCTAGGAGATGATGAAGATTCACTTTCAACAGCAACTGTACCAGTATAACCTGAAATATATGAAGTTCCACCGCTTCCAGCACTATAGAAATTACCACTAATACAATATGTACCACCATAGTAACCTCCACCGCCTCCTCCAGCAGCATGTCCGCTTTCGTTTTGTGGTGAATTCATACCAATACCAAATGTATTTCCAGAAGTTTGAGTAACAGAGCTAAATGAACAAGATCTATCCCAAGCAGCAACTGAAGTAGATAAAATACTTAAAGTTCCACCGCTTCGATTACTTACAGTAGTATTACTATTACTAATACAGCTAGCTCCTCCACCTCCAGCAGCAACCATTATTCTAGAATTTAGTGACTCAGGATTATTCCATAAACCATCAGTTAGTCTTACATCAGTGGCTCCTCCACCAGATCCAGCATTGTCATCTCCACCACCGTATCCTCCGGTACCACCACCGTTGAATGATGCACTCTTAACACCTTTACCTCTATCTCCAGATTCACCTTTTGCTCCTACAAATACATATAATTTAGAATTTGAATTAAGATTTATAAGTCCGGATGTATAAGCTCCAGCTCCTCCAGTACAGTACCCATTTCCACCTGCACTAGTCCATCCATTACCACCAGAAGCTCCCCATAATTCAATTTTATAAATTCCGTCAATAGAAGCATCAAATTCTTGTGAAGCATCATTCGTATCATATTCAAATTTAGTTATTCTTGATTCGTCATTCAAATTGATTCCATAATCACTTGCGTATTCAGTAATGTGATCAAGTTTATATTCATCACTTGGCCCTGTGCATTCATCACATGTACCAACATATTCTTGATATTCTGCTAAATCTTCAAAATATTTTGCTTTAGCTTCTTCAAATAGTCTTGCTTGTTCAGTTTTATAATCAATATTTGTTTGAATTCTATCAGTATAATCACTATCTATAATAGTTAATTTACCATTATTTTTAATAACATAATCATTCTTATTAGATGTCAAAGTAAATCCATTTAAATCTAGTATTACTTCTTTTTCTTCAGGTACTATTAAAGTTGAATCCAAAGTAATATTCTTTAACATTTCTACAGTATCTACAGTTTCATTAAATACTGGCTTTTCAAAGTAGTAATTAGGATTTTTATAAATACTACTATCTGTTATTGAATAAGCATCTTCAATTGTATTACAATACTTAATCTCTTTAATTAAGAATGAATCACTATAATAATTACGTGTGTTATTTTTAGTATACATGAAATGAACATAATTAACTTGATTCTTATTAAGTTTAATGACTCCTGATTGATTATCTAAATCTCCACTTATTTTTAGGAATACTCCATTACTATCAGTAGGATAATCACTTGAATTAGTTACTTGGATTATTCCATAATCACCATTTAATTCACTACTAATTTTAGTATTAACATATAAATATTTATCTTCATCTACATTAGTTAAATCTATCTTAATATATGAATGAGCATTAGTATTTACTACTCCCCTATTATTACTTATATAACCATGTATAGGATAAAGAGAATTGCTTGCATCTAAATCTAATATTATTCCTTCAGTTGGATTATGAATTAATTCTTCTTCAGATAAAGCCTTATCAAATACTTTAACGCTATATATAGTTCCATTAAAATAATTTCCTGAACTTCTACATCCAAGATAAGTAGAACCATTTAAACCAGTTTGAAATGAACCTGTATCAGAAGATTTCGTCATTAATACACCATCAAAATATGCATCATAAACTCCTTCATTACTAACAACAGTGATCATATGTCTATTACCATCAGCCCAATCGCTAGGTATAGTATATGATTTTGGAATATTGCTTGATATATTTGCTACAAATATTTTGCTATTCCATACACCAATAGATATTTTTTCTTTATTACTACCCATATAATATACAGCATTACCAGTAGAAGTTGTACTAAATTCTAATTCTACTGTCTCACTAGTTAGAGCAGTATCATTAATACCACCATCAAATAAAACATATCCATTTCCATTAAATGCATATCCATCATTTGTACTATTCAATTTAACATTAGAAAGAATACCTGTTTTATTATTTGTAGATTTCAAGTAATATGAATCATATCCTTTAGTAAAATGGTATGTATCAGTATCATTATGATATAAAGTAAAATCTTCAATTATATCACTTGTAGCACCAGGTTTATAAATAGCAATCGAATTAATTGTAAATGTATTAGTTCCCACTACAACATTCTTATGATAATATCCAAAATGTACATAATTTATTATTCCAGGAGTTAAAGGAATATATGTTAATCTTTCTGAAACTTCACCAGAATCATATAAGTATCTTCCAGAAGTATTACTATATTCATGGAAATTTTGATCTTCAGAAAGATATACATAACCTATATCAATACCATCTCTACTACTTACAGATGTATTTATTATTAAATTTACTTGATCTGTTTCTCCTCTTAAATCAAATATAGCATATGAATGTGAATAACTATAATCATCATCTTGATTAGAACTATTATATTTTCCATTATCATCCTGAACAAATGGATAATTACTTGTATCATGGAATAAAGTAAAATTTGATGTTGACTCTCTTTCACCAAGTATAGTGAAATTACTTACTTTAAACATTTCATAGGCATTTATATCACTATATGCTTTAACAAATCCAAAATATATATAATATACTTTACCTTTTTCTAAATAATAAATTTTAGTTCTATAGATACTATTACCTGTAATTCTAAATATTTCTGTTCCATTATCAGATAAACTTTCACTTACAGAAATATACCCGTAAGAATTAGCTCCAGCTGTATCAGCAAATGCATCAAACATTATTATTAAATCTTCTGATTCTTCAGTTAAATCTAATTTAATATATGATTTTGCTGTAGTATTTGCAGTAGTACTGTTACCACTATATATTTCATTATTAACAGCATCATATACAAAACCGTAATCAGCACATTGTTTAATTTTGGAAAGAATCCTTGTATTCTCAGTAGTCATTGTTCCTGTTCTAGATGAATCAAAAGCATTATCTCCAGTATTTACTTTTAACTTAGTATAATATGTACTCTTTATTCTAGCTTCTGGATCATCAACAATTGATAAAGTACCAATATGTTTATCATTTTCACCAGTTATAACTACGTTATATGAATATTGAGTTATTGGATCTTCACCGCTATCTATAAGAGCAATAGTATCTGATACAAGTTTTCCATCAAAGAAATAGAATGTATCATTTTGTTCTATCGCAGTTTGATATCCCTCAATTATAGGTCTATCAAGTTCTGGATAAATAAATGTTTCAGATGCTTCAGATGAACCATCACCTAAAACAAATTTCTTATTATTTATTACTGCTTTACCAGTAGGATTAGTTACCTTACCAATACTTTCATGTTCACCATTTACTTCTCTTGGATTTCTATCTACTATATGTAATTCTCCATTATTTATAAATGTTGCATTTTCATCACTAGTTATTATTCTTCCGTCAAGATCTATTGTTATATTTTGATTTTGTCCAATAGTAACACTTTCATTTACTACTGGATATATTGGATTAGTTTGAATAGTACATTGTACTTCAGCACAATAATCTACTGCAGCTTGAATACTATCAAACATTAAGAATTCTTTTCCGTCTTCTATTACAAACTCTTTAGTATCAGGATCTACTGTATACCAAAGCATATTATTTTTTCCTACTACTCTAGCAACATATGGATGAGTAGTAACTTCTACTTCTTTTTCAGATACATTTCCTACATAATCAACTGCAACAATTTTAACTATATATTCAGTATTATCTTGAACCCCATAGAATGTATGATCATAGTTTTCAGCATGATCTTTTATTCCATCAAATACTTCAGAAGTATAAGTTAAAGTATCATCAAATGCTAAAGCATTTTTCTCTTTAACATATAAAGTAAATTGTTTAACACCAGAATCTGCATCTTGAGCAGTACCACTAACTGACATATTAAAAGACATAGCTCCTGTTGCAGGATTATTAATTGTTGGTGCAATACTATCAACGTTTACTACATCTTTAGATGTATTTTCACTATATATATTATTTTTCTTTGCAAATGCTGTAATAGTGGTGTTTTCATATACTTTAAATGGTTCAGTATATAATACAGGACTATTATCACCAATCTTGTAATATAATTCATATCCTGTAGTATCAAGTAAGTTTTCATTATTAGTTATTGTTACTAATACACCACAATCACTATTTGATGAATCAGAACATACCCATGTCTTATTTGTTATTTCATCCAATGTTGGATTAAGAGTTATTACAGGTGCTAATACTTCTTCATATACAGCATATAAATTCTTATTAGCAGTTATTTTTGTACTAAAGTCATATTCATTAATATTATCTTCTGACCAATATAAGAATATATTATGTGCTTTTTCAGGATCATTTACAGGTTTATTAGCAGTTTCCATCCAATCTACAGTTTCAGTAGCAAATTGAATAGATTCATTATAATAATTAACTGTATAATGATTAATTTCATAATTTGCTTTTAAATAATAATCTCCAGTACTTCCTGTTGGTATAGAAGTAATAATATTATTACCACTTGTATAATGTGTAAATGTATAACCTTCTTTTTCAGGACTATTAAATGTTATTTCAGCACTTTCAATTGTATAAGTATCAGGATTAGTTACTCCACTTGGAAGATTTCCTTCATCATAATCATAATAAATATGATATGTTATTGGAGTATAATTTGCTAAGAAACTTCTATGTCCTTGTGAACCTGTAGGAATAACTACAGTTGTATTTTCATTTCCCGTTAAATCAGTTCCAGACCAACCTTTAAATGTATAACCAGTTTTACTTGGATTATTTAAAGTTATTGGATCACTTGTTACATAATATTTATCTGGATTTGATTTACCAGCTTCATAATCTCCACCATTAAGTGTATATGTTAATGAATATGATATTAATTCCCAATTAGCTATATATGTTCTATCTCCTGTAGAACCTTGTGGTACTGATACAGATGTTGATTTATCTGTTATACCTGTTCCACTCCATCCAAGGAAGTTATAACCTTCTCTTGAAGGATTATTAATACTAAATGTTGGTGTTTCAATATTATAATCAGTTTTATTTCTTAAGGCTGCTTTTTCTTCTTCTGTTATACCCTCATAAGAAATAGTATATGGAATAACTTCATAATTAGCTTCATAATCTCTATCTCCTGAACTTCCTTTTGGAATAGTTACTGTTTTAGTAGCATTAGTTAAACCAGTACCTATCCATCCAGTAAATGTATATCCATTCTTATTTGGATTATTTAATGTAAATGTTTCTGTTTGTCTTGTATAAGTATTTGGATTTGATTTACCAGCTTCTAATGTTCCTTCATGTAGATTATATCTTATTGCATAATCATCTTGGTTTTCTCTCCATACTGCTGTATAAGTTCTATCACCAATTGAACCTTTTGGAATAGTTACTATTAATGAAACATTTCCATTACCATCATCCCATCCAAGAAAATCTTGATAATTGTTACCTTCATTATCTAATCTAGTATTTGGATTACATAATGTAAATGTATCAGTTTCTACATTATATGTAGTTTTATTTCTTAAGAAATCTCTTTCTTCAGTAGTTATATTTTCATAATTAATTCTATAATTTATTATTTCATAAATAGCTGTTAAAGTAGCATCATCATTATCAAATAAGTAAGTTAAATTATTATAAGTTCCACCACCATCATGGTCATATCTTAAGAAGTTATAACCTCTTCTTTCTGATTCACTTAAAAC
>JAFZKH010000006.1 GCA_017553685.1 Bacilli bacterium | reverse complement strand
AATAAGTAAGTTAAATTATTATAAGTTCCACCACCATCATGGTCATATCTTAAGAAGTTATAACCTCTTCTTTCTGATTCACTTAAAACTTTTAATGTTCCAAAGTTTTCAGTAAATGTTACTAATGAAGTATTAGATTCATAAGCTCCACCATTTGGATCAATAGTTAATGTTGATCTGTTAATCTCATAATGTGCAGTATAAGTTCTCTTTCCAGTTGAGCCAACAGGAACAGTAACTGTTTCAGTAACATCTGATAAACCAGTTCCTGTCCATCCTAGGAATGTAAATCCTTCTTTAGTAGGATTATTTAATGTAAATGTATCTTTAACTGTATAACTTGTTGGATTAGCTGCTGCTACAGTACCATCATCTAAGTCATATTCAATGTCATAGTTATTAATAGTATAAGAAGTATATAACTCTGTATCAGATACTATTTCTTCATCATTATAACAAGTACCATTTAAAGTAAAGCATTTAAATGTATATCCATTATATTCAGGATGATCTACTAAATCTACTGATTCTCCTTCTGGTACTTCTTTAATATCTAAAATAGTTTGAGAATTATTATTTGGATTAATGTCTATAAACATAACATTAAACTTGTTATTATCTATTTTTCCATATAGTGCAATATCTTTGGTAACAGCATTATCAAAATTATATTTATTAGTATAATTTCTATCTGTATACCATCCAGCAAAGTTTTCAACATGTGGATCTATATTTTCTATCTTTTCAGAATTAATTACATACTCTTCTTTATAAACATTTCCGTTTAAATAATAAACTATATATTTATAATCATCTCCTGAAGCAATAGCTTTATTAATATAACTCTTAGCTTCATCTGTTTTTGCAATATCAAGAACTAGCTTTGCACTAGTTTTTTCAAATGCATTTAATTCAGTTCCTTCTAAAGGTGTATAGAATAAATAATTATCTTCTTTAGTCCACCCTGGGTTCTTAGTTTCATCAAATGATAAACCATCAGGAATAATATCTTTTAAAACTGCAACAGTTCCTTTTACTTCTCCTTCGTTTTTAATTGAAATATTGTAATAAATAGAACCTTCTATTGTTTTAGCATTCTTAATTACTTTAACTACTTTAGTTTCATCATCATAATTAAATACTTCTTTTTTACCATTAACTACTAAATCAAGTTTACTAATAGTCTTTTTAATATTTAAAGTAAATGGTTCTACTTCTTTAATAACGAGATTTAGAACTCTTCTATTTTGATCTGTAGTTTCTTCTGTGTATCTAACTAGTTTATATTTAGTTTCTGCTATTCTTACTTCATAAGTATCAAGATCTCCTAAACTAAATACATACTTGCCATCTTCTTTAGTATAAGTTCTTTTTACTTCTGTACCGTTCTTTAATAGACTTAATTCTATTCCACTAAATAAAGTTCCATTTTCATCAGATACAATACCTTCTACTGACTTACCAGTAATAGTTACTGGATCTACATTTATCTTTGATTTAGTTTCATCTTCACTATTAATATTTATTTTTGGATTAATAGTTACTCCATATGGAGCATTTTCTACTATAACTGTAATTGTTATATTACTTCTTGTAGTAGTAATAGTTATTTCTTTACCATTATTTGTTACTACTCCATCTTTTATTTCTTTAAATCTAGCATATTTATTTTCTTCACTTGTTAATGATGCTGTAACAATAGCAGTATCAGAATCATCTTTATTAACTTTGATTTGATATTTTATCTCATCATAGTTATTAGATGTAACTCCTTCAAAAACACCATCAATAACGGATGCTGATAGAGTTTTAGTATTAGTTAACACTTTAGAAATTTTAATAGTTTTATTAACTGGTTTTAAAACAGTTATTAAACCAATCATTAAAACAAACAATATTACTAATATTGCCGATATTATAACCTTTTTTCTACTTAATTTTTTTAGTGTATCTTTCATACTATTCACCATCCATTATACTTATAATAATTGTATCATTTTTAGTGTATTTTTACAATAAAAAAAATAGGCTTTTTTAGCCTATTTTCCTATATATAATCCATATAAATTATTATTCTTTTTAACCTTCTTTGTAACTATAATTACATTCTTAGTTTTTTTGTTATAATTAACGGATTCTATAGTAGATTTTCTCATCTTTCTAAGAGTTAATCCATTAACATTTACAACCTTAGAATAGTTATTAACTGGGTTATTAATATATAGAGTATTTTTATATGGTGCTAATAACTCTCCATCATTAGCATTTAATCTTTCATTTGCTTTTAATTTATATGTTGTAGTTCTATTATCAGTAGGATTAACAATATATACTTTATTATTATAAATATAAATAATAGTATCATTACTATAAATAAATGAAACACTAGCAATATTTATAGTCTTAAGTTTTTCACCTTTATAATTATATAAATATGTTTTTTCGTTATCACTAAATTTATAGAAATATGATTTACCAATAGACACTTTAGTAGCTAAAGTTTCTTCAGTATTTAATACTTTATTCTTCTTAGCACTAAATAAAATTAATTGACTACTTATTGGTTCTTTGCCAAATACATATTCTTTATCTACAACAACTATTTGGTTATCAGATCTATATATTTCTTTATTATTCTTATCATAAACAGCATATTTATTTTTATAGTCTTCAGATGAACTAGATGAATATTTAACTACGTTATAATCACCATAATTTGTATAATATTGAATACTAAAATCTTTACTATTTAATTCATATACTTTTTTATCATTAACTAAATCATAAATATACATTATATTTCCATTTTCAGAATTATAATTAATACCTACATATAGTTCTTTTTCATTAGATAATAACTTACTTAATGAACTAGCACTTCCATCAAATAACTTAGTAT
The DNA here is from genome assembly GCA_017553685.1 of Bacilli bacterium. Lineage (GTDB taxonomy): Bacteria > Bacillota_I > Bacilli_A > RF39 > UBA660 > RUG13038. Next base: position 1,651 of record JAFZKH010000006.1, on the reverse strand, counting down.
ATTTATTGGTTTTTAAGTTATAAACGCCAAAAGAATTTTCTGATTTACTAGATACTAATACAGCAGTTTGTTCTTTAATAATATAACTATCATACATAATAGTATATTTTTCTGTATCAATAGATTTTAAATCATCTGATGAAACACTACTTAACTTAGTAGCCTTACCATTAGCTTTTAAAATATATTTAACATAATCAGTATTGTTCTTTTTAGTAATAATTAATTCGCCAGTATTAGATCCATTAGTATAACTATTAAATGCATCTCCTACTATCTTATTACTATTAATATCATAGTAATAATAAGCATTTTTACCTGAATCTTGAAGAATTAAATATAATGTATTATCTTCATCATCTTTAACGCCTTTAACAATACTATAACCATTAAGAATTGTTTCACCTTTTTCATTTAAAATATAATTTTCATTCTTAATAGAAGCAGATAAAATTTTATTATCATTATAGCCTTTTATATCTTTAACATTAGTATATAAAACTTTACCATTTTTATTTAAAATATTATAAGTTTCATCTAGTTTTTCTGTTAATAAACTTTCATTTAATGCTGCTAATTTATAATCAGTATTATATATTTCTTTACCATTAATTCTAGCTAAAGAATATCCTCCTGATTTATTATTTTCAGCATCTGTTTTACTAAATATTATATAGTTTTTATTAACAGCTATAATATTTCTAATAATCATATTATTAATATTTAATTTTTCATTATATGATGCTATCTTTTTACCCTTAGAATCTAATATTTTAATCTTAGTTTTACCTACAATATCACCTTTATAAGCAATAATATAGTCGCAATCATCATTCATGCATTCTACTTTATAATAACTATTAGAAAGTACTTTACTAACTCTTTTTACTTTATTAACACTAGTCTTTCCAAATATAACTAATAAAGCAATTATTACAAGTATTACTCCTAAAGTTATTAATACAATTAATTTGTGTTTAATTAAAAATTCTTTAATACTACTTAATATCTTTTTCATATCCCAACTCCTATTATATACATAAAAATTATATCACAAAAAATAAAAAATATATATCATAAAATAAAAAAATGGAAATTATTTTCCATTTTCATTTAAAAATCCAAAAGGTAAATCCTTAGAATCATATACCATGTTTTTAGAAGCTTCTTTTAAAGCACGATATTTAATATTAATTAAAATAATAGCTACTATTAATAATACATTTAATAATAAAGATCCAAATAATAGATAATCTTTTAATGTAATATTAATCTTCTTCTTAGTATCTTTCTTAGGAGTTTCTTTCTTTTCAGGGTTAACAGGTATTATTTCTTTTTCTTCTTTTAATTCTCTTGTAATTACTATATTAATTACATTTTTAGAACCATTTTCAGCAGTTACTGTAATAGTAATAGGATTTTCTCCTTCTACTAATTCATATAGACCTGTACCCTCTACTTTTGCTTTTAAATCATTAGCAGCAGCATTAATATTAATAGAACTAATCTCATTTCTAACAGATAATGTATAGTTATTATCATCTACTCTAACAAGATTATATCCTTCAACATTAAGACTCTTTAAAGTACTATCACTTGATTTCTTTTCTTCTTGTTTATTATTGTTATTATTGCTGTTATTATTATTGTT
>JAFZKH010000005.1 GCA_017553685.1 Bacilli bacterium | reverse complement strand
GGTCCCTATCCGTCGTGGGCGTAGGAAAATTGAGGAGATCTATCTTTAGTACGAGAGGACCGAGATGGACATACCTCTGGTGTATCTGTTGTAGCGCCAGCTGCAGCGCAGAGTAGCTATGTATGGAATTGATAACCGCTGAAAGCATCTAAGCGGGAAGCAACCTTCAAGATGAATTTTCCCATATTTTTATAATAGTAAGATCCCTGGTAGGCTACCAGGTTGATAGGCTGGAGATGGAAGAGTAGTGATACTTTGAGTTGACCAGTACTAATAGATCGAGGATTTAACCATAACTAATTTGTTGCACATTATCATGTTTTCAGAGAATGATTGACATTTTAATTTATATATATTATAATTAATTTATCAGTGATTATAGCAGAGTGGAAATACCTGTTCCCATCCCGAACACAGAAGTCAAGCACTCTAACGCCGAAGATAGTGTAATGCAAAAATAGGAAGTCGCTGGTATTTTTTTTTGCTTTAAATTTTGTATAATTTACATATAATACTTTTTTTAATGTAAATAATTATGTATAATTTATTTAGGAGTGATATAAATGGATTTAGAATATAAAATAACTTCAAAAAGTGAAGCAGATACAATAGTACTTGCTCAAAATATTGAATCAGAGAAATTTAATGGTATGGTTATTTGCCTTAATGGTGAACTTGGAACTGGTAAAACTGTGTTTACTAAAGGGTTTGCGGATGCTTTAGAAATAGATGAAGTAGTTACATCTCCAACTTTTAGTATTATTAAAGAATATTTATCAGGACAAATGCCTTTATACCATATGGATATGTATAGATTAGAGGGTAATATTAAATCCACAGGAATATTAGATTATTTTGATAGAGATGGAATAGTTATAATTGAATGGGCAGATATGATTAAAGATTATCTTCCTGAAGAAAGATTAGATATCTATTTCAAAGCAATAGATGAGGATACAAGAGTTATTAAATTAATTCCTTATGGAACAAAATATGAAGAATTATGTGAGGACATATTATCATGATCTCACTTTTTTTAGATACAAGTTCAAAAAAACTAGTAGCAGGACTAGTTAAAAATGAAGAAATAATTTCTTATGTGGAAAAAGAAACTCTAAATGATCACTCAAAATATTTAGTTCCAATAATAGATGAAGAACTAAGTAAGAATAATATAGATATAAAAGATGTGGGAAAGATTATAGTAGTAAGAGGACCTGGTTCTTTTACAGGTACTAGAATAGCTGTTACTGTAGCTAAAACTATTTCTTATGCACTAAATATTCCAGTAGTATCAGTTTCATCTTTAAAACAATATGTTTTTGAATATGAAAATAATGATTACTACGCTGTTATTCTTTCTGATAAAGGAGATAAAGCATATTTTGGAATATATGATAAAGATTATAATGAAGTTTTAGAAGAATATACTTCATTAGATGTTATAAAAGAAAAAGTAATTAATCTTCAAGGAAAAGTATTAGTTATTACTAATTTAGATATAGATTTTACTTATAGAACTACAGAAATGAAGTTAAATCTATTAAAACTTGTAGATTATTATAAAGATAAAGAAGATAATTCATTTAATATTAAACCTTCATATATTAAGAAAATAGAGGTTGAAGAGAAACTATGATTAAAGAAGTATCTTATAATGACATTTTAAGCCTTTTTAAAGGCTATAAAGAAGACTATATTATATCTATGTCTAATAACTCTAAATACTATGCATATGAACTTAATAATAGTTATATTGGTTTTATATGCATACTTGATTTAGATACAGAATTAGAAATAATAGATGTTTTTGTTATGCCAGAATATCAAGGTAATGGATACGGAGATAAATTACTTAAATATATATTAGATAATTATAGAGATAGAAATTACTTTTTAGAAGTAAATGTTAATAATGAGAAAGCTATTAATCTTTATAAAAAGAATGGGTTTGATATATTAACTACCAGAAAACATTATTATAAAGATGAAGATGCTTATGTTATGAGTAAGGGTGGTGAAATACATGAATGATATTTATATTTTAGGAATTGAAAGTAGTTGTGATGAAACTTCTGTTTCTATTGTTAAAAATGGTAATGAAGAAATAGCAACAACTGTACTATCTCAAATAGATATACACAAGAAATTTGGGGGAGTAGTTCCTGAAATTGCTAGTAGATCACATGTTGAATCAGTAACTATGGTTATAGACGATTGTTTAAAGAAAGCTAATATGTCTTTAGATGAAATAAGTGCTATAGCTGTTACTAAAGGACCAGGATTAGCAGGTTCTCTACTTGTAGGTGTAGAAGCAGCAAAATCACTTTCACTTGCTTATAAGAAACCTTTAATAGGAGTAAATCATTTAGTAGGTCATATATATGCTAATAAGTTAGTAGATGAATTTAGTTTTCCACTTATTGCACTTATTATAAGTGGTGGTCATACTGAACTTATATATATGGAAAAAGATTTATCATTTAAGAAAGTAGGAGCTACTACTGATGATTCTATTGGAGAAGCTTTTGATAAAGTAGCTAGAGTAATAGGAGTCCCATATCCAGGAGGCCCTATAATAGATAAATATTCTAAAGAAGGAGAAGTAACTTATTCTTTACCAATACCTCTTGATGATGATAGTTATAACTTTAGTTTTAGTGGTATTAAATCTGCTGTTATAAATTTAGTACATAATGAAAAACAAAGAGGTAATGATATTAGAGAAAAAGATTTATGTGCTTCTTTTGAAGATGCTGTTATTAAAGCATTAACTAAAAAAACTATGAAAGCATTAAAAGAATATAACTGTAAAGAACTATTAATAGCAGGAGGAGTATCTGCTAATTCTGGTATAAGAGATGAATTTACTAAACTATGTTCAGAAGCAGGAATAAAACTTATTATTCCTGAAATGAAATATTGTACAGATAATGCTGCTATGATTGCGTCAGCAGGTTATTATATGTATAAAGAGAATATGTTTGATGATTATTCTTTAGGTATTAATCCATCATTAGATTTATAAAAACAAGTATTAAATACTTGTTTTTTTATTTATCGAACATAACTTGACACGTAAATGTATATTTTTATAAAAAAATCTAAAATGTTGCAAATGCAACATTGAATATTTTGAAACTTATAATAAAATGAAGGTACACAGTAGCGAAAGTAGATGGTGATGATTATTTGAAAATAGGCGGATTTAATAAATTAACAACTCAAGATTTTCCAGGAAATCTTGCATGTATAATATTCACAAATGGTTGTAACTTTGACTGTAGTTATTGTTATAATAGAGATTTAGTTGATAATAAAGCTGAGGAAATAAGTGAGGAAGAAATCTTTTCATATTTAAATCAAAGAAAAAAAATGCTTGATGGTGTAGTTATCTCTGGTGGAGAACCAACTATATGGAATGATTTGATTCCATTTATGGAAAAAGTAAAAGAACTTGGTTTAAAGATTAAACTTGATACTAATGGTTATAGACCTGATGTATTAAAAGAAATCATTGATAAAAACTTAGTTGATTATATAGCAATGGATATTAAAACTCTATTTAACGAATATTATAAAATAATAAATAAAAAAATTGATACTGATAAATTAATAGAAAGTATCAAACTAATTAAGGCTTCTAAAGTAGATCATGAATTTAGAACAACTATTATTAAAGGTTTTCATACTGTGGAAGATCTAGATAAGATAGTAGATGTTATAGATGGAAGTCCATATTATTTACAAAACTTCAGAATGGAAGATACAGTAAATGATAAAAAACTATTTGGATTTACAGAAGAAGAATTAAATGAAATTAAAGAACACTTTAAAAATAAACCTAGTGTTACAGTAAGATATGTATAGGAGGGAATTATGTACAAGGTTAGAAAAAGAGATGGAAAAATTGTTAGTTTTGATATTAACAAAATAAGTGATGCTATTATTAAAGCATTTGAAAGTTTAGAGAAAGATTATGATCAAAATGTTATTGATTTCTTAGCATTAAAAGTTACTGCTGAATTCAGTGATAAAGTAAAGAACGATATTATTGATGTAGAAGATATTCAAGATGCTGTTGAATCAGTATTAATTAAATCAAATTATTCAGATGTAGCTAAAGCATATATTCTTTATAGAAAATTACATGAAAAACAAAGAAACATGAATAGTGCTTTACTAGACTATAAAAACGTTGTTAATAGTTATTTAAATGTATCTGACTGGAGAGTTAAAGAAAACTCTACAGTTACATATTCAGTTGGAGGATTAATTCTTTCTAACTCTGGAGCTATTACTGCTAATTACTGGTTAAATGAAATTTATCCAGAGGATATTGCTAATGCTCATAAAAATTGTGATTATCATATTCATGACTTATCTATGCTTACAGGATATTGTGCTGGATGGTCACTTAAACAATTAATACAAGAAGGTTTAGGAGGAGTTCCAGGTAAGATTACATCTGCTCCAGCTAAACACTTATCTACATTAACAAACCAAATGGTTAACTTCCTTGGAATAATGCAAAATGAATGGGCTGGTGCTCAAGCATTCTCATCATTTGATACATATCTTGCACCATTTGTAAAAGTAGATAATTTAACATATAAACAAGTTAAACAAGCTATTCAATCATTTGTATATGGTGTTAATACTCCATCTAGATGGGGAACACAAGCTCCATTTACTAATATTACACTTGACTGGACTGTTCCAAATGACTTAGCAGAATTAAATGCTTTAGTTGGTGGAAAAGAAATGGACTTCAAGTATAAAGATTGCCAAAAAGAAATGGATATGGTTAATAAAGCATTTATTGAAATCATGATTGAAGGAGATGCTAATGGTAGAGGATTCCAATATCCAATTCCAACATATTCAATTACTAAAGACTTTGATTGGAAAGAATCAGAAAACAATAAATTATTATTTGAAATGACTGCTAAATATGGTACTCCATATTTCTCAAACTATATTAATAGTGATATGGAACCTAGTGATGTTAGATCTATGTGTTGTAGACTTAGACTAGATTTAAGAGAACTTAGAAAGAAATCTGGTGGATACTTTGGTTCTGGAGAATCTACAGGATCTATTGGTGTTGTTACAATTAATATGCCAAGAATTGCTTATACTTCTAAAACAGAAGATGAATTCTTTGAAAAATTAACTCATTTAATGGATTTAGCAGCTAAATCATTAAAGATTAAAAGAGATGTAGTTACTAAATTATTAGATGAAGGATTATATCCATATACTAAGAAATATTTAGGAACATTTAAAAATCATTTCTCTACAATTGGACTTGTAGGTATGAATGAAGCATGTTTAAATGCTAATTGGGTTAAAGAAGATTTAACTAATGAAAAAGCTCAAAAGTGGACTAAGAAAGTTCTTAACTTCATGAGAGATAAATTATCTGATTATCAAGAAGAATATGGAGATCTATATAACTTAGAAGCTACTCCAGCTGAATCTACTTCATATAGACTTGCTAAGAAAGATAAGAGTATTTATCCTGATATAATTACTGCATCTGATGATGATACTCCATACTATACAAATTCATCACATTTACCAGTAGGTTATACAGATGATATATTTAAAGCATTAGATATTGAAGATGAACTTCAAACTCTATATACATCAGGAACTGTATTCCATTCATTCTTAGGAGAAAGAATGTCTGATTGGAAGACTTGTGCTTCTTTAGTTAGAAAAATAGCAGAAAACTATAAGTTACCATACTATACAATTTCTCCAACATACTCAGTATGTAGAAATCATGGATATATAACTGGTGAAGTATGGAAATGTCCAATATGTAATGAAGATACAGAAGTATATTCAAGAATTACAGGTTACTATAGACCAGTTAAAAACTGGAATGATGGTAAATCAAAAGAATTTGAAATGAGAAAAGAATATAAAGTAGAAGGATGCACATGTGCTAAGAAGAAAACTAATATTCCTAAGAAAGCAAAAGAAGTATTAAAGAGCGATGCTAAAGATGGTTTATTACTATTTGGTACAAAGACTTGTCCTAACTGTAAAATGGCTAAAAAACTACTTGAAAAGGCTTCTATTCCATATGAATTTGTAGATGCTGAAGAAATGCCAGATATGACTAAGAAATATGGTGTTAAAAAAGCTCCTACATTAGTAGTTAATGCTAATGGTGAATCTACTTTAATTGAAAATGTATCTAATATAAAGAAATATATTGAGGAAAAATAATATGATATATGATGCAATTATAATTGGAGGAGGACCTGCAGGTCTTACTTCAGCATTATATCTTTTAAGAGATGGAAGAAAAGTTCTAATTATAGAAAAAGAAACTGTAGGAGGAACTGCTTCTTCTACACCTCTAATAGAGAATTATCCTGGTTTTAAAGCTATATCTGGATCAGATTTAACAAGTATTATGTTTGATCAAGTAGATGAACTAGGAGTAGACTTTGAAATAGAAGAAGTAACAGATATTAAAGTAGATGGAGATATAAAAGAAGTTATCACTGAAGATAATACTTATAAAACTAAGACTATTATCATTGCAAGTGGATCTTCTTATAGAACACTAGGTTTACCTAATGAAGAAGAATTAATTGGTCATGGTATTCATTTTTGTACAGCATGTGATGGACCATTCTATAAAGGTAAAGATATTGCTATAGTAGGTGGAGGTAATTCTGCATGTATTAATGCATATAATATGTCTAATATAGCTTCTCATGTGACTATACTTCAAAATCTAGACCATTTAACTTGTGAACAAGATTTAATTAATAAACTAGAAAAATGTAATAATATAGATATTAAATATAATTGTTCAGTTAAAGAATATTTATCTAATGATGATTCATTAACAGGTTTAAAAATAGATGTTAATGGTAAAGAAGAAATTCTTAATTTAGATGGAGTATTCTTAAACATTGGATTAGTTCCACAAAGTAAATTTGTAAATGGTAAACTAGAACTTGATGGTAGAGGTTATATAGTATCAAATGATGGTACTACTAAAGCTAAAGGTGTATTTGTAGCAGGAGATTCTAGAACTAAGAAATATGCTCAAATAACTATAGCTTGTGCTGATGGTACTATTGCAGCACTTGATGCAATTAATTATTTAAATAATAAATAAAAAAAGTCCTAATGGACTTTTTTATTTTTAAAGAGAATAAAACTATTAGAGCGTTTAGAAAGCTTAAGTGTCTACCTCTTATTCTAGAAAGGAGGTGGAATACATGAAGAAACGTATTTACAGATGTATTATTATGTTCTTCATTACAATAATTTTATTTCTACTTCTTCTTATTCTAGTTGAAATAAAAAAATGACACTTAAGCATATAACTTAAATGTCCAACCATATTTAGGTAGGCATTTAGGTTTACTAAACGCTCTTCCTAATTAAATAATATCATAAATTAAAGTATATTTCTATATATTTTAATTTATTTTTTTGTTAAAATATTACATAGTGGTGATTAACATGAGTACATTAGAAAATTTGAATAATAAACAAGTAGAAGCCGTAAAAGAATTAGATGGACCTATGCTAATCCTAGCAGGTGCTGGTTCTGGTAAAACAAGAGTATTAACTACTAAAATAGCATACCTTTTAGATCAAAGAGATATAAGTCCTACAAATATTCTTGCTATTACTTTTACTAATAAAGCTGCTAAAGAAATGAAAGAAAGAATATATAATCTAATAGGAAGAGAAGTCTTTAGACTTCAAATATCTACTTTCCATTCATTTGGTTTAAAACTATTAAAAGAAAACTATGATAAATTAGGCTTAGATAAAAACTTTAATGTACTAGATGCTGATGATTCATTAACACTAGTTAAAAAGATAATGAAGAACTTTGATTTAGATACAACTAAATTTAGTCCTAAAGCAATTAGAAATATAATATCAAGTAATAAAAATGAAATGATATCTCCAGAAGAATATCATAAGTTTGTATATACTGACTTTGATGAAGTAGCAGAAAAAGTATATGATGAATATGAAAAGAATTTAAGAAGATCATCAGTAGTAGACTTTGATGATTTACTAATACTTCCTATTAAATTATTTGATCAAAATAAAGATATTTTAATGAAGTATCAAGAACAATATAAATATGTATTTATAGATGAGTATCAGGATACTAATAGACCTCAATATATATTAAGTAAAATGATTAGTGCTAAATATAAAAATATAACTGTAGTAGGTGATGCTGATCAAGCAATATTTACTTGGAGAGGTGCAGACTATAAAAACATACTTAACTTTGAAAAAGATTATCCTAATTCTAAAATGGTAGTTCTAGATGAAAATTATAGATCCACTAAAAAGATATTAGAGGCTGCTAATAGAGTTATAGTAAACAATAAAATGAGAAAAGAAAAAGACTTATGGACATCTAATGAAGAAGGAGAAAACATAGTTTACTATAGAGCCTTTGATGAAATGGATGAATCTAATTATGTTATTAAAGAAGTTAAAAATCTTTTAGATAAAGGTGTGTCTCCTAAAGAAATATGCATACTTTATAGAGCTAATGCACAAAGTAGAACAGTTGAAGATGCATTCCTAAGAAATAATATTTCATATAGAGTAGTAGGTTCATTTGCATTCTATTCTAGAAAAGAAATAAAAGATTTAGTAGCTTATTTAAAACTAATTAATAATCCAAAAGATGATGTATCTCTTTTAAGAATAATAAATTATCCTAAAAGAGGTATAGGTTTAAAATCTATAGAGAACTTAGAATTAGAGGCTTCTAGTTCTAATAAGTCTTTATTTGAAGTAATTTCTTCAGGTAAAGAATTAGCATTTAAAAATATAATAGAAGACTTAATCAAAGAAAAAGAAACTATGTCTTTAACAGACTTTATAGATCTTGTATTAAATAAATCTGGTATCAAAGAAGATTTAGAAAATGAAAAAACTTTAGAGGCTGATATTAGATTAGAGAACTTAGAAGAATTTAAATCTATCACTAAATCAGTAGAGGACAATGATGGAATAGTATCTCTATCAGACTTCTTAGATGAATTATCTTTAGTATCTGATGTAAATGATCAAAAGAGTGATATTAATGATGATAAAGTATCATTAATGACTATACACTCTGTTAAAGGACTTGAATTTGATTATGTATTTATAGTAGGAGTCGAAGAAGGATTATTTCCACATGTAAACTCTATGGAATCTAAAGATGAATTAGAGGAAGAAAGAAGATTAGCTTATGTAGCTATTACTAGAGCTAAAAAGAAACTATATATTATAAATGCAAGAAGTAGACTTATCTATGGTAAAGTAGATTCTAATGTACCTAGTAGATTTATCGCTGAGATGGGTGATGACCTAATTGACAGCATAAAGAAAGATGGTATAATCAAAGAGACACTAAAGAAAGAAAATAGAAATATAGAAAAAGAAAATGATTTAAAACCTGGCGATGTTATTAATCATGAAAAATATGGAATGGGTGTAGTAATTGCTATAGAAGGACCTATAGCTACTATTTCATTTTCTAAAGATGGTGTTAAAAAAATACTTAAGAATCATAAGTCTATAACAAAAGTAGACAACTAGGAGGTATTATGCAATTATTAATTATGGCCGCAGGTATGGGTAGTAGATTTGGTGGATTAAAACAAATAGAACCTATGGGACCTAATGGTGAATTTATTATTGATTATTCAATATATGATGCTGTTAAAGCAGGATTTAGTAAAGTAATAGTTATTATTAAAAAAGAAAACTATGAATTATTTAAAGAAACAATAGGTAAAAGAGTAGAAGGACATATTCCTGTGGATTATGTATTCCAAGAATTAACAGATGTTCCTTCATTTGTAAAAATACCAGAAACTAGAGAAAAACCTTGGGGTACAGCACAAGCTATATATGCTGCAAGAGATAAAATAACTGAAGATTTCTTAGTTATTAATTCAGATGATTTTTATGGTAGAGATGCATTTATGGTAGCAGCTAATTTTCTTAAAAGTGATAGAGAATGTAAATATGCTACTATAGGATATGAAGCAATTAATACTATGACTAATAATGGTTCTGTTAAAAGAGGAGTTATTGAATCAGATAATGATAATTTAAAAAATATAATTGAAAGTAAATTAGAGTTTACTGAAGATAAAATATTAGCTTCACCACTTGATGGTTCAGATCCATTTTATATAGAAGGAAATAGATTAGTATCAGTAAACTTATTAACATTTGATTTATCTATATTTCCATACTTAAAAGAAAGAATGGATATATTTTTTAAAGAGAATGAAAATAACTTAGAAACATGTGAATTTTTAATTCCTACAGAATTAGGTATAGCTGTTAATTATGGAAAAGAAGTTAAAGTATTAAATACTACTTCTATTTGGCATGGTGTTACATATAAAGAAGATACACCATTAGTAAAAGATGCAATTAAGTCATTAATAGATAATAATATTTATCCAAATAATTTATGGAAATAGGAAAACTATTTCCTTTTTTTATGGTAAAATATATATAGAGGTAACATTATGGATAAGATTAAAAACAGAATAAATGAATTAATAGAATTAATTAATAAAGCTTGTTATGAATACTATGTTTTAGATAATCCTACTATGACTGACCAAGAGTATGATGATATATATAGAGAACTTCTTTCCCTAGAAGAAAAGTATCCAGAACTAGTTAGAGAAGATAGTCCTACTCATAGAGTTGGGGGAGAAGCTATAGATAAGTTTAATAAGGTAACTCATAAGACTCCAATGCTTTCATTTGATGATATTTTTAATGATGAAGAAATAGAAAGTTTTGATGAAAGAATTAAAAAGACTATTAGTAAACCAAGATATACTTTAGAGCCTAAAATGGATGGTTTATCAGGTTCTCTAATATATGAAAAAGGTATACTTGTTAGGGCTGCTACTAGAGGAGATGGAGTAACAGGAGAAGACATTACTATAAATGTTAAAACTATTAAATCAGTTCCTCTAAGACTTACTAAAGATATAGATATCGAAGTAAGAGGAGAAATCTATATGAGTAAATCTTCTTTTGAAAAAGCAAATAAAGAAAGAAGAGAAACTGGTGAAAAAGAATTTGCTAATCCAAGAAATGCTGCTGCAGGTTCAGTAAGACAATTAGATAGTAAAATAACTGCTAAAAGAAATCTAGATTTCATGGCATACTTTATTCCTAATCCAGAAGATTATGGAATTAAAACTCAAGAAGAATCTATTAAGTTTATGAAAGAACTAGGTTTTGTTACCAATATAAAATTAAATGGTATAGCTAATAATAGTAGAGATATTATTAGTTATGTAAATGATTTAAATAGTAAAAGAGAATCACTTCCTTTTGCAATAGATGGAGTAGTAATTAAAGTAGATAGTTTAGAAGATGAAAAAATACTTGGATTTACTGCTAGAGTACCTAGATGGGGAATAGCATATAAATTTCCTGCTATGGAAGTATTAACTACTTTAAATGAGATTAAATTTACAGTAGGTAGAACTGGTAAAATAACTCCTAATGCTATATTTAATCCAGTACACGTAGATGGATCATTAGTTAGTAAAGCTACTCTTCATAATGAAGATTATTGTATAGGAAAAGATGTTAGAGTTGGAGATATTATTTCTATTAGAAAAGCAGGTGATGTTATTCCTGAAGTAGTAGAAGTTAAACTAGATAGAAGAAAAGATGGAAGTATTCCATTTAAAATGATAGATACTTGTCCTATATGTGGTACTAAATTAATTAAAAAAGATGCTATGCATTTTTGTCCTAATGATTTATGTGGTGCAAGAAAAATAGAAGGTTTAGAACACTTTGTATCTAGAGATGTTATGTATATAGATGGATTTGGTGAAAGAATAATAGAAGACTTCTATAATGAAGGATTCTTAACATCTATAGAGGACTTCTATCACTTATATAAACATAAAGATGAATTAATGACTATGGAAGGTTTTGGTGAAAAGAGTATTAATAATTTACTTGATGCCATTACTAATAGTAAGAATAATTCTTTAGAGAGATTAATATTTGGTTTAGGAATTAGACATGTTGGTAAAAAGACTGCTAAGATTTTAGCAATGCATTTTGGTACTATGGATAAGTTTATGAATGCAGAGTATGATACATTAAACAATATTCCTGATGTTGGAGATATAATAGCTAAATCAATAATAGATTATTTCTCAAATGAAGCAAATATCAAACTTATTAATAAATTAAAAGAATTAAACGTTAATATGGAATATCTTGGAGAAAAGATAGATACATCAAATGAAAAAGTAAATGGTAAAACATTTGTTATAACAGGAACTCTATCTAATCCTAGAGATGTATATAAAGCTAAATTAGAGTCTTTAGGTGCCAATGTTACTGAATCTGTTACTAAGAAAACAGATTATGTTTTAGTAGGTGAAAACCCTGGTTCAAAATATGATAAAGCTAAAGAATTAGGTATAAAAATTATTTCAGAAGAAGACTATGAAGAATTAGTAATGTAAACTTACAAATTCTTCTTTTATTTTGTGTAAATTAATGTTATATTTAAAATGAGGTGATAATTATGGCAGATACATATACTGTCAAAAATAAAAAGCAAGGTTTCTTTGGAAAACTTGGAAATTCATTTGCATCAATTCCTATAGGAATTATTATCATTATTCTTGGATGTGGAATCATTTGGAATAATGAAAAAAAGGCTGTTATTGATAGAAAGGACGCTAATGAATTAAGTAAAGTTGCTATTGAGGTAACTTCAGAAGTTGTTGATAAAGACAATGAAGGAAAAGCAGTAGTTACTTCAGGTACATTAAATTTTGGTGATGCTTATCTAACAGATGAAACATTTGGTATTAGTGTATTAACACCAATATTAGAAAGACATGTAGAAGTATATCAATGGGTTGAAACATCTGAAACTAAAGATGATCAAACTACTTATACTTATTCAAAAGAATGGTCAGAAAAGAATAATGAATCTGCAAACTTTAAACAAGCAACTGGTCATGAAAATAATAATGATGGTTTAAAATATAAATTAAGTAAACCATATAGAGTTACTCGTTTAGATGTAGGAGTATTTAGTTTATCTGAAAGTTTCTTGTCTAAATTAACTGCTGATGAAGAATTATCTACATTAGAACCAGGAGTTGGTCTTCCAGAAGGATATGCAGTATCTGGTAAGTATATTACTAATTCAGCTGATTTAAATAATCCTGCAGTAGGTGATACAAGAATTTCATTTACATATGGAGATTATGGAACTGTTACAGTTTTAGGTAAACAAACAGGATCTAAAATAGGAGCTTATACAACTGCTAAAGGATCATCAATTCTTATGTTAAAGAAGGGTGAAAAAACTAAAGCAGAGTTAATCGAAGATAAAAAACAAGCTGATTCATTTATGAAATGGATTAAAAGATTATTTGGACTAATCTTAGTATGTATGGGTACATCAATGCTTCTTAGTCCATTAACTACATTAATTGGATATATTCCATTCCTTGGAAAAATATTTAATGGAGCACTTGGTGTAGTTTCATTTGCAGTAGGATTTGCTATTTCATTAGTAGTTATGAGTATTGCATGGTTAACATTTAACTGGATTGTAGGTATAACTATGATTGTTGTTGCAGTAGGTTTAGTTGTACTTGCTAAGATGTATTTATCAAAGGGAAAACAAGAAGAACCAAAAGAAGAAAAAAAAGAAGAGAATAAAGAGGAAAATTAATTATTTTTCCTCTTTTTTTGTTTAATATTTAAAGAATAATTGATATAATAAAAAATAGTGAAAGAATGATGATATATGGATAACAAGATTAAATTATTTTTAGAAAAAATTAACTTGGATCAAAAATATTATGATCATTTTTTGGATGCAAAAATTTTGAAGATAAAGTCTTCAAAAGATAAACTAAACTGGAATTTTATAATTCAAACTAAAGATTATTTACCAGTAGAAGTTTTAAAAGAAATAGATAAAAATATTTCTAAAGGATTTCCTGATTTAAAAACAGTTACTTATACAATAGTTCCTGAAAAAGAAAATGATTTATTAATAGGAGAATACTATACATATGTTATTGGTAATATAGGACTTAGTAAAGCTATTTTACAATTATTTATAGATAAAAAGATATCTTCTACAACAGATGGATTATTTATTGAAGTAGATAATAAATCACAAGAAAATACTATTAAGAATAAACTTACTGAGATAGAAGATAAATATAGACAAATAGGTTTTAATATAAAACTTAATACTTATTTAAATAATAAATTAACTTTAACTAAAACTGATATTATTTATGAAGGAAAGATGCCTAGTTTAAAGAAAGAAGAAAAGAAAAGTGGACCTCTTCCATCTGCAAAAATAGATAAAGAAACAGGAGCTATCCTTGGTAAATATATAACTGGAGAAATTACTCAGTTAAAAGATTTATATTCAGAAAAAGAAAATGTAATAGTAGAAGCTAAAGTATTTGGAGTAGATTTATTTGAATCTCCAAAAACTGCATTTAAAATTATTACATTAAAATTAACAGATTATACAGATAGTTTATATTCAAAAATATTTTTTAAGAGTAAAGAAGACTTTGATGAAGCAGCTTCTAAAATAAAAGAAGGTAAATGGTATAGATTATCTGGTAATGTTAAATTTGATGAATATTCTAGAGACTATGTTTTAAGTGCATATAATTTAATGGATATTCCATCAAAAGATATAGAAATAAAAGATGAAGCAGAAGAAAAAAGAGTAGAACTTCATACTCACTCAATTATGTCTCAAATGGATGGTGTATCCTCAATAGAAGATATAATTAAACAAGCCAAAAAATGGGGTCATAGAGGAATTGCTTTAACTGATCATGATGGTGTACAAGCATTCCCTAATGCATTTAATTTAGTTAGAGGTATGAATAAAGATTTACCTGAAGGTGAAGAACCATTTAAAGTTATTTATGGTTGTGAACTAGTAATGGTAGATGATAACGTAGATATAGTTGTTAGACCTTCTGAAGATAAATTAGAGGGTACTACATTTGTAGTATTCGACTTAGAAACAACTGGTTTTAATGCTGGTGGTAAAGACTCTATTATTGAAATAGGAGCTGCTAAAATAAAGGATGGAGTAATACTAGAAACATATGATGAACTAGTTAATCCTGGAAGAAAACTACCTAAGAAAATAGTAGAATTAACTAACATAACAGATGATATGTTAAAAGGTAAACCAAATGAAGAAGAGGCTGTTAAGAAGTTCATGGAATGGACAGGAAATAGTCCTATGGTTGCTCATAATGCTAAGTTTGATACTTCATTTATAGAAATGGCATTTAAAAAATATAACTTAGGTGAATTTAAGAATCCTGTAATAGATACCCTAGAATTATCTAGAACAATGGATAGAGCAGAAGCAAGACATGGACTATCTGCTATTACAAAAAGATATGGTGTTGAATTTGATGAAGAAGGACACCATAGAGGTAATTACGATGCTGAAGCAACCGCTTTGGTATTCCATAAAATGATAAAGAAATTATTAGATCAAAACTTTAAAAAAGTATCTGATTTAAATAACTTAGTATCTAAAGATGAAATATATAAATATGGTAATACACATCATATAAATATACTTACTTTAAATAGAGAAGGACTAAAGAATCTATTTAAGATAGTATCTTTTGCTAATACTAAATATTTATATAAGACTCCAAGAATCCTTAGAAGTGAAATAGAAAAATTAAGAGAGGGACTTCTTATTGGATCTGGTTGCTATTTATCAGAGGTATTTGATAGTGCATCATCTAAAACAGATGAAGAACTAGCTAATATAATAGACTTTTATGATTATGTAGAAGTACAACCTCTTGAAGTTTATTCTCATTTAGTACCTAGTTCATTTGAAAATGAAGTGGCTTTAATACAAAATATAGAAAAAGTAATTAGAGTAACTAAAGATACAGGTAAATTAATCGTAGCAACAGGTGATGTTCATCACCTTTATAGAGAAGACAAAATATATAGAGAAATAATAGCTAATCAAAATGTTCCTGGAAGAGGAAGACATCCTCTAACTAGAAGTGGTGGTATAGTTCCATCACAACACTTTAGAACAACAACTGAAATGTTTGAAGACTTTAGTTTCTTAGATAAAGATTTAGCACATGAAATAATTATAGAGAATCCAAATAAAATACTAGATATGGTAGAAGTATTTGATGTAATTATTCAAACAGGTGGAGTACCATTTTCTCCTAGAGTAAAAGGTGATGATGGTGAATACTTAGATTGTCCTAAAGTAGTAACAGAACTAGTTTATAACAAAGCTAATGAAATGTATGGAGATCCACTTCCACATTTAATTGAAGAAAGACTAGGTCTAGAATTATATGGTGATATAGTTAAAACAAGTATAGAATACTTCTTAAAGAAAGATGGAGTATCTGATAAAGATATAGAATCTAAGTCTTTTGAAGAACTACATAAAACTATATTAAAGGGTTCTGATGAAGTTAAATCTCTTGTTAAAAAATATTTAAAAGAAACAAATGAAATAGATGATGATAAAGAACTAGATAAACTAGTTAAAAAGAATTTAGGTGGAGTAATAGGTGCTGGATTTGATCCAATATACCTAATTGCTCAAAGACTTGTTAAGAAGTCTAATGATGATGGTTTCTTAGTAGGCTCTAGAGGATCTGTTGGTTCATCATTTGTAGCTACTATGATGGGTATAACAGAAGTTAATCCTTTAGCAGCTCATTATAGATGTCCTAAATGTAAATTAAGTATTTTTGAAGAAGATGGTGAAGTACTAGGAGCCAAATATAAATCTGGATTTGATTTACCAGACAAGAAATGTCCTGAATGTGGAACTAATATGTTTAAAGATGGTCAAGATATTCCATTTGCAACATTCCTTGGATTTAATGCAGATAAAGTTCCTGATATAGACCTTAATTTCTCAGATTTAAACCAAGCTGCTATTCATGAATATACTAAAGTATTATTTGGTGTAGATAATGTTTATAGAGCAGGTACTATAGGTACTGTAGCAGATAAAACAGCATTTGGTTATGTTAAAGGTTATTTTGAAGACCATAATATAGATAAAAGAAGTCTAGAAGTAGAAAGACTTTCTATGGGTTGTACAGGTGTTAAAAGAACTACTGGACAACACCCAGGTGGTATAGTAGTTATACCAGACTATATGGATGTATATGATTTTACTCCATATCAGTTCCCAGCAGATGATCCAAATTCTGCATGGAGAACAACTCACTTTGATTATCATAAGATTGAAGATGATGTTCTTAAACTAGATATCTTAGGGCACTCAGATCCAACACAGCTTCGTATGATTAAAGATATGACAGGAACTGATGTTGCTGCTGTTCCACTTGATGATAAAGATACAATGAGTATCTTTAGTGGACCTGAAGTATTAGGAGTTACTAAAGAACAAATAATGTGTAATACAGGTACTCTTGGTATTCCAGAATTTGGTACTAAGTTTACTATTCAAATGGTTGAGGACACTAAACCAACTACATTTGGTGAACTTATTAAAATATCAGGATTATCTCATGGTACTGATGTATGGCTAGGTAATGCTCAAGAATTAATTAAGAATAATGTAGTTCCATTTTCTGAAGTAATAGGGTGCCGTGACGATATAATGGTATACCTTATGTATAACGGATTAAAGCCAATAGATGCATTTAAGATTATGGAATTTGTTCGTAAAGGTAAAGCATCAAAGGATCCTGAAAAATGGAAAGAATTTGAAGCTAAATTAAGAGATGCTGGTATAGCAGAGTGGTACATTGATAGTTGTCGTAAGATAAAATACATGTTCCCTAAAGCACATGCATCTGCATATGTTACTTCAGCATTTAGAATTGCTTGGTATAAAGTTCATATGCCAGTATATTTCTATGCATCATGGTTATCTTGTAAAGCTACTGATGTAGATGTAATATCAATGACTCAAGGATATGATGCAATTAAAAATAAAATAATTGAAATAGAGAATAAAGGTAAAGATGCTACTAACAAGGAACTAGGTACACATGAATCTCTTCAAGTATGTTTAGAGGCTGCAGCAAGAGATATTAAGTTCTTAAATGTAAACCTATATAAATCTGAGGCTACTACTTATGTAGTTAATTCAGATAATGAAATAATACCTCCATTTAATGCTATAGATGGACTAGGTGATGTAGTAGCTCAAAAGATAGTAGAGGAAAGAAATAAAAGAGATTTCTTATCTATCGAAGAATTACAAAATAGATGTAAGATATCTGATACATTAATTGAAATAATGAGAAATATGCATATATTAGATAATATGGATGAATCTAATCAATTAAGTTTATTCTAATAAAAAGAGGTTAATATGAAAAAAATAATATGTACTTTAAATGTACTTTGTTTATACTTAATAACAATATTCCCATTCTTTACATTCTTATCTAGTAAAGTAAAATTTCTAGATACTATATGGGAAAAAGTATTTGATTATAATGCTTATATACCTATGGGAATATTACTTGGTTTAGTATTAATTACATTTATTCTTAATATAGTATTTTTAATTAAGAATAAAGATAATAATGTAAAAAGTAATATGATTGTTAAATTAGTAAATATACCTGCATATATAGTATTATTTCTTACATCTATTGCTTGCTTATTTACTATATTTACATTTATTATTTCATTCTTACTTGGTATATTTGGTTATATATGTTTAATTATGACTGGATTATATGCTATTTCTAGTTATAAAAAATTAAAAGATAATAATATAATTTCTAAAAAAGAATTTATTATTTATAGCATACTATCATTTATTTATATATCAGATATAGTAGTAAGTATAATTGCATATAAAAAATATAAAAGAGAATAATATTCTCTTTTTTTGTGATATAATTGTTTTACCAGGGAGTGATATTATGAGACAATTACCTACAATACAAGGTGAATCTTTAGATGATGCTGTTAATAGATTATTAGAAGCTAAAGCAAAAGGTCAACATGTGTTTTTAAAGTTTAATAAAGTAAATTTATTATCAGATACTGTTACATTAGAACAAGCATATTTTGATGTATATGATTGTAGTAGAGATGCTTATTTTTCTAAATCAAACGAAGTAATAGAACCTGAAGAGGAAGAAAGAGCATTTAGATATGAACCTAAAGATGTAATTAGAGATATAAGAATATCTATTTTAATCGGGGCAAGAGACTTAGATACTAAACAATATCATAGTGAAGTAGCTAAATCTTATATAAGAGATATATCTAGATATGCTAATTATTGTAGTGATTCTACTAAAGGTGATTGGAAAACAACAATAGAATATTATATATATAGTATTGGAAGTAAAGAACCTGATAGTGATAAAGAATTATATACTGATGAACAAATAGAAGCTTATTTAATTTTACATGAAAAAGTAGGTAAAACTATGAAAGCAATAATGGATAATAAAACATGGGAAGATATATCAAAAATGGTAGTCTCATTTAATTTATCAAATGATGATATTAGTAAGTTTAAAGAGATAATATGTCATTTTTCTTCTAGAGGAAAAGAATTTGTTGATAATGTATTTGGACCTGATCCAGAAGTATTAAAAAAAGTACCTAAAAAAGATAAGAAAAAGGATTAACATAATCCTTTTTTTATATGTATAAAAATGGTAAAATATTATTAGTGATGAGATTATGTTTATAGAAATAGATGGAATAAGATATGATATTATCGTAGAAAAGAAAAATATTAAGAATATGTATCTAAGAGTAAAAGATGATTTAAATATATATGTAACATGTAATAAACTAGTACCAGATATATTAATTAAAAAGTTTGTAAACAGTAATATAAACTATATAAGAAAAGCTCTAGATAAGCAAGAAAAAAGACTAGAAAAGAAATTAGATTATTATTACTTTGGTAATAAGATTAATATCATAAAAGATGAATCAATTACACACCCTTTTTTAATGGATAATAACTTATATGTAAGAAATACTAGTGATATAGATAAATGGTATAAAAACGAGATAAAAAGGGTATTTAAAGAGAGATTAGATTATATATATAATAATTATTCTAGAAGTATTCCATATCCATCATTAACTATTAGGAAAATGACTACTAGATGGGGAGTATGTAATACTAAACTAAAGAAAGTTACATTAAATTCAGAACTAGTATATAAAGATATAAAATGTTTAGATTATGTAATAGTACATGAATTATCTCATTTATTAGAGGCTAATCATAGTAAAAGATTTTGGTCTTTAGTAGAGGAAAATTGTCCTAATTATAAATCTATAAGAAAAGAGGTCCAAGAATGATAATAGAATCTACATCTAATAATAAAATAAAAGATATTAGAAAATTAAATGAAAAGAAATATAGAGATGAATCTAAGAAATATATTATAGAAGGAGAACATCTAGTTTTAGAAGCCTATAAATCAGGTAACCTAGATGAAGTTATTCTATGTAATAGAGATATAGACTTGGGTGTTCCTAAAACATCTGTAACAGAAAGCGTTATGAAAACAATTAGTATGCTTCCATCTACATCTGATATTATAGGTATCTGTAATATAAAGGAAAATGATATAGATTTAACTAAAAATATATTAATTCTTGATGGAGTACAAGATCCAGGTAATTTAGGTACTATTTTAAGAAGTTCAGTAGCATTTAATATGAATAATATTATCCTTAGTGAAGATACAGTAGATTTATATAATACTAAGTCTCTTAGAAGTGCTCAAGGTATGAATTTCTACCTAAATATTAAAAGAACTAATCTTGTAGATTATATTAATTTTTTAAAGGAAAATGGTTATAAAATATTAGGTACTGATGTAACTAATGGAATAGATGTAAAAAGTGTTTCAAATAATGAAAAGTATGCTATAATAATGGGCAATGAAGGAAGTGGAATGTCCAAAAAAGTAAGAGATTTATGTGATCAAAACATATATATAAATATGAATGAATCATGTGAAAGTCTTAATGTTGGTGTATGTGCTTCCATTATTATGTATGAATTAAATAAATAGGTGATTAACATGGAATTAGTAAATATTGGAAAAATAGTTAACACTCATGGTATTAAAGGAGAACTTAGAATATTATCTGATTTTAGATATAAAGATAAAATCTTTAAAAAGGGTGTTAAACTATATGTAGGTAAAAAGAAAGAAGAGTTTATTATTAATACATGTAGACATCATAAAGTATTCGATATGGTTACATTTGATGGCTATAATAATATTAATGATGTTTTATATTTAAAAGGTTTAAATGCATATGTTGATATAGACTCTATTGATTTAGGTGGAGAAATATATGCTGAAAAATTAGTAGGATATGAAGCATACTATGAAGATAGATTAATTGGTACTATTACTGAAGTACTTAATGAACCTGCATCTTTCGTAATAAGAGTAAATGAAAAAATATTAATTCCATATGTTGATAATTTTATAGATAAAGTAGAAGATAACAAAGTATATTTTAAAAATATTGGGGGGCTAATATGATTAAATTTGATGTATTAACTTTGTTCCCAAATATGTTTGATGGATTTTTATCTGAATCAATTATTAAAAGGGCAATAGAAGATAAAAAAATTAAAATAGATATAACTAACTTTAGAGATTATTCTGAACTTAAAAATAATCAAGTAGATGATACTCCATATGGTGGAGGAGAAGGTATGGTTCTTATGTGTGATCCAATTGTTAAAGCAATTGAAGAAAAAAAGAAAAAGAATTCAAAAGTAATTCTTATGTCTCCACAAGGAACTAAATATGATCAAAAGAAAGCTATAGAACTTTCTAAAGAAAGTCATTTAATAATAGTATGTGGTCATTATGAAGGTTTTGATGAAAGAATAAAAAACTTTATAGATGAAGAAATATCTATTGGTGATTATGTTTTAACTGGAGGAGAAATACCATCTATGGTACTAGTAGATAGTATATCTAGATTAGTTCCAGGAGTAATAACTGAAGGTAGCTTTGAAAAAGATTCATTTATGGATGATTTATTAGATTATCCTACTTATACTAAACCAAGAGAATATAGAGGAATGAAAGTTCCTGATGTACTTCTTTCTGGTGATCATAAGAAAATAGATGAATGGAGAAAAGAAAAACAAAAAGAAGTTACTAAAGAAAAAAGACCTGATATATATAAAGAAAAAGTAATTAAAGAAGTAGGCAAATACTCTTTAGTAGATGATAAAGAAGAAAAAAGTTTAATAAGTATTAATATAGATGATTCTTATAACTTTTTACCAAATAATAAGATTAAAAAATCTGATTTAGCATCTATTAGTAAAGTAATGATAGTAGAACCTACATTTATAGATAAAATTGCTAGACAAAATGTAGAAAAGAAAATAGCAATTCTAATGAAACAAGCAAATATAGTTCTTAATGATGAAACTGATGATGAAGGAGCTATGTATGTTCTTGGAGAATTACAAAGAATGCAAGAACTATTATTAACTCAATATGCTAAATATTTAGGAATGGAATATGTTTCATTAATGCAAATAAAATTAGAGGCTATTAAGAATGGTATTAATACTAAAATGATGGCTAAAATGAATATTCAAAACTTTGAAACAAAAAGAGGAAGGGGAAGATAATATGAGAATATTAACTGGTTTAAAACCAACTGGTAGTTTAACTTTAGGAAGCTACCTTGGATCTATTAAACAAATAGTAGAAATGCAAGATGAAGGAGAAATAATTTTATTTATTGCTGATTTACATGCATTAACAGTTTATCAAGATCCAGAAGAATTAAAAAAGAGAATAAGAGAATTTATTTCAGTTTACTTAGCATGTGGAGTAGATCCTAAGAAATGTACTATTTATTTACAATCCGAAAATGAATATATTCCATGTATTTCATATTTACTTGAATGTACTACATATTATGGTGAAGCATCTAGAATGATTCAATTTAAAGAAAAGAGTAAATTAAATGATAATTTTTCTATTGGATTATTAACTTATCCAATATTAATGGCAGCAGATATATTATATTGTGATGCTGATTATGTTCCTGTTGGAATAGATCAAAAACAACACGTAGAATTAGCTAGAAATATAGCTGAAAGATTTAATAATAAGTATGGTAAGACATTTACATTACCTGATGTAAAAATATCTAAAACAGGTACTAAAGTAGCAGATTTAAAAGATCCTACTAAGAAGATGAGTAAATCTGATGAAAACCAATCAGGTGTTATTGATTTATTAGAGGACTTAGAAGAAGTTAGAAAGAAAATAATGAAAGCTACTACTGATAGTGATGCTACTATTAAATTTGATATGGATAATAAACCTGGTATATCAAATCTATTAAATATAGCAGCATCTATTAAAGAAATGTCTATAGATGATATTGTTCTTGAATGTGAAGGTATGAATTATGGACAGTTTAAATCATATGTAGCAGATATAGTTTGTGATAGATTAAATACTATCCAAAAGAGATATAATGAGATTAAAAATAGCCCAGAATTAGATAAGATTTTAGATGAAGGAATTCTTAAGTCTAGAGACCTTGCAAAAGCTAAATATGATCTAATGAAAAAAAATATGGGTATTATTAGATAATTGTTGATTTTTAAATAAAAATATGTTATTATTAATAACGTTGTAAAAAGGCAATCCGCTTACTGTGATAATGATTGCTGGTTAGAAAGGAAAGAGATTATGAATATTATTGATGAAATCACTTCTAAACAACTTAATCCTAACATTCCTGAATTTAGAGTTGGAGATACTTTAAAAGTAGATGTTAAAATCATCGAAGGAAATAAAGAAAGAATCCAAGTTTTTGAAGGAATTTGTATTGGTAGAAAAGGTTCTGGTATTTCAGAAACATTTACAGTAAGAAAAATGTCTGCTGGTATTGGTGTTGAAAGAATATTCCCAGTACATTCACCAAAGATTGCTAAGATTACTGTTGTTAGAAAAGGTAAAGCAAGAAGAGCTAAATTAAATTTCTTAAGAGGAAGACTAGCTGCTTACAGATTCAAAGAAAGAAATAATAAATAAGGCGCATTATTGCAGCCTTATTTTCGTTTATGGAGGAATATATGAAAAGGGATATAAAACCAATTTTAAAAGATATAATTAGTTATGCTGCAATTATACTTGCAGTAGTATTAATAAGATTATTTATATTTGATCCAGTTAGAGTAGATGGACCATCAATGGATAATACATTAAAAGATGGACAAGTATTGATATTAAATAAAATAGGATATAAAAAATCTGAAATAAAGAGATATGATATAGTTGTTGCAGATGTATGTTTAGATGGAACACAATCTTGTAAGAAAAAGGAAAGAGTAGTAAAAAGAGTAATTGGTTTACCTAATGAAACTATTTATGCTGTAGATGGTAAGATATATGTAAATGATGAAGAAGTAGATGATTCATTTACAAAGGGTGTTACTAATGACTTTAGTATTCAAGAAGAAAATGGTTTAGTTAAAATACCTGCTAATTCATATTATTTAATTGGAGACAATAGAGAAGTATCTTTAGATAGTAGAATATTTGGTCCTGTTAGTAAAGATGAAATTAAAGGTAAAGCCTCTATTAGAATATGGCCTCTAAATAAAATTAAGAATTTAAGTTATAAAAAATAAAAAAGACTTTTAAAGTCTTTTTTTATTTTTTATGAACAGGTTTACTATCTAATTGAGATTCTTCTTCAATTTTCTTATATGCTTCTTTAGCTTCTTTTACTATATCTTCAACCTTCATTTTTACTCCAGGATTACTTTCAAGTAAATCTATAGACCTTGTTCTATAAATATTTAAAATAGTATCAAATCCTACATCATTACCATCTTTAGAAGCTTTATCTAGTTTAGTTATTAATTCATTTTTAAATGGAGTAAACATAGCATCAAATATAGCCCATATAGCATTATTAAAATAATTAGTAGTGAATTTACTAGTATTATTATCACAATAGCTTAAGGCTGATATTGATGTTTCTGAACCATCAGTAAAAGTAATTGTACTACCATTACGTTCTTTAGCTCCAATATAATCATAAAAATTATTGTCATATTCAACAAAGAAATAATCAGCATAGTAACAAATTCTACCAGTTTCTTTTCTTTTTCTTTCTTTTTGTTCATCTGTTAAATTATCTATTTCTACATTTCTCCAATTACCTTGTAAGAATTCATTTAATCTACTTACAAAATAAAAACCTTGATTATAAATTTGTTTTTCTTCAAATAAATCTATATCTAAAGCTTCTGTTGATACATTAAATAATGGGTGAATATAGAAATATATAATACTTTTTATTTGCTTTTTTGTTAACATATTTTTCGCCTCTTTTTTAATGCATATATTTTACAAAAAAATTTTAAAAAAAGCAAATATATAGTATAATATTTATGTGGTGATAAGATAATGAAATTAACAATAAAAAAGATATTAGAAATAACAGGTGGAAAACTTATTTGTGGTAATGAAGAAGAAGTAATAGAAAAATATTCAAAAGATACAAGAACTATTAATCAAGGTGAATGTTATGTTGGTATTAAAGGTGAAAACTTTGATGGAAATAAATTCTATAAAGATGCATTTAAACTAGGTGCTAAAGCATGTATTCTAGATACATTTGGTGCTACAGATGAAGAAATGGGTACTATAGTTTTTGTAGATGATAGTGTTACTGCTATTCAAAAAATTGCTAGTTATTTAATAGATAATATAGATGCTAAAGTAGTAGCTATTACTGGATCTGCTGGTAAAACTAGTACTAAAGATATGATTTATGCTGTATTATCTAAGAAATATAAAGTTCTTAAATCACAAGGTAATTATAATAATGAAATTGGTTTACCATTTACATTATTAAATTATATAAACGAAGATATTATTGTTTGTGAAATGGGTATGAATGGTTTTGGACAAATAGATAAATTATCTCATATTGCTAAGCCAGATGTAGCTGTTATTACAAATGTAGGAACTGCTCATATTGGTATGCTTGGTTCTAGAGAAAATATCTTAAAAGCTAAATTAGAAATACTTAATGGTATGTCTTCAGATGGTACTCTAGTAATTAATAATGATAACGATTTATTAAGTACTGTTAAAGGTATAGATCAAAGAATAGTTAAGTTTGGTATAGATAATGAATCTGATTATAATGCTTCTAATATAGTACTTAAAAATGGCAAAACATTCTTTGATATAAATGGTGAAACATATACTGTTCCAGTTCTTGGAAAAGTAAATGCATATAATGCATTATGTGCTTATACTATTGGTAAACTGTTTGATGTATCTGATAAAGATATAAAAGAAGGTTTAGAAAATGTTATTTTAACAGGCAATAGAATGCAAATAATAGAACAAGATAACTATACTATTATTAATGATACATATAATGCTAATAAAGAAGCTATGATGTCAGCTTTTGATACTTTAAATACATTTGAATCAAGAAAAGTAGCTATTTTAGGAGATATGCTTGAACTTGGTGAATTTGAAGAAGATATTCATAGAGAAGTAGGTAAATATGCTAATGGTAAAATAGATGTATTAATTACTATTGGTAATTTAAGTAAATATATTAATGATGAATTTAATGGTATTAAATATCATTATGATACTAAACAAGATGCAATGGATAATATAAAAGATATTATTAAAAATGAAGATGTAATCTTAGTTAAAGCATCTCAAGGAATGAAATTACTTGAGATTGTAGATTTCTTAAGAAAATAAAAAAGGAACATATTAGTTCCTTTTTTTACCATGAAGAGTTCTTAATCTTTTTAGAAGTCTTTTTTTCTTTTTTACATGTACACTTTTTTCCATCTTTGCATCCACATGTACATTCCTTCTTAGTAGTTTTACAACAACCCATGATAATCACCTCTATAATAATTATAGTTTTAAATTATTTTTTAAATCAATATTAATTGATTATTTTACATATAAGATGTAATATAAAATTATAGAGGTAATTAATATGGCAATAGAGAATAAAGTATATGTTGGACAAACATTTTTAAAAGTAAAACCTACAGATAGATCTAAGTTAATAGAGGTATCTAAGAAAGCATTTGAAGAATTATCTATGAGATATTTTGAATTAATGAATAAAGAAAAAACAACAAAAGAAGAACTAGCAGAAATAGTAGTTTTAACAAATGATATTAATGAGGTTTATAAATCTGCAAATTTAGATCCACTTGATTATACAGGTATGGATCATTTTTGGACATTAACTTCAGACGATACAGGTTTTAATTTATTTACAATTCCTAATCATAAAAAAGATGTTCTTTTAATGGATAGGTTTATGTCTATAGAAAAGATTTTTGAAGAATTTAGAAGTTTAGATGATATAGTTGCAAATAGTACTTTTGTAGGTAAAAAACTACATGGTGGTTATGGAGCAGGAGCATATATTTTATATGATTTTAATGATATGTTATTAGGTATTAGTCTAGATGATGAAGGCATTCCTATAGGACCTTTATTAGCACGTAAAAATAGAGTTAAGAATATATTCTATACTGATGAATCTATTCCTGAACTTGATGATCCACAAATAATATATAATTATGTAAAAATACTAAAAAATAGAGGTAATTAAATACCTCTATTTATTTACAAAATAAGAAATCAAATTAGAAAGACAAATTGATTAATTTGTCTTTTTTATTTATAATTATAATAGGTGATAATAGTGATAAAGGCAGTAATATTTGATATAGGAAATGTTATATTTAACTTTGATATAGATAATGTAATTATTAAGTATACTGATAATGAAGAAGAAAGAAAATTTATAAAAGAAGAAATATATAGATCTCCAGAATGGACAGGAATGGGTTTAATAGATATAGGATATATTTCTTTAGATGAAGCAGCTTCTCAAATAAAAGATAGAACTAATCATACTCATGATGATCTTGTAGATAATTTTTTATCTGATTATGTTAGTTATGGTTTTATAGATAGAAGAGTAATAGATTTAATGTATAAATTAAGAGATAATGGTTATAAAGTGTATATATTATCTAATATTTCTAAAGAGATATTTGATGGTTTTAATATAAGAGATGTACTTAGTAATATAGATGGATATGTATTATCATACGAATATCATCAAATAAAACCATATAAATCTATTTACGAAATACTAATAAATAAGTATAATATAAACCCAGAAGAAGCAATTTTTATTGATGATAAGAAAGAAAACTTAGATACTGCTAATAAATTAGGTATTAAGGGTCATCATGTAATAAAAAATGATTATAATAGTATTATAGATTTACTTAGAGAATATAATGTTGTGAGGTAATTATGGGAGTATATGAAAAAGATAGTAATGTAAGTTATACTTTAGGAACTACTTTAACTTTAGAATTATTATTAAAAAAAGTGGATATTGCAAAAAGAGTATATATTCATTCTAAACAGGATAATAATGATACATTAAAAAGAATACTAGATATATGTAATAGTAATAATATTGAGGTTGTTTATTCAGATAAATTAATTAATAAACTATCTGATAAAGAAAACTGTTTTATAGTAGGAGAATTTACTAAATTTGAATGTGATATAGATTATAATGATAATACTATTTGTTTAGTTAATCCATCTAATGCAGGTAACTTAGGAACTATTATTAGAACATGTGCAGGATTTAATATAAAGAATTTAGTTATTATTGAACCTGCTGTAGATATATTTAATCCTAAAGTAGTAAGAGCATCTATGGGAGCTATATTTAATGTTAATTTTAAATACTTTAAATCATTTGAGGATTATAAAAAGAATACTAATAATAAAATGTATCCATTCATGTTAAAAGGAAGTACTAGTTTATCAAAGATAGATAAAAAGGAACCATATACTTTAATATTTGGTAATGAAGCTACAGGACTTGATGATTCATTTTTAGAAGTAGGTACTCCAATAAAAATAATGCATTCAAATAATATAGATAGTTTAAATTTAGATAATGCTGCATCTATTGCAGTTTATGAGTTCACAAAAAAAGACTTTTAAAAGTCTTTTTTATTTTATACAAGAAATAATATATTTTTTATTAATTATAGTTTTATCAGTATTCTCTATATACTTAGTCATATTTGCTCCAAACACTGATCTTTGTACATTCATAAGCATAGTTCCAATTGTTACATTAGATAGTTCTATTTCATGGTCGGATTCTTTAGTTAAAATACCTTTATATTCTAAAACTACTTCACCTTTAGTAGCTACTAAAACAGTTACTTCCTCATTAATTAAATCTTTATACATTGTTATATCTCCTTTACATAAATTATAGCATATTTCATAAAAATAGGGTAAAATATGCTATAATTTAAGTGAAATGCACGTGTCAGTTGCTAAATTTCCATGTCAACTTGGTGGTGCGCAACCGATAGAAAGAGTAAAATTATACGTGAAAGAGGTGAGAAGTATGACAATCGGAGAAAGATTGTATAACTTAAGAAAGGAAAGAAATATTTCGCAAGAAGAACTTGCAAATGCTCTTGATGTTTCAAGACAAACAGTATCAAAGTGGGAGACTGGTGAATCAATGCCTGACTTCAATAAGATTAAACCTATCTGTGATTACTTTGGTATAACAACTGATGAATTAATCACTGGAAGTCAAAATATAGTAGAACAAAAGAAAGAAGATAAGAGAAATAAGTTTGCTAGAAACTTAGCTATATCTGTAGGATTATATATCTTATCATTAGTAGCTATTATTCTATTATCTGCTTTATTTGATCAACCTATTATAGGAGTATCTTTATTCTTTACTATAATAGCAGTAGCAACAGGAATAATTATTTATTCTGGTATTGTATATGGTAAAGATAGAGAAGAAGAAAAAAAGAAAACTAAACAAGAAAAAAAGAAAGATACAGTTGTTAAACAATTAGCAGACATAATTGGTTTAGTTGGTATCATTGTTTATTTACTAGTTAGTTTCTTAACTGGTGCATGGCATTTAACATGGATTATATTTATAGCAATTGGACTTGTTAATGCTATTGTTAAATTAATCTGTGGATTAACTATTAAAGAAGAAGAAAAG
>JAFZKH010000004.1 GCA_017553685.1 Bacilli bacterium | reverse complement strand
GTATTAAGGTTGAACCTGAAATCATGGTACCACTTGTACTTGAAGTAAAAGAATTAAAGTATGTAAAGAATATTATTTGTGAAACTGCAGATAAATTAATTAAAGAAGCTGGCATCAATCTAAAATATCATGTTGGTACAATGATTGAAATTCCAAGAGCTGCCCTACTTTCTGATGAAATTGCAAAAGAAGCAGAATTCTTCTCATTTGGTACAAATGATTTAACTCAAATGACATTTGGTTTTAGTAGAGATGATGCTGGTAAATTCTTGCCATCATATTATGCAAATAAGATTTATGAAGAAGATCCATTTAAGACACTTGATCAAACTGGTGTTGGTCAATTAATTAAAATGGCTGCTGAAAAAGGTAGATCTACTAGACCAGAATTACATTTAGGTGTATGTGGTGAAACTGGTGGAGATCCTAAATCAATTGAATTCTATCATAATGCAGGATTAGATTATGTATCTTGTTCTCCATTTAGAGTTCCAGTTGCTAGATTAGCTGCTGCTCAAGCTGCTATTAAAGCAAAGAAAAATAACTAATAAAAAGACTCATTAGAGTCTTTTTTTATTGATATTTAAATTACTTCCTGTTAGAATATTGTTTGAGGTGAAATTAAATGGGTAATATTGCAAATAAGGATAGAAAACAACTATCATTTAATGCTGAATATTTAGTTAATACTGTAGAAGCTGCTGTTAATGAAAATATATTTCCTTATCCAGCATATGATGTAGATGCATCTGTTGAAGAAATAGCAGAAGCAATGAAGTTTATAATAGATTCTGATTTAATTGGAGCTTATTTATTTTATGCACGTAAGATTAAAGTAGATTTTGATGATAGAGTAGTAGATGCTGTATTATTTACTATTAGTAGAGATGAATTTGATACTCTTGAAAAGAAAGAACAATTAAAAGTTCCTAGATGTTTTCCAATGGTTATAGGTATTAAAGCTGAAACTAATAATGAACTTGATGGAAATGTATTTATAAAAGAGGAAGATGAATTAGGTAGACCTCTTGAAGAGTGGAAAAAAGCACAAGAACAAAAAAGAATGGTAAGAGATTTTAAATTAAATAACAATTAAGACTAGAGTAATCTAGTTTTTTATTTATAAATAATTATATTGACCTTTTATATATTTATTGTTAGAATAAATTACCGAGGTGAAAAAAATGGCTAATATTGAAACTAAACAAAGAGAAGAATTAAGTTATAATGCAAGAATAATGGTTGATACAATAGATACACACATTGATGGTGGAGGTTTTCCTATTACTGCTTTTTTAGATGCTTCAGTTGAAGAAATGAGTGAAGCAGTAAAATATCTTATTGATTCAGGATGGTTAAGTAATAGAGATTTATATGCAGGTAAAGTAAAAAGTAATGTTGATAATTCTCTTGTTAAAGATGCAGTTTTATTTGTTCGTAGTAAGGATGACTTTGATTACGGAGTAAACCGTGGTTATATAAGTATGCCAAAAGGAACCCCGATTGTTATTGGTACTCCTAAAGCTTATGAAAAATGTAATCAAGGATGTTTAGAACGTAAACATGATGGTGATGTTTTCATAGAACTAGAAGATGGAAAGTTAGTATCTATTTGTGAATGGAAAGATCAACAAGAACATAAAACCATGACTAATAGATTTAAACCAAGTAGTAAAAAGACTAGTTAAAAACTAGTCTTTTTTATGCTATAATTCTTTTGTAGGAGACAATAATGAAAACACTAGAAGAATTAAATCTTAAGAATAAAGTTATTATATTTGACTTAGATGGTACTCTTATAGATTCTATAGGAATATGGAATTGGGTAGATCAAAAATTAGTATATGATTATTCTGGAATAGAATTGGATTTAAATTATGTTCAAACAGATAGAAATCATTTTTTAAATAATAATCCTAGTAGTGATATTTATATTGCATACTGTGAATATTTAATTAATAAATATAATTTAAGGATTAAAGATCCAAATGAATTATCCGATTTAAGAAGAGATATAGCTAATGAAGTATTAACAGAAAAAATATGTTTTAAACCAGATGTAACTACATTAATTAAAACATTAAAGAAAATGGAATATAAATTAGTATTAGCTACTGTTACTACTGAGAAACAATTAGAAATATATTATTCTAAAAATAAACATATGATGAATGAAATGAATATTAAAGATACATTTGATTATATAGTTACTAAGGAAAAGGTTTCTAAAAAGAAACCAGATCCTGAAGTATATTATATTATTATGAATCATTTTGGTGTTAATCCAGAAGATTGTCTTGTATTTGAAGATTCACTTACAGGAGTTATAGCTGCTAAAAATGCAGATATTGAAGTGGTTAATATATATGATGCACATGCTGAAATAGATAGAGAAGCAATAGACTCTATAACAGATTATAAGATTTCAAACTATAAAGAATTCATTGATAATTGTATAAAATAGACTTTTTTAAGTCTATTTTTTGTGATATAATATAGCCAATTTTGGGGGATTAATATGGAAACTATATATTTAAAAAAACCTGAATTACAAAGAGATATATGGCTTGCAGAGGGTGTTTTAAAAGGAAAAATTAAAAAAGCATTTTCTTGGGTTTATGGCAATACTAATGAAGATTTAGAATTTGTTTTTGAAAATGTAAATGTTAAAAACAAAAATGTTTTAACAGTTTTATCTTCATCAGATTATTTATTTATGGCTCATTTATTTGGGGCTAAAACTGTTGATTGTTTTGATATTAATCCTTTAGCACATAGACTTTTCTTTTTAAGAAAATGGTTATTACAAGCTGGATATATAGATTTAGGATTCTGTAATTATAAGAAATTAGAAACTATTCTTAATAGTGTAACAACTACTTATTCTCAGTATGAAAAGGATAGTCTAGTGTTTTGGAAGACTATTTTACCTAAAATGAAAGATAATCTTTATCATAGTGATTTAATTATTACTCCTATAAATCCCTTAGATTACTTTTATAGTAAAAGAATGGATGAATTAGTAGAAATAACAAGGACTATGGATCCTAATTTTCAAACACTAGATATACGAAGTGAATCTGGTTTTGATACAGATAAAGAATATGATTATGTATTCCTATCAAATATATTAGATTATAATAGATTTCCTGATAGATTAGAAACTATCAAGAAAAACATATTACCTGTTTTAAGTAGTAAGGGTAAAATAGTATGTACTCATATACCTTTTTATAATAGTGAAAATTATTTTGAGGTAATGAAAGAAGAAAGAGAAATATTTAGAAAAGAATTCTCATTTAAGCCAATAGATGAGCAAATGATTGATAGAAAACATGCGGTATATCAATACACAAGAAAGAATCAAAAAGATTAGATTATTCTAATCTTTTTTATTAGACAAATGTAGATAATTGTGATAGTATATATTTCACAAATGAGGGGGAATTATTTTGAGTAAAATAATTTTAACAGAGTATAATGTTACTAATCATCTTTTAAAGAAACATACTAAAATTGCAACTTTTGGTGATATACACGGTGAGTATGGTATACTTGAAAGTTTTAAAGACATAATGAAAGATTTAAAAGTAACTGCTGTTCTTATAACAGGAGATATGATTGAATCTGTAGTTGGTAGTGATTACTCAAGAGAAAAGATTGTAGAATTACTTCAAGAAATATCTAAGTATGCTACTATTGTGTGTGCATTAGGTAATCATGATGGTGTATATAAACCAGGAGTATCTGAAGAAGATAGAGATAGAATATGTACTGAAAACTATTATTTATGGTCTAAATTAAGAAATACAGATAATGTATATGTTCCTAAATTACCTGAGGGTGAAGCAACTGCTACTCAAGTTCATTTAACAGATGATATAGATGTATGTATTGTTAATATGCCAATGGATTATTATTGGTTTAGAGAAAATCCAAAGGAATATGTAGATTATATTAGAACATTAGAGATGTTACAATTATCTTCTGAAAAGTTTAATATGTTATTAGCACATTCACCTAAGAATATAGTAAATGGTAATAGTATTGATGAATATATTAAAAACTTAAAGAAGATTAATATGATTTTATCTGGTCATATGCATGCAGGATTAATTCCATATAATTTAAGAAATAATAGTGGAATAGGCCTTACAGGGCCTGGTAAAAAGATGTTCCCTAAGAACTCATATGGTGTAGTAGAAGATGAAGGAGTTATTTCATTAACTACTGGAGGAGCTACTAAAATAGCAGATGGATCTTTTGGAGCACCTATAAAAGAAATACCTGGTGTTAAGAAATTATTAGATGTTATTTATCCACCTGAATTAGAGATAATTAACTTAAATCCTGGTATGGATAATACTATTAATAAAGTAAAAGAGTTAAGATATAAAGACTAGTAATACTAGTCTTTTTTTATGATATAATAATACTAGAATAGAGGAGTTGTATATGAAAAACATTTTTGAAAAGATAACAGATATATTATTTTATTTTATATGTTTTTGTATAGTAGGATGGATATATGAAGTATCATTATTTTTAATAGAAGACCATATATTTGTTAATAGAGGAGTTCTATTTGGACCATGGCTTCCAGTATATGGTGCAGGTGGATTAATTATTTATTTCTTATTTAATAAATTAAAAAAGAAACCTATTAAAATATGGAAGATAAATATAAGGCCATTAATAATATATGTATATATAGTTATAATGTCTACTTTAGTAGAATTATTAACTACATATATTATTGATTTTATGAAATCAGATTGGAGATCTCTTTGGGATTATAGTGGAATGTTTATGAATTTTCAAGGAAGAATAGCTCTTAAAACAAGTTTAAAATTTGGTTTAGTAGGCATTATAGGAGTATATCTTATTATTCCACTTATAGAAAAGTTTCTAGGTATAAAAAAGATACCTACTCAAATAATTAAATATTTATTTATAGTATTATTTATCGCAGATATTATTATTCATATATTTACAGGAAGTACATATACAGGACCATAAAAAGAACTAGGTTATCTAGTTCTTTTTAATTTGACTTTTTATAGTTATTAATGTATATTAATAAGCACTAAAAAAGGGGAAATACTATGAGCAAAATATTAGATGAGAGTATTCAAAGTTGTGCTGATTATGATAGAGGTATTGGACCATCTAGAAGAACAACTTGTATATATCCATTTACTACAGAAAATATAGGTGGATATATAGATATATTTGATTTAAAAGATAAATCTTTATTAACAGTAGGAAGTTCAGGAGATCAAGCTATTAATGCTGCTTTATATGGATGTAAAGATATAACTCTTTTAGATGTGGTACCTGATACTAGATATTACTACTATTTAAAAGTAGCAGCATTATTATCTTTATCTAGAGAGGAATATATAGATTTCTTTTCATATCATTTCTCAAGTGATAATTCTGAAACATTTGATTTAACTACATATAGAAAATTAAGAGATACTTTAAAAGTATTAGATGAGGAATCATTTAATTATTTTGATACTTTATTTTCAAGATTTATTGGTATAGTAATTAGAAAAAGTATATTTCAAACAGATGAACATATACCAGATATTGTAGTAAAATCAAATCCATATTTAAGTAGTGATATTTCATATGATGAAACTAAAGAAAGAATAAAGAATGTTAATACTGAGTTTTTATGTCAAGATGTATTAAATATAGATGTTAATAAATCATATGATAATATTTGGTTATCTAATATAGCTACATGGTTGGATAAGAAGAATATTATTAAAATGGCTAATTCTACATATCCTTTATTAAATGATAGTGGTAAACTTCTTTTATCATATTTATATCATTTAGGTATTAATACAAAATTTGATCCTGAACGTGAGCCTATTTATAATATTGAATTAATGAAGAAATTATTTAAAAAATATAATATAGAGTTAAAAGAGTTTGAAAGTGTAAGTACTCATTATAAAAAAGATTTAAAAGACAGTATATTGACATTAACAAAATAGGGACTAGTGTAAACTAGTCTTTTTTTTGTTATAATTATAATAGGGTGGTAATATGAGAATTATAAAATACAATAATGAAAAATTTATTGATGCTGAACAATATGCAGGATCAGAATTTGAAACCTGGTATAATACCACTGTTTCCTATTTACAAAATGTAATACAAGATGAATCTGTTAAAGCTGATATGTTAATGGATAATGATAAGTATCTAATTCAAAAAACAGATGGAGATACATGTATAGTTCTTGGGCATGATAAGATATATCGAAAAAAGAAATTTCCATTATCAGCTGTTGCATTTGAATGTCCAATGGTAGTAACATTTCTACGTGAAAATTTATTAGGTATTATGCCTGGTATTGCTTTAAGACCAGGTTATGATGCACATGCATTTATTCATGAATTATTACATGCTTTATCATCAACTACTATTCATTTTTTTAATGAAAATGGTATATCATATATTAAAATTGGAACCAAAGTAAAATATATTGATAAAAATATGGAATACGTAGATGGTAAAAATCTATCTGCTGAAGGTTTTAATGAAGGAATAACAGAAGCATTAGCATCACTGATTACAGGAAGATTTACTGGACAATATCCTTCTCACACAGCAATTGGTACATTATTTGTAACAAGTAATTCTTTAGCATTAAATGCATATTTTTCACATGATCTTAGTAGACTGGAAGAGTTCTATAAAGACTTAGAGGAAAAACAAAGCATAATTACCAGAGAAGATTTAATGAATTTTGGTAAAGATACTTCAGAAGAATTAATTGCTAGAATTATTGCTGCTGGAGTAGCATATAATAAAGCATATAATCAAGATTTTGACGAACAATTATATAGTTTACTAATACAAAATATGGATAACGCTGATAGGCTAGATAATGGTTCTTGGAGAGATCTAATAGCAAAATATCAAACAGGAATAGGAAGTATGAGTTAGACTAGTGTAAACCAGTCTTTTTAAATGTTTAAATATATAAATATAAGTATTATAATAAAAGTATAATTATAATAGGGTAATTATAGGAAGGGAAAACTATGGAAAAAGAAGTAGAAACTAAAACTGAAGAAGTAAAAGAACCAGCTAAGAAAAGCAAAAAAGGTTTACTAATTACTTTAATAGTTATTTGTTCTTTATTGTTAGCAGGACTAATATCATGTTTAGTAATTATATTTATTAAACCAGATTTTCTTCATGGATTTGGAGAAAAGAAAATAACAATTACTTTTGATTCTGATGGAGGAACAGAAGTAGAAAAGATTACATTTGTAAAAGGTAATATTGTAAAATTACCAATACCTACTAAAGAAGGAAATGAATTTAAGGGTTGGATAATAGTAGATGTTAAAGAGGATGAATATTTTAAAAAAGGATCTGAATTAACAGATTATTGGACTAAAATACTTAGTGATGATA
The DNA here is from genome assembly GCA_017553685.1 of Bacilli bacterium. GTDB lineage: Bacteria > Bacillota_I > Bacilli_A > RF39 > UBA660 > RUG13038. The sequence continues at coordinate 61,116 of JAFZKH010000004.1, read as the reverse complement.
TTACAGTCAAAGCTAAATGGGAAGAACTAAAAGAAGATGAAATGATCATGACTATTATTTTTAATGGTAAAGGTGGAAAAGTATCAGGTAATAACTCTAATGATTCACAAAGTGTAGTTAAGTGTAAAGATAATGCTTATACAGTTGAAGGTTTACCAACTGCCTCTAAAGACGGTTATAGATTTATGGCTTGGGCAGATGAACATGGTACTCCAATTTTAGAAGGAGCATTACTTACTTGTACTGGAACATTAAATTTATATGCTACATATGAAAAGAAAGAAGAACCTAAGCCAGAACCAACTAAACCTGTAGAAAAAGAAAAAAAATATACATGCCCTGAAGGATTTGAATTAAAAGATAATAATAAATGTGTATCTCAAAAGACACCAGAATATTATTGTGAAACAGGTAAAGAATCAAATGGTACTGGTAGTAAAGTTTGTTATACTTGGGCTTCTGAACCTACAAATAAAACATGTAAAAATGGTGGAACATATATATCAAGAGATCATGCAGATGATTTATGTGGATATGAAGAAGTTACAAGACTTACTGGTAATGTAAGTGGTTGTACAAATGAAGTTGGTGGACAAATGTATAATAATCATTGTTATAAACGTGTAGAAGTTGCTACAAGTTCAAATGTAAATTATTCATGTCCAGGAACATCAGCATATAGAACAAGTGCTGAACTTGGTAATACTGCTAATAGTGGTTGTTATAATCTATCTCAAAGAACTTATGGATGTAAGAATGCTGGTGAAGGTTATTCAATGAATTATACAACTGGTAAATGTGTTAAAACAATTGATGCTACATTAGAATAAGACTAGATTTATCTAGTCTTTTTTTATTCTACAAACTGTAGAGAAATTTATCCTTGACTTTATGTTACTATGAGGTTGGAGGGATATCATGGATAATAAATATTTTTTGGGATTAGAAGATTTGGCTACTAATCTATTTCTTATTTTAATGGGCAATAACAGTAATATTAAGAAAGTTACATTTCATCAGTTATCTGAATTTGAAGAAATACTTCTGGAGGAAGCAAAAAAGAGAGAATTAAAATTTATTTTTATATTAAGTAGAGATGATACAATTAAGTTTTTTAGAGATTGCGGAGGAGTATTTTATAGAGATGATGATAGAGGAGTTAATATAAGGGATGTAATAACACCTTATCATCTTATATATGATAGATCACATTTACCATTAGATGTTTTAGAAGTAATGACATGTGATAATGTAGTAAATAAAACACTTGAAATGATGGGTTTAGAAAAAAGTGAAGAACCTAAAAAGAATATTTATTATTATCTAAATAATTTGAAAAGTAAAATGGCTAATCTAGCTAGAGAGATGAATTTTGAAAAATGTATAGAGTTAAGAAATGAATATAATTTACTTGATTCTATAGAAAATATATTATTTCCAAAGAAGAATAATGCAATAATACTAGCAAATAAAGACTCTACAAATCGTAGAGAATAAGGATAGTTAATATATGTTATTATGAAGATGGAGGAGGGATACAATGAAAAATAATTATCCAATTAGGTATGCAGTTGTACCTATCAAAGACATAGATCCAGTAACTGATTCTAGTACAGTTTATGGATATATGATCACAAAATGTTATGTTGTTGGCAGTAGAAAAGAATATTATAGGGAAGGAGAACATACAACAGAGTATATTATTTCATGTCCATATATAACAGCAGACAATCAAACATGGAAAAGAACAGATATTGACAAAGATCACTTCGTATGTGTAAACAATGTATAAATTCATTTAATGAGGCTATTAAAGAAAGAGTTAAACTTAATGATGAATTATTAAAGAGTTTTACTTCAAAATGTAAAAGTAAAGATGATGAATGTTATGTTAGAGAAAACTTCTTTAATAGATTAAACATTATAAGAGAATTAGAAAACAAAATAGAGACTTCTACTAAAGATATTAATCCATGTGAGAAAAAAGATGAGTTAGTCTTAGAAGAATTTGAAGGATTTAATAAAACATATGAATATAATTCAGAAGATATAAAAATTACTAATATGTTTGATTTTAAAACATCATTAGTAGGTAATACAGTATAGGAGGTTATTATGGCATTAGTTACTACAATAGAGGGAGTTCCTGTTCAAAATTTCTTAAGACTTGCACCAAAAGGTTTAATTTTTACTGAAAGTGAAGAAAGAAAATATAGAAAGAAAAGATTTGATGAGATATCTACTTGTACTCATGAGTTAATTACTGTAAAAGGTGAAAATGTAAATGCATGTATTAAATGTGGATTAAGTGAAACTGTATGGAAAAGAAGAAATACAAATGATGAAGAAATACAATATGACTACTTAAGAAGATTTGAAAGATTCATAATAGGAAGACATACAGGTATAACATGTGAATTAAGTCAAGGAATGGAAATATATGAAATATTAAGAGATGAAAATAAAGGAGCCCCTGAAGATAAAGTTATATCTGAATTTGTTAAATCAATGGAAAAACTTCAAAAAGAAGAAAAGAAATTAGGTTTTAAACCAAAAAATGTATGTTAAAATAAATGTATAAAGAGGTCCCTATGATTAATATTGGTGAAAGAATTAAAGAACTTAGAATTAAAAATAAAATGTCACAACAAGCTTTAGCAGACAAATTATTTGTATCGGATAAAACAGTATCTAGTTGGGAAAGTAATAGAACAGAGCCAGATATCTATATGCTTTCAGATATATGTAAAATATTAAATATAAATTTCTTATCATTTATAAATGAGGGTAATAATAGTAATATAGAACTAGAATTAAAAATAAGATCTAGTGAACATGAACAAAATAGAATACTTAATATGATTAAAGATAAATCTAAATTTATAAATGAAGAATATCAAGAAGCTATTTATTATAAATTAAGTCATAGAGATATGAATAAAGAATGGCTTAGAATAAGAAGAGAAAATAGTAATTATATTCTTAATTATAAAAAACTAAACAGTAAAGGCTTACTCGAAGAATATGAAGTATCTATAGATAATATAGATAATTTAAAAATAATTTTTAACTGTATAGATTTAAAAGAATCTGTACATGTTAATAAACATAGATCAATTTATATGTATAAAGATAAATATGAGTTCTCATTTGATGATGTAGAAAACCTAGGTTACTTTATAGAAATAGAAATTAAGAAATATGATTATGACCTAGATAAAGAATCAGAACTATTATTTGATTTATTAAAAGAACTTAGAATAAATATGAATGATATAGAATTAAAAAGGTATCCTGAATTACTAGAAGAAAAAGACTAGAATTAAATAGTCTTTTTTATGTTATAATTATGATAGGTGAACAATATGAAATTAACAATTATTATTCCATATTATAATGTTTTAGATCATATAAAGAGATTATTTACTGTATTAGAACCTCAATTAGATAATGAAGTAGAAGTAATTATAGTAGATGATGGATGTAATGAAAAAGAGTTAGATAAATTAAAAGCTAAAGTAATACATTTAGAGTCTAATAGTGGTGGAGCAGGTAAACCAAGAAATGTTGGTATAGAAAACGCTAAAGGAAAATATATTGCATTTATAGATGCTGATGATATGGTTACTGCAGACTATATATCCGAAATAAAAAAGAAAATTAAAGAAGATAAAGATATTATTTATTTAAGTTGGGTTAGTAATAAACATGATGTAGTAGTTACTGATAAACCTCCTATGTGGAATCCAACTGTATGGAGTAAAGTATATAAAAGAGAATTAATTGGAGACACAAGATTTGAAGAAGTAATAAATTATGCTGAAGATAAAAAGTTTAATGATAGGATTAAACCTAAAACTAGTTCTTATATAGATAAACAAATATATGTATATAATAATTCTAGAGAAGGATCTTTATCTAAAGTAGGTGTTAAGAAAACATTTAGAGTTATATTTACTTTAGTAGGTATTCATTATATGAGTATAGCAATCTTTTTAATAATAGGTATAGCTATATTTGGTATGAGAGTAATATTTGTAATACCTTCTATAATATTACTTCTTTTAGGAGCAGGTTTAATAGTTATAGGTAACACTGTATTTAAACCTAGAGGGTAACTACTCACATTGACAAAATCGCCAAAATATGGTATAATTATAACAGTTTGAGAGGGAGTAGTCCTTAAATGTTATTGTACGTCAAGACGGTTATCCGTACAATAAAAATAGTGTATATTTGGACAAGACTTTCACATTTATGTGAAGGTCTTTTTTTCCGCCTTCACATAGTAGTGGAGGTGATTATTATGGGAAGAGAAGTTTCAAAAGAATATGTAATTTTAAAAGGAGGAATATTAGTAGGTACTATAATTTTATATGCTTGTGTTAAAGGTTGCGATGGTAAAGTATATAATGATGTAGTATCTGTTAGAAATGATCAAAGAATAGAAGAGGTATCTGGTGAAAGAGAATTTGCTCCTGGAGAACATGTATTATCTGTTACTATGGATAAACCAGATTCAAGTTTCTTTACATATAACACTGAAGATACTATTCAATTACCTTCTCAAGAAGGATATAGAATTATTGGTGTATCTATGGAAGGATATCAAGGATGTATCCTATATGAAAATACAGATTATGTATATTGCGTTCCAACTGGTAAAACAAAAGATAATGAATATGTTTATACAAATTTTGGAAGACCAGAAAATATAGATTATTCATATAATGAAAATAATGGCAAGAAAAGATTTGAAGTTGGAGAACATGTAATTTTAAAACCAATATCAAATCCAGATAGTGAAAATGTTCAATATTCAAATGTTCCTGGATATGAAATTATTGGAATAGATTATGCTGTAGAAGGTAGAGCTTACTTATATGCAGGAGGATATATTATTTATCGTAATACTGTTCCTGTAGAATGCATAAAAGAAGAAAAAGGATATACTTCATTTGGAACTCCTATTAAAACAAAAACATTAGCAAAGAACAATTAAAAAAGACTAGAGAAATCTAGTCTTTTTATGTTATAATTATTCTTGATAGGAGAATATATATTATGAATAAGAATTTAATATTAACAATTATATCAATAGTATTCTTTGTAGGAGGAGTTACATTCCTTGTTTTAAGTTTTCTAAATATTTGGAAACTATCATTAGCTTTTGCTTTAGGATGTACTGGTATGGCTAATATTTTATTATTTATAGTAAATTTAGATAAATTAAAAAAGACTAGGAAGTAGTCTTTTTTCTTGGAGGTTGTTATGATAGAAATTAAAAATGTTACTAAAAAATATGGTAAGAAAATAGCAGTAGATAATGTTTCGTTTACTGTAGAAGATGGAGATATATTTGCATTTATAGGACATAATGGTGCAGGTAAAACTACATTAATAAAATCAATAGTAGGTATACATGATTTTGATGAAGGAGATATTTTAATAGATGGTAAATCTATTAAAGAGAATCCTGTTGAATGTAAAAAACTAATGGCTTATGTTCCAGATAATCCTGAAACATATGAACATATGAAAGCAATAGATTATATTAACTTTATATGTGATATGTATGAAACTCCATTAGATGTTAGAGAAGCTAATATTAAGAAGTACTCTAAGATATTTGAAATGGAAGATAAGTTAAATGATACTATTGATAGTTATTCACATGGTATGAAACAAAAAGCAGTTTTAATATCTGCTTTAGCACATGATCCAAAGATTCTTATAATGGATGAACCATTTGTAGGATTAGATCCAAAAGCAGTATTTGATATAAAAGAAATACTAAATGAAATGGTTAAAGAAGGTAAAATAGTTTTCTATTCTACACATATATTAGATGTAGCAGAAAAACTATGTTCTAGAGTAGCTATTATAAAAAGTGGTAAATTAGTAAAAAGTGGAAGTATGAAAGAAATAAAAGGAGATAAATCTCTAGAAAAAGTATTTATGGAATTAGAGGAAAAATAATGAAGAAGTTAATGTCTCTTATTAAAGCATGTATGACTTCTGATATGAATCTATTTAAAGTAAGTAGTAAGAAAAAAGGTAAGTCTAGTATAATTTTACCTATTATTCTAGCTATTTATTTAATGGGTTATATTGGTGGTATATCATTTATATTATTTAAAGAATTAGATGTAGATGGTAATGCATATGTACTTTTATCTGTATTTGCTTTTATTATAACTTTTTTAACTTTTATAGAAGGTATCTATAAAACATCTTCTTTAATATTTAATGCTAAAGATGATGATTTACTTTTATCACTTCCAATAAAAAGAAGTACTGTAATATTTATTAGAATATTTAAATTTTATATATTTGAATTATTATATAATTCAGTATTTCTATTACCAGTAATTATAGCTTATATTCCATTTAATAAAGGATCATTAGTTTTATATATAGTTATAAGTTTAATAATGTTATTAATGTTACCAATAATACCTATAGCATTATCTAGTATTATTGGAGTAATAACTACAGCAATATCTAGTAGATTCAAATATAAGAATATAGTAGAAATAGTATTTACATTTATACTATTAGCATGTGTATTTATGGCTTCTATGAGTGGTAGTAAAGTAATGGAATACTTACTTAATAATGCTAGTAGGTTTAATGATTTAATAGTTAAGTATTATTATCCTGCTGGAGTATTTGGTAAACTAGTTAATAACTTTAATATAATAGATTTATTAATATTTATAGGTATTAATTTAGTAGTATATTTATTAACTATTTTATTAATTAGTAAAGTATACTTTAAGATAAATACTAGAGTTAAGAGTTCTACTAAAAAGAGTAGTAATAAAAATACTATTATTAAAGTTAGATCTCCTAGATCATCTTTAATAAAAAAAGAATTAAATACATTCTTTAATACACCAGTATTTATTATTAATTCAGGTTTTGGATTAATACTATTTCTTTTATTAGTAGTAGTTATGATATTTAAACCAGATTTATTCTTACTTGTATTAACTAAGAATAATCCTAATTCAGGTTTAACATCAGATGAAATGATGAAACATATATCATTAATAATCTTATTAATAATGTCATTTACATCATTTATGACATCTATTACTAACTCAGTTATTAGTTTAGAAGGAAGAAATATAAATATATTAAAATCTCTTCCTATAAAAGCTAAAACTATATTAATGTCTAAGATATATGCTTGTATGATTATTACTACACCAGTATTTATAGTAGGTTTAATAGCATTATTAATTAAATTTAAAGTAGATATTATAGAATTTATATTATTACTTATAATAGCTATTGTAATGCCTTTAATATCTCATTTAATAGGAATATTAGTTAATTTAAAATATCCTAAATTAGATGCTGAAAATAGTGCTGAAGTAGTAAAACAAAGTACTAGTTCCTTAGTAGCAGTCTTTACAGGAATGGGTATTATGTTTTTTACAGTATTTTTATTAATAATGTTTATGATAATAGGATTTAATACAAAAATAGTTTTATTAGGATTCACTGTAGTATTTATTTTAGTAGATCTAATATTATATTTAATATTAAATAAATGGGGTACTAAAAAATTTAGTAGTCTAGAAGCCTAAGATATGATATAATTATAAAAATCAGGGGAGGATTTTATGGAAAATATAAAAGAACATAATAATGAAATTAAACAAACACCAGAATGTGTAATTCGTGATGGTTTAAATGAAGTAACTTTTAAATATGGAAATGACAATGATTTATATATAGTTATGGATTATTGTGATAAATATGATGAAAATAAAGAAAAGAAAAGAGAAATAGAATATGATGGTGAATTCTCTTTAAAATTAGAAGTAGGAAGTATTGAGTATCCTGATCTATATAGTTTATTTGTTAGTTTATTTAATAATTTAAAAGCAGATAGAATGAGATATGGTTCAGTAGAAAAAGATAGTATTGAAGTATATTCAAATCAAGCATCTGCTGAAGTTGCAAATTATATAGTAATAAGTTGCTCACCTAAATCTGTAGTTTTAGATTTTAAAACTCAAAAACCAAGACCTGGTTATGTAAGTGATATTAATTCTTCATTTTATATTCCAATTAAATTAAATAGAACTTGGTCTACAACAAATATATTCGAAGAGTTCTTTAAACAATTACCAGAAATTATTGCATTAGAAAATTCAAAGACTAAACCTAATACAGGGGAGACTCCTGATGGACCAAAGAGTTTAGTTTATATAAATAAAGACTTACAATAGTCTTTTTTTTATTGATTTTTATTTAAAAAATGATATAATAAAATTGAAAATTGTTTTCAAATTGAGGTGAGAATAATGACATATAATACTAAACAAAAAGATATTATATTAGATAAGATTTCTAAATTAGAAAAAGATTTTACAATTAAAGATATACATAATTTATTAGGTAGTGATGTAGGATTAACTACAATCTATAGATTAGTTAATAAACTAGAAGAAGATGGATGTATTACAAAAGTAGGTAATGATAATACTGCAATATATCATTATACTGGTAAATGTGAGAAGGAAAATCATTTTTATTTAAAGTGTAATAAATGTGGAATGCTTTACCATGTAGATTGTGATTATGCAGATAAATTATCTAAACATATTTTAGAAGAACATGGTTTTATTATTAGTAAAGAACACATTATTATTAACGGTGAATGTAAGAAATGCACAAAAGGGGTTAGAGTATGAGTTTAATAGAAGTTAAAGATTTAAAAATTGGTTATGAAGGACATACTGTATTAGATAAAGTTAATTTTTCTATTGATGATGGAGAATTTGTTATAGTAGTAGGATCTAATGGAGCAGGTAAAACTACTTTAATCAAAGCATTACTTGGACTTGTTAAACCTGTTAGTGGTTCTATTACATTTAATAGTTTAAAACAAGAATTTATAGGTTATATGCCTCAAGAAACAAAAGTAGATTCTAACTTTCCAGCATCAGTATATGAAATAGTTTTATCAGGTACTTTAAATAAGACTTTATTCTATACTAAAAAAGAAAAGAAACTAGCATTAGATAATTTAAAATTACTAGGTATTAGTAATTTGAAGGATAAATCTTTTCAAGAATTATCTGGTGGACAAAGACAAAAAGTATTACTTGCTAGATCTTTATGTTCTACTGAAAAATTATTAATATTAGATGAACCATCTAATAATTTAGATATAGAATCTAAAAAAGATTTATACAAGATAATTACAGAATTAAATACAAAACATAATATAACTATTATTATGATTACTCATGATTTAGATCATGATAATTTAATAGGTAATAAAATAATTCAAATTACTGATGGAACAGTTATATCTAGTTCTACAGAGGAATTTGTAAGGAGAGTACATCATGAGTAATATAATAGAAATGTTTTCATATTCATTTATGATTAAAGCTTTAATTGTAGGTGTACTTATTTCTTTATGTGCATCTTTAATTGGAGTATCTACTGTTCTTAGAAAGAATTCTATGATAGGTGATGGTTTATCACATGTAGCATTTATGACTTTTGCATTAGCTACTATTCTGCATGTAGCACCACTTTATTTTTCTATTCCTATTGTAGTAATAGTATCATTTTTAATACTTAGATTAAATACAAATAATAAAGTACATGGTGATTCTATGATTGCACTTGTTAGTGCATCATCACTTGCAATAGGTACTTTCTTAATATCTATTACTAAAGGAGTTAATATTGATATTAATAATTATTTATTTGGATCTATTTTGGGAGTAGATACAATTGATGTAATAGTTAGTATTATTCTTACAGTAGTAGTATTATTCTTATATTTAGTATTTTATAATAAGATATTTGCTATTACATTTGATGAGACATTCTCTAAATCAATAGGTATTAAAACTAATGTATATAATGCTATATTTGCAATACTATGTTCTTTAGTAGTAGTTGTAGGTATGAGATTAATGGGATCACTTTTAATATCTAGTTTAATAATATTCCCAGCATTAATATCTATGCAATTATTTAAAAAGTTTAAGAGTGTTGTAATATCTAGTGTTATTATTTCAATACTAACATTTATAATAGGTTTAATATTATCATATGTATTTAGTACTCCAACAGGAGCTACAGTAGTAATTGTAAATATTATATTATTTATAGTAGTAAAAATAATAAGTATGATAAAATAATTATATGGAGGGTATTATGGTAATAGAAGGTAATAACGAAATATTTGAAAAAGAAGTTTTAAACTATGAAGGAAAAGTGTTAGTAGACTTTAATGCTACTTGGTGTGGTCCTTGTAGAATGCTTAAACCTGTATTGGATCAAGTGGCTGCTAATGGAAAGAAAATAGTAGCTATTGATGTTGATAATGATAGAGATATAGCTATTAAATATAATATATCTTCAATTCCTTGTTTAATTCTATTTGAAAATGGTAAAGAAGTTAAAAGAAGTGTAGGATTAATTCCTATAAATGAAATAGAAAGTTTATTCGAGGAATAACCTATGTATGATATTGTTATTATAGGAGCAGGTATAGCAGGATTAACTGCTGCCATATATGCATCTAGAGCTAATAAAAAGGTTTTAATAATAGAAAAACAAAACTATGGTGGAAGAATAATAAGTGCTCCTCATGTAAAGAATTATCCAGGATTTCTAGATATATCTGGTGTAGATTTAGCTACTAACTTATATGTTCAAGCAACTTCTTTAGGAGCGGAACTAGTTTTTGAAAATGCTGAAAGTATTCAAAATGGTATTAATAAAAAAGTAATAACAGATAAACATGAATATAGTTGTAAAGCAATTATTATTGCAACAGGTCTTGATAGAAGAAGTCTAAATATTCCTGGTGAAAAAGAATTAGTAGGTAAAGGAGTATCTTACTGTGCTACTTGTGATGGTAACTTCTATAAAGATAAAGTAGTAGCAGTAGTAGGTGGAGGAAAATCTGCTATAGAAGATGCTATTTATTTATCAGATATTGCTTCTAAAGTATATTTAATATCTAGAAAAAATCTAGAAGAAGAAGTGAATAAAAAGAATATAGAAGTAATAACTAATTATTCTGTGGATAAAATTAATTCAAAAGATAATATAGAAAGTATTGATATAAAGAGTTCTAATGATTCTAAAAATATTAAAGTAGATGGATTATTTGTATCTATAGGATATGAAACATCTAGTGAAGAATTTGAATCTGTAATAGAACTAGATGATAGAGGTTATATTATCTCAAATAATACTCATACAAATTTAGATGGAATATTTGCTGCAGGAGATTGTTGCAAGAAAGATTTAAGACAATTAGTTACTGCTGCATCTGATGGAGCTATAGCAGCAACAGAAGCAATAAAATATATAGAAAAGAATAGATAAATCTATTCTTTTTTATTGAATATTTTTTCTATTTAATATATACTTATATATAGAAAGGAGTTTAGGAATATGTATACAAATGGTTATAATTATGGTTACGTTGATACTACAGCAGCATCAGCTGCAGCTGCTACTGCAGGAGCAATTTTAGTTGTTTATTACATTCTAGCTATTGCTCTTTATGTACTTCTTGTAATCGGAATGTGGAAAGTATTTGTTAAAGCTGGTAAAGCTGGATGGATTTCACTAATTCCAGTTTATAATGTTTGGACATTATATGAATTAGGTGATCAAAAAGGTTTCTGGTGCTTAATTCCAGTTGCTAACATTATTTTCTATGTTAAAGCTTGCTTATCTTTAAATAAAAAGTTCAGTAAGCCAACATGGTTTGCATTCTTAATGATTTTCGTTCCTGAGGTAGCATTTATTATCTTAGGTTTCTCAAAAGATAAATTTACAAAATAATTATTGAGAGCAAACTACTGATTAATAAAGTTCCTAAATTCTAAAGAACTTTAGTATTATTAATCAATAAAAAAAGATGATTATATCATCTTTTTTTGTTTACTTATAAAACCTATATGATATAATAAATGCAATTGCATTTAGTTAGGGAGGTTTGTAACTATGGCACATTTAATTTATATACCTGAAGATGTTTGTCATGAATCAGAACAAAGGGTAGTATTAGATAAAAGAAAAAAAAGAGAAAAGAAAGATAAAGTTGGTATTGCGTTAGAAGAAACTTATATGACACCATTAATGACACTTACTCGTGATGGAGATAAACTTTTATTAAGTGGACATACTGAGTTTTTAGATATTAATAATTTAATAGGTATTATTAATAAGTATTCAAATAAATTATCTGAAGAAGATATTAATAAATTAAAAAAGATAGTTTATAAGACTTCAGATAAGGTTTCCGGTAATGATATTATTTCTAGATGTGATGATTGGATGAAAATATTTAGTAAAGCTTTAGCTCATTTAGTTAAAATCACTGAAGGAAGTAATTATAAACCATGTGTAAGTTTATACTATGTTGAAAATCATAGATTTGATAAGAATTATGTTTCTCGTAGAGGAATATGCCTTGATATCTATGATGATGAAGGAAATATGGTTATTAAAGGTTTAGATATAAGTATTCCTGTAGAAAATAGTAATATTTATACTTATTTAGTAGCATGTGTTTTAGAACATTGCTTTAATAAGCACATTCAAAGCACTTTCTATCCATCAACACTTGATTTAATAGAGACTCCAACTTTAGAGAGTGATTCTTTATTTGTAAGCTTAGGAGCAAGTCCAGATGATATTCTTACAAGATCTGTCATTGGACAAATGTATTCAATAAATAATAGTGAAGATACTAAAGATCCAATACGTGATTTAAAGGAATATTTAAATGACTATAGAAGTCTTATTTCAAACCAAAGAATGAATTTAGAAGAATTTGAAAACGAAATATCATTTGCTGAATATGATTCAGAAAAGGTATTATCATTTAATCCTTCAAAATAATGAGGAATAAAATGGAAAATATAGAAGAAAATAAATTTGAATCACTTATTGAACTTATTAAAGACTATTATAAGGCTATACGTATTAATATTGATTCAACAAGTAATATAGTTTTAGAAGATAAATTTAATAAAGGAGCAGGTATAGGACCATTATATATTACTCATGGTAATGTAGGTTTAGTTAGTTTTGAATTGTCTCCTAAGAATATCCAAAGAATAATTGAACAAAGTGAAGAACCACTTGATGTAGTTTATTCTAGTTCAATGGGATATGATAGAGTAAGAGAAATAATAAATGATTATTACTATAAAACTGAAGGAAAAAGAATAGTATTTATTGATATAAGAAAACTTAAAGAGTCAATAACTACTGGTACTCCTTTTATAGCATTAACTAATGATAATGAAGAAATAGAAATACCTGTTGATACTATTAAAACTATTCTTATAAATAATTGCCACGATAATGGATTTGAAACATTAAGTATTAAATTTGATGAACAAGTTTTATTTAAATTTGCTGTAAGAGAAAATCCATATAAAACAAAACAAACTCTTAAAGAAACAGAGCAAGTATTAGATCAATTCTATTCACAAGAAGAAGAGAAAACTGAAGATACTATAAATGAGAAAGAACCAACAGAACCAGTTGATTCTATAGAAGAACCTAAAAAAGAAGAAAAGGTAACAGCCGCTGTAACTCCTATAGAAACTAAAAAAGATAACAATGAACCATTAGTTAGTTTATATGAAGATGATGGTACTCCTGTTGCGTTAGATATACCAATTCGTGATATGCCTATTACATCTCAATCACTAGAAGACTTAGTTGATTTTGAAAGAGTAAAAACAATCTATGAAATTAATAGGAGAAATAGATTAATTTATGATGCAACAAAAAAGAAAAATAAATATGCATTTTTAACTCTTATATGTATGGCATGTACAATTGTAACTATACACACAAGAATGAATGAAATGAATAAGTCATTAGTTGATACATTTGAAGATTTTAATACATGGGATACTACAGTTGACTATGTAGAAGATCTAGGACCTTTACCAACTTCACTTGCTGTATTAACTGCATATTATACACTTCAATATGTCAGAAATATGGAAAAGGTAAAAAAGATTGATAGAGATAATTTTGACTACGAAAATGCTTTAATAAAAACTTTAGGAAATAATAAAAAAAGAGATTAATGATTTAATCTCTTTTTTATGTAAAAATGACAAAGTAGCATTAAAAATATGGTAAAATAAGTAAAATGCAACCAATATTATACAAAAAACAACCGAAAGTTGGTAGTGATGCAACTGGTAGAAATTATAAAATTATAGTGTAAGGAGGAGAAAGTATGAATAATCAATTTTCAGAAAATTTGAAAAAGATTAGAAAGGAACAAAACCTTTCACAAGAAGAACTTGCAGATAAGTTAGGAGTATCAAGACAAGCTATTTCAAAATGGGAATCTGGTCAAGCTTATCCAGAAATGGATAAAATAATAACAATATGTAATATGTTTAATGTTAATATTGATGATCTATTACATAATGATATTAAAGAAGTAAAAGGGGAGGAAGAAAGTAAAAAGAAAATTAATTCTTTTGTAGATGGTTTTCTAAAATATATTACTAATACAATTAATATGTTTAGTAGTATGACTTTTAAGAGTAAAGTTAAATGTATATTTGAACAAATCTTAATAGCATTTATATTATTTATATTATCTATAATTATAGTAAATGTTTTAGGTTCATTATTTACAAATATATTTAGTTTTATTCCTGTTAAAGTAGTATCTATTTTATATAGAATTATTACATCTATATTTACTATATTCTGTATTATTTTATCTTTAGTTATAATGACACATATATTTAAGACTAGATATCTTGATTATTATGAATCTATGGATAAAGAAACACCTGAAGAAGAATCTTCTGAAGAAACTACAGAAGAAGGTAAGAGTGTAAAACTAGATAAAAAAGATAGAAAAATAGTTATTAGAGATCCTAAACATAGTGAATATAGATTCATTAAAGGGCTTCTAAAAGTAATAGTAGGTATTATTAAATTCTTTGCACTTTGTTTTGGTTTCTATTTAGCATTAATCCTAATTGGAATATTCTGTGCATTTATATTATCGTTCTTAGTAGTTAAAACAGGTTTATTCTTTGTAGGAGTAGTAGTTGCTATATTAGCAGCCTCAGTTATAGTAGGAGATATTCTATTATTAATACTTAATTTTGTATTTAATAGAAAATCTAATAAGAAGATGATGATTTGGAGTTTCTTAATAGGACTAGCTTTATTTGGAATTGGTTTTGGTTTATCATTTGTAGGTGGATTAAAATTTGATGTTGAATTAGATAATTCTTCTATGTTTAAAATAGTTACTGTAGAACATGATATGAATAATGAATTAAACTATGTTGCATTAGAAAATTGTGATGTTGAATATGTAGAATCAGATATTAATAATATAAAAATAGATTATACTGTTAATAAATATTGTGAAGTAGAAGAATATGATATTAATACTGGTTTACATGCTCATGCAGATTGTCATGAACCTATGAAAGTTGCAAGAGAAGTCATTAAGAATCTTAATAATAAAAAAGTAATTGGTTTTGATCAAACAATTGATAAAGTTACTGTATATGCAAGTAAACAAAATATTGATATTTTAAAATATAATATTGATAAATATTATGCTGAACAAAAAGAATATCAAAATCAAATAGAAGAATATGAATCTGAAATAAATAGACTTGAAGAAGAAAATAATGATTTAAGAAATAAAATTAATGATTTACAAATACAAGAAAAAGAAGACTAATTAATAGTCTTCTTTTTTTTGCATAAAAAAGTAAAAAAATGGTGAAAAAAAATAAAAAGATGTTAAAATAATAATATTAAAAATTTAAATGATTCTTTTTGTTAAGAGTCATTTTATATAGTATAGGTGTTATTTATGGATTTGAAATGGAAAATAGAAAAAATATGTGAAAAACAATTAAGAGATGTAAACCCAAAAGATTTAGTGGATGATGGATTATATAGATTATGTGATGTTTATAAATCTGAAGGAGGATATGATAAACTACCAAATATTATTGCATCTAGATTTAATTATAATATTGAAGATTATCGTAAACGATTTGTAGTACAGTTAAAAGGTTGTGTTATGAGATGCCCTTATTGCTATGTTACACCAGATGGAATAAATGCTACTCCTGTTTTAAAAACAACAGATGAATTAGTGAAATCATATTTAAAAACTGGTGTAAATGTTTTCCATTTAATGGGTGGAAGTCCTGCAATTTATATAAGTGACTGGAATACTTTGATTTGTAAGTTACTTGATAAAAAGCCTCAAACTATTTTTCATAGCGATTTACTTTTGCAAGAATGTTACTACACCAAAGAAATTATAGAAAGTATTAGTATGCCAAATTCAATATATGCAATTTCAATAAAGGGTGCAAATAAAAATGAATATCTAAAAAATACTGGTGTACCATTTAAAGAGGATATGCTAATAAAAAATTTAGATGTGATAAAGAATAGTTCATTAAATTATTATTTTACATTTACTGGAATGACAGAAAAAGATGTAAATGATTTTTGTCAAAATTATAATATAACAAAAGAGATGCTTAAAGATAGTTTTATAATTAAATTGATAAATTATGATGCTTTAAAATAATTTTTTATAATAAAAAACTCGCTTAATGCGAGTTTTATTTTTTCATGGAGCAGGTGAGGAGAATCGAACTCCCGTAGTCAGCTTGGAGGGCTGAAGTTCTACCATTAAACTACACCTGCATCAAACAAGTTACTACTTAAGTATACTTGTTTTTATATTATATGTCAATAGTTAATTTATATTTTGCTTAATAGAAAAATTAATAGTTAAACCTTCTTTTTCACCAGGTTTCTTTTCATTATCTTTTGAGATTGCATATATCTTTCCACCATGCATTTCTATTATCTCTTTACTGATAGATAGTCCTAGTCCATTAATTTTTCTTGCTTTATTAGTAGTAAATAATGGATCAAATATTTTACTTATATTTTCATCTGATACACCAGAACCATTATCTTTAAATTCAAAGTAAATATATTCTTTATCACTTTTACAAGTAATAGTTATTTTACCATTTTTATCTATATGCCTAATACTATTAGAAACTAAGTTAGCAAAAACTCTATTTATTTTACCAATATCTATTTTAAATGTTCTTGCTCTAGATCTATCTAGTACTTCAAATCTTATACCTTTATCTTTTAAATCATCTTTATATTCTAATTTTAATTTATTTAAATAATCTCTTATATTTATTTCTGTAAATGTATAAGTTCTATCTTTATTAGAAAGTAAATAATCATCAAAGTCAGATACTATTGCTTTCATATCTTGTGCTTTCATATATATTTTTTCTTCTAATTTTTTTCTTTCTGTTACATTTAATTTCTTATTAGTTAATAGATCACTATAACCAATAATAGATGTTAAAGGAGTTTTAATATCATGTGATATAGCAGATATAATTCTATTTTGCTCTTCATGTTCTTTTTCTAGATTCTCTGTTAAATCTACGAACTCATTTTGAATATATCCAATTTCTGTTAATACTTTTCTTTTCTTTGGTTTTATACCAAATTTATAATTTTTAATATCTTTAATAGTGTCTTCTATAGGTTTAAGTAATATTTCATTAGACACTATTAACGCAAGCATTATTATTACTAATGTAAATACTATTTCAAATATCATAAATTTTTTAGTAATAGATACAACATTAAATTCATTCATTTTACCAACACTAAGTAAATATTTTTCATTATTTATAGTAACAATAAATGGCATTAGATATTCATTATCACTTGTATCTCTTGTATTGTTATATATTATGTTATTACTATCATCTTTAACTATTAATAGTAAATTATATTTTCTAGCTATCTTATCAAATAGAGGAATAGCATCTACTTCTCCAATAAAGTTCTTTTCTATATTAGAAAGAATATCTTCTTTTATTTCTTTTTCTAATGATGTATATCCTTCTTTAATAGAGGACTGTACACCAAATTTAAACCATATACCAAGGAATATTGCATTAGTAATTAAAACTATAATAAAGAAGATTAAGAAACTCTTTTTAGTATTAATATTACTCATTTATTTCTTTAGTAAATTTATAACCGAATCCCCATACAGTTATAATATACTTTTCCTCCTTATCAATTTTATCTCTAAGATTCTTTATATGGACTGCTACAGAACCTATATCACCATAAGAACTTTTCCATACATTTTCATATATTTGTTCTTTAGATAAAACTAATCCTGCATTCTCCATAAGATAAAGAAGTATTTCAAATTCTTTTGTAGATAACTTAATCTTTTTATCTTTCTTTAATACTTCATAGTTTTCTTTATTAATTTGAATATCTCCAATCTTAATAATATTTCCTTTAGGTATACTTTTATTTCTTTTATCTTTTCTTAAATGTGCTTTAACTCTAGATACTAATTCTTGGTTTTCAAATGGTTTAGTTATATAATCATCAGCGCCAATTTCAAATCCTATCATTTTATCTACTAAATTAGCTTTAGCAGTTACAAATATAATAGAACAATCAACTTTATCTCTTACTTTAGCACATAATTCAATACCAGATATTCCATCCATCATTATATCCATAAGTATTAGATCAAACTTTTCTTTATTTATTACTTCTAGAGCTTCTTCTCCAGAATGAGTAATAACAGTTTCATATCCTTCACTTTTAAGAATATAACTTTCTAACTCTGCAATATCTATATTATCATCTACTATTAATATTCTTTCCATAATATATCTCCTTACATAAATTATAACATTTATTTAAAAGAAAAAACCAATTACTTGGTTTTTCTAAAAGTTTAATAGGGGTTTAGTATTTATTAATTTATTAGTATATTAGAGTAGGGAAAACTCTAATTAATTGTTATTTTTAAATTGTTTTTCTATCTTAAAATTATCTATCATCCTCCTTATTACAATTTCATTATATAAAACAAATATTAATTTGAAATAAAGAAATTATTAAGAATTATTAAGAAATAAATTATTTACATTTTATATATCAAATAATATAATATACCTATTAAAGGTGATTATTATGAAATTATTAATGCATGCTTGTTGTGGACCTTGTTCTATATACTGTATAGATTCTTTAAGAGAAGAGGGTATAGAACCAGATATATATTGGTTTAATCCAAATATACATCCATATAAAGAATATGAAGCAAGATTAAATGCTTTAAAAGAGTTATCTAATATTATGAATTTTAATCTAATAATAGAGGATAACTATGGCCTTGATGAGTTCTGTAAACAAGTAAGTGATAATATTTCGGCAAGATGTGTTAATTATTGTTATCCAGTACGTTTAAGAAGAGTATTTGAATATGCTAAAGAGAATGGATATGATGCTGTTAGTACGAGCCTTTTATATAGTATCTATCAAAAACATGATTTTATTAAGATGTACTGTGAAAAACTAAGTAAAGAATTTGGTATAGAATTCTTATATAGAGACTTTAGAAGAGGTTTCTATATAGGACAAGCTAAAGCTAAAGAATATGGAATATATATGCAAAAATACTGTGGATGTATATTCTCAGAAGAAGATAGATATGTAAAGAAAACAAAGGATCCTCTTTCAATACCAGAAGAAGGATTTCTTAAGGGGGAATAATAATGACAAATTTTAACAAATTATTAGATGAATATATATTACTTGGTATGAGAACAGGTTTCTTTGATCATAAGGTTGCAGAGAATATTGTTAGTAGAATTAGAGAAATCGAAGTAATTGAAGATAATACTATAAGAGGGGATGCTAGAACTACCATGGATGGTGGTAGACAAATCATTCTTTTAAATAAGGATAAATGTTCTTCTAAAGGTGAATACTATGGTGATGAAGTAATTTTTCATGAATTATCTCATTTTAGTAATGACATACATAGAGATTTATATGTATACAGGAAGAGTGATATAAAAGAATTTAGTTCAGCAAATAAGAGTTTATCTGAAGGGAATCCTTTGGTTAGATTTCCTGAATGGGGAATGTTTTTATTAGATGAAGTAATTTCTCAAATAACTGCTGAAGCTATGGTTAAAGCAAAATATGGTTCTGAAGTAGATGGCATTTATAAAGAAGAATTATTTATGACTGAATATACAGAACCTCCAGTATTATTAAGTACTAAAATAACTGATTATAGAGATTGTTACTCATTAGCTAATGATTTTTCTAGAACTATTTATCATGGTGATGATACTATAACTAAAATGTGTATAGATGCATATAATAATTCATTATTAGATAGAGTATTTTCTAAATTTGGTTCAAGAGAAAATGGAACAAAAGAATTATATGAATTACTTGGATATATGGGAAATATACTTATTAAAATATATGAAGAAAAATATGGATTTTCATTTAAAGGTTCTGAACCAAATAAAGATAAGAAATTAATATTAACATCAATGAGAAGAGCTAAAGATATTGCAAACAGTATTGCAAGTGAATAAAAGGATTAGAAATAATCCTTTTTTTAGTGGAATATTAATTTTATTAGTCAATATAATATTTGAGGTGAATTATGAAAAGATTAATAAAATTAATATTATTAATAATTATATGTTTTAGTTTTAAAGGGGTTAAAGCGGCTTCATTAGATACTAGTATATCTAAGAACTATATAGATAATATATGGTCATTTCATTATAGAAATGGAAAAGTATTTTCATATGGACAATTAAAATTTAATTATGCTAATGGTAAGTTAGCATACTGTATTCAACCAGAAACAAGTATTAATTTTGATAATTACAATTCTTATGATAACTGGAGTATTTCAGGTTATTCAGAGGATGCAAAAAGAAAGATGGAATTATATGCTTATTATGGATATGGTTTTAAAAATCATAATAGTATTGAATATTATATGGCTACTCAAGAATTAATATGGAGACTTTCTAAAGATGAAGATATAGTATGGCATACAGGTAATAATTCTAGTACTCCAGTAATAGATATTTCTAAAGAAAAGAATGAAATACTTAGAATGGTATCTTTATATAAAAGAATGCCATCATTAAATAATTCTGTTAATACTTTATATACAACAGATAATTATACATTTACAGATAGTAATGGTATTTTAGAACTATATGAAATATCAAGTGATTTATCTTTTACTAGAGATAAGAATTCTATTACTTTTAAATTAGATAAATTAGGTACTTATGAGGTATATTTAAATCCTATTAAAAATGGTTATGATAGAACTATAGTATATGATAGAGAAGATAGTTCAACACAAGATTTAGCTACATTTAAAATGCCTGATGTACCTAGTGGTAAATTTATTATTAAAGTAGAAAAAGTAAAAGTAAGAATTAATAAAAGAGATAAAGAAACTAATGAGTTGATAAATGATTCCGGTAATAAAATACTCATTAATGATAAAGAATATGAATTTAAAGATGGATATATAGAATTAAGATTAGGTCCGGGAGATTATTCTATTAAGGAAATAAATGCCTCAAATGGATATTATATTAATTCAAATGAGTTAAAGTTTTCTATTGAGGAAGATTCCTCTAATAAAGAAATAGATTTCTATAATGAAAAAACTAAAGGTAAAGTAGAAATAAGAAAAACTAATGAAGATGGAGTTTTTTTAGAAAATGTTAAATTTGAAATATATGATGAAAATAATAATAAGGTTGATGAAATAATTACTTCTAAAAACGAATATGATTATTCTAAAGAATTACCTTTAGGTAATTATACTCTAAAGGAAGTTAAAACTAATTATGGATATGAATTAGATAATAAAGTATATAATGTATCTTTAAAATATAATAATGATAAAGAGAGTATAGTTATTAAACATGTGGATATAGTAAATAAAAAAATACTATGTGAAATAACATTTATATCATCAGATGAATTAGATAATAGGATTAATACTTCTTATGAAGTATATGATAGTAATATGAACGTAATATATAAAGGTAATACTATTAATGGTGAAGCCAAATTAGAATTAAACTATGGAATATATTATATTAAGGAAACAAGTGTAGAAAATGGATATAAATTAAATAATAAATTAGTTAAGTTTGAAGTTAATGATAATTATTGCACAGGAACTCTTACTATAAATAATGATAAAACTATTATGCCAATTACTAGTACTTCAAAAGAAGTATGGCCTTATATATTACTTATACTAGATGTTTTAGGATTAATCTATGTTAAAAAGAATCATTAAAATATTACTTGTTTTATCATTATTTATATTATTTATTCCCTCGTATAATAAATATAGGATAGAAAAAAGAGTAGATAACATATTATTATCTAAAGGATCTTCTATATATGAAGGATATATTTATATACCTAAATTTAATTATAAAAATGTAATTAAAAAGGGAGATAAAGCTATAAATGAGAATCTAGTTTCTATGCATAATTTATCTGATCCAATAGGAGGTTCTAATATAATTCTTTCAGGTCATAATAATAAATATGTATTTCATAAATTATATAATTTAAATATTGGTGATGAAATTATACTTAGTAATTTTAAACAAGAATATATATATACTGTGGATAATATAAAAATAGTAAGTATTGATGATAGTTCTACTTTTAATAAAGAAGGATTAAAACTAATAACTTGTACAAATGATAATCAAAAAAGATTAGTTGTATTTTGCAGTAAAAAATAGTATTATATTACCGGTGAAAGAAATGTTTAAAATTGGAAATGTAAACATAGAGAATAATATTTGTTTAGCTCCAATGGCTGGTGTATGTGATAGTGCATTTAGAAAGTTATGTAGAGAAATGGGAGCAGGTATAGTTTTTGCAGAAATGGTTTCTGATAAAGCTATTATGTATGGTGATAAAAAAACTTTTTCTATGCTTAAAATGGATGAAAAAGAAAGACCTATAGCACAACAAATATTTGGCTCTGATAAAGAAAGTTTTGTTATAGCTGCTAAAAAAGTATATGAAATAATGAAACCAGATATTATAGATATTAATATGGGTTGTCCTGTACCTAAAGTAGCTGTTAGAGCACAAGCTGGATCTGCTTTATTAAAGAATCCTGAAAAGATAAAAGAAATAGTTAAAGCAGTAGTAGATTCAGTTCCTTGTCCTGTTACAGTTAAGATAAGAAGTGGGTGGGATAAAAATAGTATTAATGCTGTAGAAGTAGCAAAAATTATTGAAGAAGCAGGAGCATCTGCAATAACTATTCATCCAAGAACTAGAGCACAAGGCTATGAAGGATTAGCTGATTGGTCTATCATTAAAGATGTAAAAGAAGCAGTAAGTATTCCTGTTATTGGTAATGGAGATATTAAGACAGTTGATGATGCTATTCGTATGCAAAAAGAAACTGGATGTGATGCAGTAATGATAGGAAGAGGTGCTCTTGGTAATCCATTTATATTTAAAGAACTAGATTATTATTATAAAACAGGTAAAAAATTAGATAGCATTTCTGATATAGACAAAATAGATTTATGTTTAAAACATATGAATTATTTACTTGAAATAAAACCTGAGAATCAAGCAATTTTACAAATGAGAACACATGCTGCATGGTATTTAAAAGGCATGAAAGGTTCTTCATCTGTAAAAAATGCTATATTTCAAAGTAAAACAAAGGAAGAACTTGAAAAAATACTTATAAATTATAAAGAAAGTATGTTATAATTTATTTATTAAAGAGGTGGAAAAAATGAGAGAATTATCTGAACAAGAGATTGTTAGAAGAGAAAAATTAAAATTAGTAGAAAGACCTTATCCAGATAAATATGAAACTACTCATACTATTAAAGAAGCAAGAGAACTTGCAGATGGAACAAAAGATGTTTCTATAGCTGGTAGAATAGGTTTCATGAGAAAGATGGGTAAATTATCTTTCGTTAAAATAAAAAATATAGAAGCTAATATTCAATTACAAATTAGACAAGATGTACTTGGTGAAGAAAAATATGAAGAGTTTAAAAAGATTTTTGACTCTGGAGATTTTATAGGAGCTAAGGGTGAAATTATTACTACACAAACTGGTGAAAAATCATTAGAAGTACATGATTTCACATTCCTAGGTAAGGCACTAAGACCACTTCCTGAAAAATTCCATGGACTTCAAGATACTGAAACTAAGTATCGTGAAAGATATGTAGATTTAATTATGAATGAAGATTCTAGAGAATTATTTTTAGGTAGAAGTAAGTTCTATTATTTCTTAAGAAGATTCATGGCAGAAAATGGATTCTTAGAAGTTGAAACTCCAATTGTTCAAACTGCAGTTTCTGGAGCATCAGCTAAACCATTCTTTACACATCATAACGCATTAGATATTGATTGTAATTTAAGAATAGCACCAGAGTGTTATTTAAAGGAATGTAATGCTGCAGGGTATGAAAGAGTATATGAAGTTGCTAAATGTTTTAGAAATGAAGGAATGGATCCTCAACATTTACAAGAATTTACTCAAATTGAATGGTATGCTTGTTATTGGAATTTTGAAGATAATATTAAATTCTTCCAAGACTTCATGAGAAGTACTGCTGAATTCTTAAAGGGTACTACTGAAATTCAAGTAGGAGATAGAACTATAGATTTAGGAAAAGAATGGGATAGAGTAAACTATGTTGAAGCATTAACTAAAGAACTTGGATTTGATTTCATTAATATAGAAGATCCTGAAGAATTAAGAACTAAAATAATTGAATCAGGTAAGTTTACTAAAGCTGATCTTGAAGAATGTAATTCATTAGCTCAATTAATAGATTTCTGTTATAAGAGATTAGTTAGAGCAAATATATTTGAACCAACAATTATGTGGAATTATCCAGCAGTATTAAAACCACTTGCTAGAAGAAATGATGATAATGATAAAGTTGTTGATGTATTCCAAGTAATTATTGCAGGTGCAGAAATATGTAATGCATATTCAGAACTTGTTAATCCAGAAGTTCAAAGATCTAACTTTGAAGATCAATTAAAAGCTAAAGCTCAAGGTGATGATGAAACTATGGATTTAGATGAAGACTATTTACTTGCAATGGAACAAGGTATGCCACCAATAAGTGGACTTGGTGTTGGTATAGATAGATTAATGATGCTACTATATAATGCTGCTAGTGTTAGAGATGTAGTATTATTCCCAATGATGAGACCAAATAATAAATAAAAGAAAAAGTAATTTTTAAAAATTACTTTTTTTTATTTTTTAATAGTGTTATAATTTCTAATAGGAGGATAAAGGTGAATAACTAAGAAGGTAATACTAGAGTTCATAAAATAGGAGGAGATAATTATGAAAAAATATAATTTATTTAAAATTTTAGGAATTGTAATATTATTTACAGTTATTATTAGTTATTTTGTTCCAGGTACTATTATTAGTTATGGAGAAGTTTCAAAAGATACTATTATGCCAGTTGCTTTAACTGATACATTCTTTAATGGTTTAACATCATTAAGTGTATTCATTACAACTATAGTATATATTTTAACTGTTGGATTTTTCTATGCTATATTAGATAAGACTGAAAAATATGACGGATTAGTTACTTCAGTTGCTAGAAGATTTTCAAAGAGAAAAACTTTATTTATAGCACTTGTAGTATTTATTCTTGGAATATTATCAGCTGTTACTGGTCAAATATATGTAGCTTTATTTATACTACCATTCTTTATTTCTGTAATAAGAAAACTTGGATATGGTAGAGGAGCAGCTATTGCTGCTACTATAGGCGCTACTATTATTGGTAATGCCGGATCATTACATACATATTATAATAACCAAATACTAAATTTAACTGTTACTGACAATTTACTATATAAAATAGTGTTAACACTAGTTTTATTACTTGCATTACTTGCATTTATTTTAGTATTTAATAAAAAACCAGAAAAGGTTGATCTTAGTAAAGAAAACGTTTCAAAAACATTACCATTAAAAATTATAATGGGAATTCTTCTAGTATTAGTTGTTCTTGGATTTGTTCCTTGGGGTGAATATTTTGGATTCGATGGATTTAGTAAATTCCTAGAAACACTTCAAAGTGCAAAAGTTGCTAACGTTTCTATTTTCAATTCAATTGTTGGAAATGAAATAGTTGAATTTGGTGCATTTGAACTTCATAATTTAGCATTATTATTATTTGTAGTTACTATAGTAATTGCTATTATTTATAGAGTTAAATTTAATGAAGTAATTAATGCATTTGGCATAGCATTTAGAAAATCTATTCCATATATAGTAATTCTATTACTAGCTGGTATAGTATTTATTAACCTATATACTTCTGGAGTTTACTATACATTTGTAACTGCATTTAGTGAAAAAATTAATCTATTTACTTCATCAGTTATATCAGGTGTGACTGGATTATTCTATCCTGATTATACATATGCATCACAATTTGCATTATCAGGAGTAAGCTATACTACTTCATCAACTGGATATGAAGCAGCTTTAGCTATTATATTCCAAGCCATTTATAGTTTAGTACTATTAATCTCACCAACAAGTATTCTTGTATTCTTTGGTTTAAGATATACAGATGTATCTTACAAAGATTGGATGAAGTATATTTGGAAATTCTTCTTAATCGTACTTTTAGTTGCTCTTGTAATTTTATCAATTGCTACTAAAGGATTCGGTTTATTTGCTATTATTGTTTCAATAATAATTATTGGTTTAGTAATTCTTGCATTATTAGATCATAATAAAAAATTAATTAAAGAAGTAAAAAAAGAAGCAAAAGAAGAAGCAAAGGAATCTAAAAAGTCTAAGAAATAATAGATTTTAAAAGAACACTTAAGTGTTCTTTTTTTTGTTTAATTATGATAAAATTATTAAAGAAGGTGACATTTATGAAAATATATAATACATTGACAAGAAAAGTAGAGGACTTTATTCCATATAATGGTAATAATGTAACTATGTATACTTGTGGACCTACAGTATATCATTATGCACATATTGGTAATCTTAGAACTTATATATTCGAAGATATTTTTGAAAAAACATTAAACTATGTAGGATACAATGTTAAAAGATGTATGAATATAACTGATGTTGGTCATTTAACTTCTGATTCAGATTCTGGTGAAGATAAGATGCTTAAGGGTGCTAAAAGAGAACATAAAACTGTTCTTGAAATAGCAGACTATTATACAGAATGTTTTAAAAATGATACAAACAGTTTAAATATTAAATGGCCTGAAATAGTTTCTAAGGCAACAGATAATATAGATTTCTATTTTGTAATGATACAAAAATTATTAGATGATGGATATGCATATATATCTGGTGGAAATGTATACTTTGATACATCAAAACTAGATGATTATTATAAACTTACTAATCATAAAGAAGATGAAATGGTAGTAGGCGTTAGAGAAGGTGTAGAAGAAGATTCATCAAAGAGAAATCAAGCAGATTTTGTATTATGGTTTACTAAATCTAAATTTGAAGATCAAGAACTTAAATGGGAGTCTCCATGGGGATATGGATATCCAGGATGGCATATTGAATGTTCTGGAATAAGTATTCAAAATTTAGGAGAACATCTTGATATTCACTGTGGTGGTGTAGATAATATTTTTCCACATCATACTAATGAAATAGCACAAAGTGAAAGTTATTTAGGACATAAATGGTGTAATTACTGGGTACATGGTGAACACTTAAATGATGAATCTGGTAAGATGAGTAAATCTAATGGTGAATTTCTTACTTTAGATTTACTAAAATCTAAAGGATATAATCCTCTTAGTTATAGATTTATGTGTTTAAATTCTCATTATAGAAAACAATTAGTATTTACATATGATGCATTAGATCAAAATGAAGATACATATAATAAATTAAAAACTAGAATCAGTAATATAGTTGATGATAACAATTATAATGAAGATGATTTTAATAAATATAATGATAAATTCAAGGAAGCAATTAGTAATGATTTAAATACTGCTAATGCATTAACTGTTTTATATGATGTATTAAAGGATAATGAAATATCTAATTCTACTAAATTAAAATTAGTTGAATCTTTTGATAAAGTATTATCATTAGATCTTATTAAAAAAGTAGAAGTAGATAAAGAACTAGAAGAAAAAGTTAATAAGCTTATTGAAGAAAGAAATAATTATAAATTAAATAAAGATTATGAAAATGCTGATAGAATTAGAGGAGAAATAGAATCTCTTGGAGTAACAATTAAAGATACTAGAGAAGGGACTATAATAATATGGGAGTAGAAAGTTCTTATTATTCAGGGTTAGTTTATAATAGTACAGGAATGCTATGTTTTTATGTAGCATTAGCAATTACTGCACTTGCAAGTATTATTTTAAGAATAGTTAATAGAAAGTATTCTGCTATAGAAAATGAAAAAGGTGTTACCGGATATGAAGTAGCAAAAAGAATACTATCTAATAATGGTTTAGATGATATTAAAATAGGACAAATAGGAGGATCTCTTACAGATTACTATAATAATAGTACAAGAGAGATTAGATTATCTAATTCAGTATATGATGAAAAAACTATAGCTGCTATTGCAGTAGCTGCTCATGAATGTGGACATGCACTTCAATATAAAGAAGGATATGGACCAATAAGAGTTAGAAATGGTGTTGCTAAAATAGCTAGTATTGGAAATACTATTGGTTATATAGCATTAGCTATAGGATTCTTAGCATCTATTACAGGTTTAGTATATATTGGAGTGGCTTTAATGTTTTTTGCAATATTCTTCCAATTAGTTACTATTCCAGTTGAATTTGATGCATCAAGAAGAGCTAGAAAAGAATTAATTAGACTAGGATTAATAGATGAAAGTGAAACAAAGGGTGTTAAGAAGATGCTACATGCTGCAGGATTTACTTATATAGCAGGCTTATTATCATCAATTTTAGAAATATTTAGACTTTTATCTTATGTAAGAAAAAAGTAAAAAAAGTCTTTACAAATATATATAATTAATATATAATATTCACGTAGTTTTGAAAAAAGGAAAGAAGATTTGTATCTCACCTGATTGCTTAAAGCGATAGGTAAAAGGCCAATAATATTAATTATAGTGCTTTTTAGGTAGATACAGATGTATCTACTTTTTTATTGGAGGTGCTTTGTCATAGCAAAGAATGATGATTTATTAATCAATGAAAGAATAACTGCTAAGGAAGTTATGGTCATTGGTCCTAGTGGGGAACAACTTGGAGTTAAGAGTTTACAAGATGCTCTTACACTAGCTAACGCAGCTGGATTTGATCTAGTTCAAATGAATGGAAATAGTGATAAACCAGTATGTAAACTTATGGATTACAATAAGTTTAAATATGAAAGAAATAAAAAACAAAAAGAGGCTTTAAAGAAACAAAAGAGTACATCTGCTGAAACAAAAGAAATTAGATTATCTGTTAAGATAGATATTCATGATTTCAATACAAGAGTTAATCAAACTGTTAAGTTCTTAGAAAAAGGACATAAGATTAAAGCAGTAGTTAGATTTAAGGGTAGAGAAATGGCTCACCCAGAACTTGGTAAAGATGTATTAGATAGATTCATTGAAGCAGTGAAAGATTATGGTACAAATACTAATGAACCTACTATGGAATTTAGAACTATGTACGTAATGATTTCACCAAACAAATAAGAAGGAAGGAATTAAATTATGGCTAAGAATAAAATTAAAACACATAAGGCATCAGCTAAAAAGTTTAAAGTAAGAAATAGTGGTTCTGTTACTTTTAAGAGAGCTGGAGCTAACCACTTAACAACTGGATATTCATCAAAGAGAATGAGACACTTAAGAGAGGCAGGTCAATTATCAGGCTCTGATTCAAAGAGATTAAAGAGAATAATTGACACATTAAAGTAGGAGGTAAATCATGGCAAGAGTTAAGACAGCAAAAATTACTAAAGCTAGACATAAAAAGATTCTTAAGAATGCTAAAGGATATTTTGGTTCTAAACATAGATTATATAAAACTGCTAAAGAACAATTAATGCATTCTGGAGTATATGCTTATAGAGATAGAAGACAAAAGAAAAGAGATTTTCGTAAACTTTGGATTACTCGTATTAATGCTGAATGTAGAAATAACGAAATTAGTTATTCTAAATTCATAGATGGTCTTAATAAAGCAGGTATTTCTATTAATAGAAAAATGCTTGCTGAATTAGCTGTTTCTGATACTAAAGCTTTCTCAGCATTAGTTAAAGAAGCTAAAGATGCATTAAACGGAAAAGTAACTAAAACTACAAAAGAAGCACCAAAGAAAGAAGAAAAGAAAGAAACAACAAAGAAAGAAACTAAAAAAGAAGAAAAAGTAGATTTATCTAAACTAACTGTAGCTGAATTAAAAGATTTAGCAAAAGCAAAGAAAATTGAAGGTTATACTTCAATGAAAAAAGCTGAATTATTAGAAGTTTTAAAATAATAAAAAAGTTACAATTTAATATTGTAATTTTTTTTTTGGAGTTTTATAATGAAATTAAGATAATACAGGAGCAGGGTTATGGGAAAAAGCAATACTTCTAAAAAATACAAAGATAAAATAATTAGTTGTTTATTACAAAGCAAGGATAGAGCCGCACATGAGAGCGCTCTTTTTTCGTATCTTGGGGTTACTTCTAACAAACAAAAAGGGCATATTAGAGATGCCTTAAATAGAATGATTTTAGATGGTACAATATCAAAAGATGGAAAAAAGAATATGTATAGACTTAAGTCTAATGATTATGAACTTGGTGAAGTTATACTAAATGGTTATAATGATTTCGCTATTCAATTTGCGGAAAAGAGAGAATCTATTAAAGGTAAAAAATTACATCAAGCAGGTGCTTATGTTGGAGATACTGTTTTATATCATAATAAGTCTAAAGAAATAAAACTAATTACTGAAAAAAAGAATAATCCAATAGTTTTCAGTTGTTTGAAAATTAATGGTGATATTAAACCATGGCCTATTAGTTTTCCCTGTTTAGAAGAATTTAGATTTAAAGATTTTGAAAATATACATTTAGAAGGCGATGAAGTATTTAGTGCTAATGCTGAATATAATGCTGAAGAGGATATTTATGAATGTACATTTAAAGAGGTAATTGGAAAAGCTAGTGAATATAATATTCAAGGTAAAATAATATTAGCTGCTAATGGATATGATGTTAGTTTTTCTAATGAAGCTTTAATGGAAGCAGAACGTGTTCCAAAAGAAGTATATCCAGAAGATATGGTTAATAGAATAGATCTTAGAGGATTAAAAGCATTTACTTTAGATTGTGCAAGAAGAATGGATACATATGATGATGCTTTATCTGTAGAGGAAATAGGTAATGGAAGATATATGCTTTATTTTCATATAATAGATACTGCACATTATGTTAAACCAGGTTCACATTTATATAAAGAAGCAAGAAAAAGAGCTAAAAAAATATATATGCATGGTGCTAGATATGCTAGAAATATACTTCCAGAAAAGTTATCTCATGGTATATGTTCATTTGTTAAAGGAAAGGATAGACTTGCAAAAACAATTACTCTTGAATTTGATAAAGATGGTAATTGTGTTTCATATGATTTCTTTGATAGTGTAGTAAATATTAAAGATAATTTATGTACTAGAGATGCTGATGAAATGTTTGAAGCAGGTTATGATTCTACTAAAAAAGGATATAATCCTGAATATATTAGAGATATGGTTTTATTAAAAGTAATAAACGGTTTTGTAAAAAAGGAACCATTTATAGGAGAAAACTGTTCTTCATCTGATAGTATGCATAGTGTACTTGTAAATATTATTGATTATGCTAATGAAAGAGTAGCAAATCATTTCCTAACATTACCATTTATTTATAAAACATTTAGATATCCTACTAAAGCAGAAATTAATAAAAAAGCTGATGAATTTAAGAAAAAAGAATGGCATACTGTTAACAACTTTAACTATGTTAAAAGAACTATAATTGATAGAATACTAACATATTATCAATTGCCTCATACAAGTCCTTATGAATCCGCAGTAGCAGATATTCTTTCTAGAGATTGTTGCTATTATTCATCTAAAAATAAGGGACACTTTAAGTATGGAGTTCAAAGATTTACACATGTTAATTCTCCTACAAGATCCTTTGTAAACTTAGAAAACTTAATATTATTTGATATGTATCATAAAGAATTTGATGCTTCTTTAGAGAACATGAATAGGCTAGAAAATAAACTTGAAGAAATTTGTAATGAATTCAATGAAAAATATAGAAAAATAGAAAAACTAGAAAAAACATGTTCTGGTTGTAAGGAACATGAAAGAGAATTACATGATACATCTCAAGGAACTGTTGTTGAAAGAAATGGAAGTAAAATATATGTTCATGTTCCTGAAAAGGGAATGTTTAGAGTATATAGTGATGATTCATCTATTGAAGTAGGAACAGAATTAATTATTAAAATTAATAGGTCTCCTGATGATGAAAAGAGTTATAATGCTAAAATATTACGATATAAGAATAAGAATGCTTAAATATATTGAATTAAGCATTCTTTTTTGATATAATTTTAATAGTATAATAGAAAATAGGTGAGTGTATGAAATCTAAAAAGAAATTTATATTATTTGCATTTGCTTTTGTCCTTTTACTATCTAGTATTGTATTCTTTATTTATACAATAAAAGCTAATAGTGATGATAATAAAATAGGTATAAGTTATGCAGAAATAACAGGTATTAAAACAGGAACTGAAAGTTTTTCAAATGATGGTTTAAACTATAATGAAACTTCAAATTATCATGTTACAAGTGGTTATATTGCAGGTAATGATTCAAATGAAGATAATGCTATAGTTAGATCATTTGATAAAATTACATATACTTTTGATTTAGGCATTAAGAATAAAGATGAATTACTTAATACTACAGGATTAACTGCTTATTCAAATAAAGTGATTAATATAACTGCTACTATTCCAGAAGATGTAGCTAAATATGTTGCTTTTGAAGAAAAGGGTAGTTCTGGTGCTACATCATACACTTATGAAATTAAAAATATTAATGAAATTAATGGTAGTAAAACTACTGCTTCAATTACAATTTATGTACTTGGTGCTCCTAATGGAACAATAATAGATCCTAGATTTGAAATAGAAGAATCTACTAATACTGATTCTGATTATATTGTTACTTTAGGTAATACTGGAACTAAACATAATTATAGATTTGATGCATTACAATCAAACAATTATTCTACAGCAGCTAATTTTTATAACTATATGCCTACTGTAGTATCAAGTGTTGAATCTGCTGATTTAGGAATAGTACTTGTATCTGGAGATTCACAAAAAGGAACTCTAGATTCTAAAGATGGTAGATATATGAATTTTGTTTTAGGATTCTATTCTGAAACAAATAAAAAAGGTAAATCAATGCCATCTGGACCAATAGTATTAAATGGATCATTTAATCAATCTGGTTCTGAAAATATTATTATTAAACCTGAATTTGTTAGATTATATAATGATTCTAAAACAGGTGTTATTAATCCTGTAAAAGTAAGTTTACCATATAGTGGTGGAACTCCTACTACTACAAATACTAGAAAACCAGGAAGTATAATTGCTAGTAATATTACTAATAATTCATTTACTTTAACTATTAGTAATTATGGTTCTACTTATGGATATCCTGGAAGTAATGCAGATGGAAGTGCTACTAATAAATCATATATAGGTACTTATGCAATAACTTTATTCTCACCAAGATCATCATCTGATGGTAATAGTGATATAAATGTTAATTTAAGTATTAATGGTACAAATATAGATTTAGTTAGTGGAACTACTACTATTGATGGTACTAATGCTTCATCAGTAAATACTGCATATGTTAATCAAGATTATAATTTAGTTTCTGATTTATATGAATTAGATGGAACCACAAAAATAACTGGTGGTTCTAAATCTAAAGGATCTGAAATATTATATATTACAACATTTAATTATTCTTCTTCTAATTCAAATCAAGGATTAAAAGAAGTAATTAAGATTGATCCATATGCATATAGATTTATGCCTTATGGTGATAAAGATATTGAAATTAAACTATATTGTGGAAAGACTGAATGTGATAATGTAACTGCTGATGATTTTGAAGTTAAGTTTATTAATGGAGATTTTAAAAATACTAATTATACAGCATCTACATTAGATACTAGAATTAAAGAAGAAGATAGAACTACTATTCAAAATGGATGTAATACTATTAGTAATAATTTATCAAATTATAATACTAATCAAATTATGAATTTATATGGTGGACCATGTATTACTGAAAATAGTCCTACTGTTTATAATAAACTAAGTGATGCTTCAGTTAATGATGAAGAAATAGTATTATCTAAAATGATTGTTCAAACTAAGGATGGTATTAAACTTCCAAGTGATGTAAAAGTAGTTATAAAGACTAAACTTAAAATTAGAAATGTAAATGATATAACAAGAGAATATCAAGTAAATGCATTAGCTATGTCATCTGATTATGATAATGCTATTACATATTATTCACCAAGAGTAATTAATAATGATAATCCTAGTGATATAATTACTAATCCAAATAATAATGGTGATAGTTTAAAAATAGTTAATATTGAATTAAAACAAAATGTAATGGTTACTAATAAGAATAAAGATGGCAAAATGAAAACTAACTTTAATGCTGTGGATAATGAAACTATTCACTTTAAAGTTGCTACTAACTTAAAAGATATGGCATTAAATGCTGGTGCAGATGATACTTGGTTTATTAAAGAATTAACTGTAATAGTTGATATACCAAAAACATTAACATATCTTCCAAATGATTATAATGTTAATCCAATAGAGGTTATACCAACTCCTAATGGAACTACACTTAAATTTATTGTTCCATGTACTAAACCAAATGAAGCAGTAACAGATATTTATTTTGATGCTATATTATCATCTGATTTATCTGGTAATGCTAATGAAATAGTTGTTAGTTCACTTGCTAGTGTAACTAATATTAATAATGAAGTAGCTGCTTCTGATTGGAGTGCTTTAACATTATATGGTAATGGTATTAACAATATGGTTTTATCAATTGCTAATGATACTCCAACAAGTATAGAAAAAGATTCAGAATTTAGTTATACAATTAATGCATATAATAATACAAACGCTGATATAAATGATTATATAGTATTAAATGTATTACCATTTACTGGAGATGATAAAGGTTCTTCATTTAGTGGTAAATATACAGTTCATTTAGATGGAGAAAATCTTGGTAGTGCAAAAGTATATTGTACTTATGATAATTCACAAACAGTTAATGAAGAAGTTAATGATACAGAAAATGAATATACTGAATGTATGGAATTATTTAATGAAGGTATTTATAAACAAATAACTGCATTAAAAATAACAAATATTAATGTACCTGCACATAGTTCTATGAGTCCAATTAAAGTAACTATTAGAACTACAGGTAATAATTATTCTGATAGTTATGCTATTAAAGTAGTAGGTGGTTCTCAAACATATATGCCTATTAAATCTAATACTATTAAATATGAAGTTATTAATAGAAAAATAACTGGTAAAGTATTTATAGATGTAGATGAAGATGGTGTACAAAATGGTAATGATATTGCATTAGCAAATGTACCTGTAACACTATATAAAATAGTAGATGATGCAGAACTTGAATTAGTTTCAGAAAAGACAACATTAGATAGTGGTATATATACATTTGATAACTTAGATAAAGGATTCTATAAACTTAGATTTAACTATGATAGTGATTCTTATGATTTAGCATTAAGATATGCTACTGAAGATACTGACAAAGATTCAGATGCTTATAAGATATCTGATGGTATTGCAGAAATAACTAATAAACATGATCCATATTCACACGATGGTATAGATTTAATTACTAATAATGAGGCTAAGAATTTAGACCTTGGATTAATTAATAGAAAACCATTTGGTATGATTATTAAAAAATATATTACTAAAGTAGATTTAAACTATAATGGTATTACTGATACTAAAACTTATAATAATGAATCTAAAGTATTACTTAGTGTTAGAAATAGTTTAAAAGCTAGTTTAAAAGTATATTATGGATTTGAAATAATTAATAATTCTCAAGTAGCAGGATATGTAGAAAACATATATGAAGATATCCCATATGGACTTGTATTTGATTCAAGTGATCCATATAATGCTGGATGGGTAATGGTAGATGATAGATTACAAAACACTTCATTCCAAAATAGAATTATTAGACCTGGTGAAGCTATATTTGCACAAATTGCTCTTAATATGCCTAGTAGAGAAGAAGCAGGTTCATTCCTTAATACAGTAACTCTAGATATTAAAGAAGAAGATCCTACTCCTATCTCAAAGGATGCAATTTATAATAGTGAAAATATATATGTTGTTGGTGAAGAAGTAGAATATGCTAATTTAAATTGGCATGTTATAAATGCTACTCCTAATGGAGATAATCAAACATTAACATTATTATTAGATGCTGATTCTGCTACTAATAATGGTGGATTTAGTGATACAAGTGTATATAAATTTAGTTCATTAAATATTAATACAACTTCACAAATAGAAAGTGCTAAATCTATATTTGAAGATAATATAGTTTGTGATGATGCTTCTGGACTAGTTAATGGTTCTCATGGTGGAGCATTAAAAGATCATGAACCATGTACATCAAATCAATATGTAACTTCTAAAGTTAGATTATTAACAGAAGAAGAATTTAATGGTATACTTGCTATGAATTTATCTGATGTATCGTGGTTACTAGGTAATAAAGATTATTATTTACAAACTGCTGTAAATATACCTACAGAATATAATACTTATGGTAATGTAACTAATGATTTTACTAATTATATTAGATATGTTGATGTAAA
This sequence comes from Bacilli bacterium, assembly GCA_017553685.1. Classification (GTDB taxonomy): domain Bacteria; phylum Bacillota_I; class Bacilli_A; order RF39; family UBA660; genus RUG13038. Next base: position 24,134 of record JAFZKH010000004.1, on the reverse strand, counting down.
TTCTTCATCAGTAGGAATTACAAGTATTAGTCCTGTAAATAAAGCATTTAGATATGTAATTACAGTTAACAGTAAATATATACTTAATTAACAAAAAGGTGTTTATAACACCTTTTTATTTTGACAATAATATGATAAAATGATTATAGGGTAAAAAGGTAGTGATAGTATGCTTAGCATTCAAGTAAAAATTGATGGTGAAAAATATGCTTTTAGTAAAGGAACAACATTACTAGAAATATCTAAAAGATTTCAAAAGAATTTTAAAGATAAAATAATAATAGGTGAAATAAATGGTATTCTATCAGAATTATCTACACCTGTTATGACATCTTGTGATGTTAAATTCTATGATAGAAATTCTTCAACAGGTAATAAAGTATATGAACTAGGTCTAGTATTTATTTTAGTTAAAATATTTAATGATAAATTTAACAAAGATATAAAAGTAATACATGCATTAGATAAAGGTGTTTATATTAAATGTAATGATATTACTGAAAAAGATCTAGAATTAGTAACAAGAGAAATGAATAGGATAATAGATGTTGATATTCCTATTGATAAGTTATTAATAAATAGAAAAGAAGCCATTAAGTATTATTCTGATAGAGGTATTTTAGATAAAGTAGAATTATTAAAATATAATACTAATACTAATATTAATTTATATAAATTAGATAATGTATATGATTATTATTTTTATAATTTACCAATATCTACAGGATACCTAAATGATTTTAAATTACATTATTTAGATAATAATAGTTTTGTTCTATTATTTAGAAATATTTATAATCCTAAATTAACTTATAAACATAGAAAGAAAATGTTTGATGAGTTTGAAGAGTATTATGAATTTTGTTCTAATATTGGAATTAATACTGTTAGTGATTTAAATAAGTCTATTATTGATAATAAGATTAATGATATTATTATGCTTTCTGAATTACATCAAAATAATGATTTATATGAGATTGCAAAAGATATTAATAATAGAAAATCTAAAATTGTTTTAATATCAGGACCATCTTCATCAGGTAAAACAACAACATCTAAGAAGTTAGGCTTATTCTTAAAAACATTTGGTTTAAATCCAAAAACTATGTCTATAGATGATTATTTTATAGCTAGAAAAGATACTCCTAAAAGAGAAGATGGATCATATGATTTTGAATGTTTAGGAGCAGTTGATACTAAATTATTTAATAAACATCTAGAAAAATTATTAAGTGGTGAAAAGGTTAAATGTCCTACATATAACTTTATTACTGGTGAACCAGAGTACATTACTGAACCAATGGAATTAGAAGAAAACGATATTCTTTTAATAGAAGGACTTCATGCATTAAATGATGAACTTACTAAGAATATTAGTAGTAGATATAAATATAAAGTATATGTATCTCCACTTCCAATTCTTACATTAGATAATCACAATAGAATTAAAATGACTGATGTAAGACTTCTTAGAAGAATGGTTAGAGATAATGAAACAAGAGGATATAATGCCTCTGAAACATTATATAATTGGCCATCTGTTAGAGAAGGTGAAGAAAAGAATGTTTTCCCATATGGGGAAGAAGCAGATGCTGTATTTAATACAACTTTAGTATATGAACTTAGTATATTAAAAACATATGCTGAACCATTATTATATGCAGTAGATGAAAGTGATGAAAATTATAAAGATGTTGTTAGATTACTTAACTTACTTAAGTTAGTACTACCAATATCTAGTGAAAACATACCTAGAGATTCGATTATTAGAGAATTTATTGGAAATAGTATATTTAAATAGGAGGTTAATATGATTAGAGTAGCAATAAATGGGTTTGGAAGAATAGGAAGACTAGCACTTAGGAGGATTATGACTACTAGTACAATTGAAATAGTAGCTATTAATGATTTAACTGATCCTAAGACATTAGCATATTTATTAAAATATGATACTGCACAAGGAGTATTTGATGGAGAAGTTAGTTATGATGAGGAAAGTATTACTGTTAATGGTAAGAAGATAAAGATTTGTAAAGAACCAGATCCAGAAAATTTACCATGGAAAGAATTAAATGTAGATATAGTTCTTGAATGTACAGGTATATTTAAAACAAGAGAAAAAGCTAATAAACATATAATTGCTGGAGCTAAAAAAGTTTTAATATCAGCTCCATCAGATAAAGATATTAATACAATAGTATATGGTGTTAATGAAGATATATATAATAAAGATGAAAATATATATTCAGCTGCTTCTTGTACTACAAATGCTATTGCACCTGTATTAAAAGTATTAAATGATAACTATACTATTAAAGTAGGTTATATGAATACAGTTCATGCTTATACAAATGATCAAAGTTTATTAGATTTACCTAATAAAAAAGGTGATTTAAGAAGATCTAGAGCTGCTGCTTCTAATATAGTTCCAACATCTACTGGAGCTGCTAAAGCAATTGGTATTGTTATACCAGAATTAGATGGGAAATTAAATGGAAGTGCATTTAGAGTTCCAACAGTATCTGGTTCTATAGCAGAACTTACTTTAGTATTAGAAAAGAAACCTACTAAAGAAGAAATAAATGAATTAATGAAAAAGAGTGCTAATCAATCATTTGCATATAGTGATGAAGAAATAGTTTCATCTGATATAGTAGGTAGAGCAGTAGGATCAATATTTGATGCAACACTTACTGAAATAATTGAAAGTGATACTGAAAGATTAGTAAAAGTATGTGCATGGTATGATAATGAAAATGGATATACTTCACAATTAATAAGAGTACTTGAATACATAGGGGAAAGACTATGAATTTTAAAGATAGAATAATGTTACTAATTAAGGGTTCTAAAGATGGAAGTAATGTTACTACTGAATCTAAATCTAAAAAGTTTAGAGAAAAGAAAATAACAAGATTACATCTTATATTAGCAGGACTTGTAGTAATAGCTGTTCTAGTAGTATTTATAGTAATAAAAGTTAAAATAGCAACAAAAGATAATGCATATAAAGAATATGAACAAATATTAGTTAATTCTGCAAATGTATACTATAATGTAAAACATATTGAAATAAAAGATGGTTCTACAGATGTAATAACTGCTAAAGAATTAATTAATGGAAATTTTGTTAATACAGATAGTAAATTAGTAGATAAATGTGATGGTTATGTAGAGTCTACTAGTCAAAAAGATTATAATACTGGGGAATATAATATTACTAGAAAGGCTTATATAAAGTGTGGTAATAAATATAAAACAACTAATTATATTAGTCAGTAGGAGGTAATATGGAAGAAGAAAAATTTTGGACGAAAACTAGGATTATTATAATTGCAGTTATAGTAGCAATTATAGCAATAGTTATACTTTCAATTTTTATTCATAGAAGTTCTATGACAAAGAAATATAGAGTATTAGAGAGCCAAATTAATAATGCTGCTCCTAACTATATTTCTAATGAGGAAATAGAATTAACAGAAGAAAATGAATATAGAAAAATACCAATAAGTGCTTTAAAAAACAAATATGTTTTTAACTCTAATATGGATGATTGTGATGGATATGTAATTGCAAAAAATATTAATAATAATGTATCTTATAAAACATATATTAAATGTAAAAAACTATATGTAACTGATGGCTATGGTTCTACAGAAACTGGTATTGAAAATAAAACTGTAACACAAACAGAAAATGATACTAAAGCTCCAGAGATTAAGTTACTAGGAGCTGATCCAATGACTGTTGCTAAAGATTCTGAATTTGTAGATCCTGGAGCAACTGCTACAGATAATGTAGATAAAAATATAACTAAGAATATAAAAGTTGAGGGTACTGTAGATACATCTAAACTAGGTGAATATAAACTTGTTTATTCAGTATCTGATAAAGCAGGAAATACTGCTACTAAAGAAAGAAAAGTAGTTGTTATAGAGGGTGAAGTAGAAAATAAAGATGTAAATCCTCCAGTTATAACATTTACTAATCCAAATTCATTCCAAAAGATTTGTTTAGGTCAAAAACCTGATTTAAGTGCTAATGGTGTTTATGGATATACATCATATGATGATATAGATGGTAATATAACAGCAGGTGTTGTAGTAACTGATAAAGGTAATATTAATAAAGTTGGAACTTATACTATTGATTATTCTAGTAAAGATTCATCTGGTAATATAACTACAGCATCTAGAACATATAGTATTGTTGATTGTACTCCTGCACCACAACCAACACCACAACCACAACCAACTCCAAATCCAGGTGGTAATAGTGGTGGAGGAAATAATGGTGGATCATCATCAAGTGGTTCAAGTGGTGGTACTACTAGACCAGAAGTTAATATAACTGTTAATGTAACAAGTATTAGTTCTGTAGATTCATTAACATTATATGTAGGTCAAACTGCATCATTAAATGCATCTGTTTTACCTAGTAATGCTACTAATAAAACATTAACTTATAAATCTAATAATGCTGGTATAGCATCAGTAGATGGAAATGGTAATGTTAGAGGTGTTTCTAGAGGAGAAACTAGAATAATTATTACATCAAATAATAATATTCAAAAAGCTGTTTACATAGTTGTAAAATAAGGAAGCAAATGCTTCCTTTTTTTGTGATATAATTTAGATAGGTGATAATATATGAAAAGATTAGAAGACATGAATATTAAGGGTAAAAGAGTAATTATAAGATGTGATTATAATGTTCCTATAGAGAATGGAATAATAAAAGATGATACAAGAATAGTAAAGTCTTTAAAAACTATTAATTATTGTATAGAAAATGCTAGTAAAGTAGTTATTTTATCTCATTTAGGAAGAATTAAATCTCCAGAAGATTTAAAAAATAATAGTTTAAAAGTAGTATGTGATAGATTATCAGAACTACTAAATAAGGAAGTTAAATTTATTACATACGAAGATGATGTTAATAAAGAAGTAAATGATAATAGTTTAGTAATGCTAGAAAATGTTAGATACTTTGATTTAGATAATAAAAAAGAATCTAATGAAGATCCTGAATTATCAAAGTATTTTGCATCATTCGGAGATATCTTTATTAATGAAGGTTTTGGAGTATCTCATAGAGAATGTTCATCACTTACAGGTATATCTAAAATACTTCCTTCTTGTAATGGATTCTTAGTATGTGAAGAAGTAGATAATTTATCTAAATTATTAAATGGTTATGAAAGACCATATACAGTTTGTATGGGTGGTAAAAAAGTATCAGATAAAATAGAATTAATAGATAGTTTAATAGATAAATGTGATTATATGTTAATCTCAGGATTAATGGTATATACATTTTTAGCTGCTAAAGGATATAAAACAGGTAAAGCTTTTACTGAAGAAGAAAGTTATGATTATTGTATAAGTTTACTTGAAAAGTATCCTGAAAAAATAGTTTTAATTAAAGATGCATATGTTAGAAATAACGGTAAACAATATAGATTAATAAATGAAATAGATGATAATGATGAATGTTTAGATATTGGACCTGAAACAATAGAATTATTTAAATCATATTTAGAAAAATCTAAAACTATATTTATAAATGGACCTGTTGGATTATTTGAAGATTCAGAATATGAATATGGTTCTAAATCTTTATGTGAAATACTTAAAAACTTAGATAGTAAGATATATGCTGGTGGAGGAGAAACAACATATATGTTTAATAAATATGGTGTTAATAATGCATTTAAATCTACTGGTGGAGGAGCTACTTTAACATTTCTTTCATCAGGTACATTAATTGGTATAATTAAGTAGATATTATTAAAAAAATATGTTATTATATAAATATAATAGAGGAGTATGTATTATGAAAAGAATGAAAAGAATTTTATGTACATTATTAATTGTTGTATCGGTTTTATTATTATGTGCATGTAAAAAGGATGTTAGTCCTATAACTTATAAGAGATTTATCTCTAAAATGAGTGATGATTTAAGTTATTCTGTAACAGATAAATCATTATCTTATGAAGGAATATATGAAAGATATATTTCTGCATCTAAAGAGGGATCTTTATTCTTATTCATGGAATTTGAAGATGAAAAAACTGCTAAAAAATATATGGAAGATAATTATAAAAAACAAAAAGGATATAGTTATAAATCTACTGATGATTATATAGTAGTTACTAATTCAAAAGGTGGATATGTAAAACTAGTTCAAGTTAATAATATTATTATTTCAGGTTCTACTGAACAATCTAAATATAAAACAGATATAAAGAAAGCATTTAAAGAACTAGGTTATTAGGAGTTATTATGTTTAAGAAAGTAATGAATATAGTAATATTTGCTTTAATATTTGCTTTATATTTTGTTTCTTTTCTTATGATATTTGATTCTTTTAAAGAAAGAAAACTAGCTTCTGTAGAAAAGAAGGCTTTAGATGTTTTTGAAGATGAAATAAAAATAGAACAAAAGAAACCTGATGAACCTACTCAAACATCTAGTAGTATTAGTTATTCAGGATTTACTATAGTAGGTAAAATAGAAATACCTAAAATAAGATTTAGTTCTGTTATTATAAAGGAACAAACTTCTAAAGCAATGAATGTTGGTATTGTTAAAACATATGGAACTGAAGTAAATAATGAAGGTGGATTTGTTTTATCAGGTCATAACTTTAGAGGAAGTACAATATTCTTTTATAATATAAGAAATTTAAGATCAGGTGACGTTATTAAAATAACTGATACTTCAGGTGTTCAAATGGATTACATTGTTTATGAAGTACTTAGAAATGTTAATCCTGAGGATACAAGTTATTTAAATACATTTGATAGTTATCATGTTACTTTAGTTACTTGTGAAGATGGTGGTAAAGCAAGAATAGTAGTAAAAGCTAGAGTAAACTAGCTTTTTTTAGGAGGTAATTATGTCATTACATATAAATGCAAATAAAGAAGATATTGCAGAAAATATTTTAATGTGTGGAGATCCATTAAGAGCAAAACATATAGCAGAAACTTATTTAGAAGACTATAAAGAAGTTTGTAACACAAGGAATATGTTAGGCTTTACTGGATACTATAAAGGTAAGAGAATATCTGTTTTATCTCATGGTATGGGTATACCATCAGCAGGTATTTATACTTATGAATTATTCACAGAATATGATGTAAAAAATGTTATTAGAATTGGTACATGTGGAACTATTTCTGAAGGTATAGATGTAAGAGAAACAGTTTTAGGTACTAGTAGTTTTTCTATGTCTAATTATGTTTATGAAGAGACTAAGGATACTACTAAGATTATGTATCCTAATGATGAATTAAATAAAGTAATTGAAGAAGAAGCAAAAGAAGAAAACATTAATTTAAAGAAGACAAGAATACTTACATCAGATAATTTTTATGGTGAAGCTATAATGGCTAAAATGGCTAGAGAAAAATTTGATTGTGGTGTAGCAGAAATGGAATCCTTTGTAATATTTTATAATGCTAAAAGATTTAATGTTAATGCAGCTTGCATACTTACAGTAGTAGATAATCAATTAAAAGAAGATATACTTGTAACTCCAGAAGAAAGAGAAACAGGTTTAACTATAATGACTGAACTTGCTTTAAATGCAATTATTAAAGTAGGTGATTAATATGGAAAAAGTATTAGATGTATATACAAAAGATGGAGAATACTTAGGAACTAGACCTGTTACTATGTTTAGTAATGAAGAACTTGATTTTTATTATAAAACCGTAAGAGTATTATTACTAAATGAAAATAATGAAATACTAATTCAAAAGAGAGCAGATAATGTTATTTATTGTCCAGGTAAATGGGAATTTTCTGCATCAGGACATGTTGAAGTAGGAGAAAATGAATTAGATGCTGCTATAAGAGAAACAAAAGAGGAAATAGGAGTATCTTTAGATAAGAATAGTATTAAGTTAATAAATATATCTACTAATAAAAATGCATTAGCTCATACTTTTATAGGAAGAATAAAAAATAGTACAAAGTTTACGTTACAAAAAGAAGAAGTAAGTGAAGTTAAATATGTTAGTTTATATGATTTTAAAAATCTAATATATACTGATGATTTTGTACCAAAAGAAAAATCATATTATGAATTTTTATTAGATTATTTAGTTAATACTTTAAAAATAGATGATAGAAATATAATAAAAAGACAAGTAAATGGTGAAAACTTTTCTAAATCTATGGATTCTATTAATGAAGATGATAATGTTAAAGAAGGTATGGAACTAGATAATAGTTTAAAAATAATAGATTATGTAGTAGCAGTATTATTAATGGTATTGGTAGGTATTGTAGTATACTGTATTATTAAGTTATAGGAGTTTAAATGAATAAATATTGTACTAATTGTGGTTTTGAGAATAATGATAGTGCACAATTTTGCACTAATTGTGGTAATACTTTTGAAGTAAATACTAAACCAAAAAAGAAAAAGGGTAAAGGATGTTTAATTGCTTTAATAATTATATTATTAATAGCAGGTCTTATAGTAGGTGGAATATTCTTATATAAGAAGTTTATTTACTTTGAAGATCCTTTTGTTGATGAAACAATTATTACTAATAATAAATCTTTAACTGGTAAATTAGAAGACGACTTAAATAATGGAAGAATAACTAAAGATGAATATATTAAACAACTTGCTTATTCTATTAAAGAACCAGTATTAATTAATGAATCATATTCTGATTTAGATAATGATTTTAATGATATAAATTATTTGTTTCAAAAAGCAAATGAAATGGGAAATGATTTATCAGATGAAACAATAAAATATTTATTTGATATTTATATGATGGATGATGTTATATGGGATGTTAAAGAAGATGTTTCATATGAAGATGATTCTACATATAAATATGAAGTTCAAAATGTTAAGAAAACAAATGGTGGTAGTATAAATAAATTAGACCATGTTAAATTATCTAAAAATGGTAATTTCCTTGTTTATTATTCTACTGATGGAAGAAATGCTATTAGTAATACTAAAGCTAAGAAAATAGCAAATTATTTAGAAGATGTAGTTTCATATTATAAAAGTGAATATGGATATGATTTTAAATATGAACAAGTTTCTAATCCTGTTATTGATACATATGATTTATTCACTAAATTGAATAAACCAACAGTATCACTATTATTAACTAAAAATGGTATAGATACTAAATATTTAGATACTGCTATGCCAATATATATAATAGATACTGATAAAGATATTACAGGTCTTACTGCTTGGTATTGTCAAACTATGTATTTTAGTGATCAATTATTAGCTAAAGCAGTTGATATTCGTTATGATAATATGGAATTAGATACTGCTAGAGCAACATATGCTTTCCCATATGTTGTTGTTTCTTCAACTGCATTTGATAATTTAAATAATACTAAGGTTGTAGTAGGACATGAATTATTCCATCATTATCAACATTATATTTGTGGTAATAATTCTTATGGTAATTGTAAATCAGGTTTATTTACTCTTGAAACAACAGCAGATCTATCTGGTTTAAAGGCTTCTAAAATAACTAAAAATGTACCTATATTAAATAGTCATGCTGTATGGTATATTGAGGGTACAGAAACAAGTATTGATAAAATATATACTCAGGAACATGGCCTTGCTAGTATTGGTTATCCTGCATATATATTTGCATATAACTATGCAAATATAGTCCCTAATGGTGAAAAAATATTACATCAATCTGGAAAGTATGAAAATACCCTTGAATACTTAGAAGATAATTCATCTGGTGCATTTGGTAAAGTAATGGTAAGAATGGGTGAAAAGAACCTTACTCGTGATTATGATAATAAAGCTTTAATTCCAACTTTAAATGGTGAACCTGTATATCCTGCTAATCATTATAATTTAAAAGCACCTACAGCTTATAATAAAAGTAGTTATTTCCTTAATAGAAGTGTAGAACCAGCAGCAATTAATTATTATTATTTTAATACTAGTTCTTATACAGATAAAACATATATACAATTAGGACCAGATTCTTTAACATCTTCAAAGTTTGATAATGCTACAATATTATTCTTTGTTAAAGAAAATGGAAAGTATAAGAAAGTATATTCATCAAATGAAAAAATGATATTTAATGTTGATGATTTTGGATATTATGATGAAGTAGTATTAGCAGTTGTTAGTACAACTAGTAAAATCTCACAAAAATATGAATTTCTTGTAAAAGATACTGAGGAAATTTTAGACATACAAAAAGAGTATCTTATTACTGCAAAAGGTTTAGGTCTAAAGACTAATGATCAAAAGAAAAAAGGTATAAATGATAAAAATGCAACTACATCTAAAATAGTTTGTTCTAAGGTTGAAAATGAAGAATATATTAAATCTACATATCAAATTTTAGTGTCATTTGATAATAATGATGAAGTTAATGATTTATATGTTAAAGGTACTGTTGAAATGGATGAAGATAATCCAGCATTTAAGATTGCTAAAACTGTTACTTCAGGACTTATTATAGTATTAAAACAAAAGTATAAAGAACAGTTTGGAAAGATAACTTTAAGAACATATGATGAAGGAAATAAGTATATTATTCTTGGTAGAATAAAAGATGATTATTATACTGCTTTAAAGAATAGTTTTGATAAAGAAGTTACAACTAAAGAAGAAATCTTTGATGCAATTCAAAATGAAGGATATACTTGTCAATATAAATAATTTAAAGCCATATTTATATATGGCTTTTTATTTGACAGAATTTATTATATTTAATATAATATAGAAACTTAAAAAAAGAGGGGATATATATGGATTGTTTTGATGATGATGTAAAAATATATCGTAGATATAGTCTAGAAGAATTAAAAAGATATATTGATTTCTATAAAGAAGAACATAGAATGGGTTTAGACTTTAATGGTCTACTTGAAACATGTAATCATTATTTAATGCAAAAAAAATGGTTATTAACAGAACTTCATAAAAGAAATACTAGAATATATGAAACATTAGATGTTGCTGATATGATTAATGATTATACTATGAACTTATTAAAGAAATTTTTCGTATTAGACTATTTTAATAATATGTTCATATTCTTAGAAGAAAACTTCTTAGAAAGTTATGTTAGAAATGAAAGTTTATTAGAGGGTGTTAACGATTTATCTATTCATGGTAAGAATGAAATGCTTGGGCTTGAAGAAATGTATAAATATATTATTTCAGATGAAGAAAAGTCTTCTAATGGTAGTATGTTATTAACAGACTTACATGAAAAGTTATTCTCATTTTTTGATGATGGTGAAAACGCTAGATCTTATAGAAGAGAAATGGCATATTTACCATTCTCTGGAGTAGAATTAGAAGAACCTATGTATATTCCTAGAATGATGAGACAAGCAGATAGAGTATTTGATGAGTTATGTAGAGATGCTGATACTATTCGTAACTGTCCAGTAGAAAATAGAACATTTATAGTTTCTATTAATGGAAAGAATACTACATTAATAAATGAGTTCTTAATTAAATTAATGAAATATAATGCAGAACTAGTTAGAATTCATCCATTCCCAGATGGAAATGGTAGAGCTATAAGAGGACTAGTTAACTATTTACTTATGAGAGCAGGTTTACCTCCTGTATATGTTAAAACTATTGAAAGAGTTAAATATCATGAAGCTATGAATAAAGCTATAGTAGAATGTGATTATGATTTCTTAGTTAATTTCTATAAGAATAAATTATGTGATTCTATCGAAGAATTAATAGTTAATCCATTTGAAAGAGCTATACATCAATATAGAAAACAAAAGAAAAAACAAGAGGTATGGGAACAAGAAGGATCTAATCTTAATGCATTATTCCATCCTGAAAAAGTACATAGAACTCATACTCCTGTAGTAAAACCTAAACAAGATAAATTAATGTCTATAAATGATTATTTACTTGTAAAAGAAGCTGAAAGAGATTATGTTTCTAATATTAAAGCTTTATTAAAAGCAGGTAAGAGTCCAGTTAAAAAAACATTTGGTACAGTAATTAAAGAAACTACTGAGGAACCTAAAAAACAAGAAGGTTCAAATGTTTTAAGAATATTTAGACAAGAAGATAAAAAAAGTAAAAAAACTATGCTATAATTAGTATAGTTTTTTTATGTCCTCGTAGCTCAGTAGGATAGAGCAATTGCCTCCTAAGCAATAGGTCGCTAGTTCGATTCTAGTCGGGGACGCCATATGAATTAAACCTTAACATATATGTGTTAAGGTTTTATTATCTTTACAAAAGTTTACAAATATGATATAATCATAATTGTTGAAAGGGAGTAGTTCTACTTCTATGAAGTAATTTGTTTTCGTCAGCACAAGTAAAATTCGGAAACAAAATATATATAAAGAACAAGACTTTCACATAATATTTAATTATGTGGGTCTTTTTTTCTATACCTACATAATTGGTTGGAGGAGGAAATATGGGAAAAGAAATTAAAAAAGAACTAAAAGAAGCTAGAAAGGATTTATTTCAAATTAGTACAAAAAGTGCTATAGCTAAAACAAAAAAGATAGCATTAAAAATGATATTTTTTATAGCACCTGCAACTGCAGTAGCTGCTGTTGGAGGATACTTTTTAAACATTGGTAAAGAAGCAACTAGAAGATATTATTATGAAAAGAAAGTATTAGATAATAATGGTAATGAAATATCCAGTGAATTAACACCTGATGTACATTCTAATTCAGTAAAATTATATAATAGTTGTTTAGAATCAGATGAAGGATATATTAAAACATATAATACTTATTATAATGATAAGATTGATGAAACTATTTTCTTAAATGCAAATAGTGATAGTTTAGAAGCTATGCTAGGTGAACCTAGTGATATGGGATATGAAGTAGATAATACTTATTTAGATTTAGACGATGTATATGCATACTATACTATTTATAATAAAACTGATAAAGAATATGAGGATCCTAGTCAAGAATACTCATACTATAGTGCATATTTTTTGATAGGTGGTGCTATGTTAATGGCTGGACTAGCTACAACAGTTGATGCAGATGCAAGAGGCTTATTTGAAAATGTAGGTAAAACTGATATTACTAAGAATGATATAGAATCTGCTAAAGTTTTAGTTAAAACTTTAAAGAAAAAAAGAAGAGTATAACTCTTCTTTTTCTTTTGTATATTATTTGTAAATAGTTTTAACTATTATATATAAATATGTTAAAATAAATATAGTAACGGAGGGTTATATGGATACAAGTATATTAACAAATAATGGTGTAGATATTAATAGAGGATTAGAATTACTCGGAGATATGGAATTCTATAATGAAACACTAGGTCAATTCTTAGATACAATTGATGAAAATAAAAATAAATTATTAGAATTTAGAAATAATGATGATTTTGAAAACTATGGAATTTTATCACATTCAATTAAAAGCGATGCTAAGTACTTAGGATTTGTTTCTTTAATAGATATAGCGCTTGCTAATGAAATGGCTGGTAAAGAAAGTAATAAAGATTTTATAACATCTAATTTTGGTACTTTTATAGCAGAAATAAATAAATTTGAAGAAGTAGGAAAGAAATATTTAGGGAGGTAATTATGGAAACATTTAATCCAATTATTAGTGAAAAAACTATATTAGTAGTAGATGACTCTAATATAACTAGAAATTTAATAGAACATGTTTATAAAGATAAATATAAAGTTATGATGGCTTCTGATGGTAAACAAGCTATGGATATGGTAGATGTTATGCCTGAAGGAACAATAGTAGCTATATTATTAGATCTTAATATGCCTAATGTAGATGGATTTGGAGTATTAGATTATTTCCAAGGTAAAGGTATATTAGAAAAGATTCCTGTATGTATTATTACTGGTGAAGAAGCACCAGAAATAATTGGTAAAGTTAGAACTTATAATGTTGCTGCTATATTATTAAAACCATTCTCAGTTAAACAAATAGAAGATGTAGTAACAAAAGCTATTGAATTAAGAAAGAATAGTTAACTATTCTTTTTTTATGGTAAAATATTCTTAGGTGATTTCTATGACTATTAAACTTGATAATTATTTTGATTTAGATAGTACTATTACATGTGGTCAAATATTTAGATATGACATAGAAGAAGATAATTCTTATACAGTAATATTACCTGATAGAGTTATTAATGTTAAAATAGAAGGTAATGAGTTAATAGTTAAATCATCTAATGAAGATAACTTAAAAGAAGTTATTTTAGAGTATTTTGATTTAAATGAAGATTATGAATCAATAAATAAAGAAATATTAAAGAGAGATAATTCAATTAAAGATATAATAGAGTTCTCTAAGGGATTAAAAATTATAAATGAACCTAAATTTGAATCCATTATTAGTTATATGTTATCTACTAATAATAGTGTTTCAAATATAAAAAGTGCTTTAGATCATATATCTAAAAGATATGGTAAAAAAGTATTATTTAATGGTAAAGAGTATTATTTATTTCCAGATAGAGAAATGCTTATGAATGCTACTCCAAAAGATCTAAGAGAGGTTAAATGTGGTTTTAGAGATAAGTATATCTATGATTTAATTCATAGTGAATTAGATGTAGATTTAATAGATAATATGACTACAAAAGAAGCATTAGATTACTTAACTAGTTATAAAGGTATAGGTATTAAAGTAGCATCTTGTATACTTCTATTTAGTTATAAAAAAAGAGATGTTTTTCCTGTGGATACATGGGTTAAAAAATATTATAAGGATAAATATAATATTGAAGGTATAGATAATATTAATAATTATGTAGTTAATAAATATGGAGGTTACTGTGGAATAGTACTTCAATATATATTTAACTATAGTAGAAATAAAGAGGCATAATATGACAATAGAAAGATTATTAGAAAAGAAATATAATATTAAAAATAATGAAGCAAAAGAAATAATAGATTTAATAGAAAAATATAAAACTGAAAAAGAAAAAAAGAAATTAAATATTAAGATTCCTAAATATTCTTTAGGAGAAGAATTATTTAATTCTATATCTCATGGCATAGGTGCTTTAGCAGCAGTAGCTTATTTAGTATTAATGGCTGTAAAAGCTAAAGGCCCTTTAGCAGAAACAACAGTTTCTTTATTTGGATCTACTATGATTATTTTATATACATTATCTTGTATATATCATGCTTTATCTCCTTCTTTAGAAGGTAAAAAAGTTCTTAGAGTATTAGATCATTGTAATGTATATTTACTTGTATTTGGTACTTATATACCTGTAGCACTTTTAGGTGTAGGAGGTCCTCTTGGATGGACTTTATTTGGTATAGTCGCAGGTGTAACTATATTAGGTATTGTATTTACATCTATTGGTATAGATAAGTTCCAAGTAGTGGAAGTAATTTGCCATTTAATAAATGGATGGTCTATATTATTTGGAGTATCAAAATTAATGAATACTATGGGATTTAATGGAGTATTATTTCTTCTTTTAGGAGGAGTAGTATATACAATAGGTTCTATTCTTTATGGAGTAGGTTCTAAAAAGAAATATATGCATTCAGTATTTCATATGTTCTGCATAGTAGGAACATTATTCCATTTCTTTGCAGTATATTTATACTTATTATAAGAGGTATTTATGGTAGTAAAAGTATTAAGATTAAATAATGAAGGAGAAGGAATAGCATCCATTGACGGTAAACTAGTGTTTATAAAAGGAGCACTTCCTAATGAAGAAGTAGATATAGATATTATCGAAGATAAAGGTAATTATTATATAGGTAAACTAAATAATATAATTACTTCTTCATCTGATAGAGTTATTCCTAAATGTCCATATTATGATAAATGCGGTGGATGCTTCCTAATGCATTTATCATATAATAAACAATTAGAATTTAAACAAGATAAAGTAAAGGGTGTATTTAAAAAGATATGTGATATAGATATAAATCCAGTTATATATTCATTTAATGAATTAAACTATAGAAATAAAGTAACTTTAAAAGTAAATGGTAATAGTATTGGTTACTATGAAGAAAAGAGTCATTCTATCGTAGATATAGATACTTGTTTATTATTAGATAATTCAATAAATGAAGTAATAACTAAATTAAGAAATTTTATTCAAAATAAGAATCATAATATATCTGAGATAATGATTAGATCTATATCAAATGAAATAATGATTTCATTTGATAATATGAATTCTATATATAAAGAAGAATTATTAAATATATTTCCTTCATGCAGTATATATATAAAAGATGAATGTATATCCGGCAAAAAGAGTTTAATAGAAACAATAGAGAACTATAAATTCTATGTTTCACCAAATTCATTCTTTCAGGTTAATTCGTTAACTTTTAGAGAATTATATAAATATGTAATTAGTAATTTAAATGGAAATGGTAATGCATTAGATTTATATTCTGGAACAGGTACTATATCAATACTAATGTCAAAACACTTTAACAAAGTATATGGTATAGAAGTTAGTAATTCATCTATTAGGGATGCTAATGAGAACATTAAACTAAATAATATATCCAATGTATACTTTATAGAAGGCAAAGTAGAAGATAAAATAGATGAATTAAAAGAATTAGATATAAATACTATTATTATGGATCCTCCAAGAAGTGGTAGTGATAATAAGAGTTTAAAATCTATAATGGAAATAGACCCAAGAAGTATTATATATATTTCATGTAATCCAGTAACACTTGCTAGAGATATAAATATGCTTAAAGATAAATATGAAATAAAAAGTATAAATCTATTTGATATGTTTCCACAAACATCTCATGTGGAAACAGTATGTATATTAGAAAGGAAGAATTAATATGAATAAAATAATTTTGTATTCATTAATAACTGTTGTAGCTATTTTCTTATTATTATTTTTATTTATAATGATAAAACAAGGTGGCACTGTAAACAATAAATTAAAAACTATAATAGCATTAATTATATATATAACTTTACCAATAATATTAGGTTTATTAGTTGTAAAGGCAATTAAAGATTATAATGGTATATTATTAATAATAGTATTTGGTTCACTAGTATTACTATCTGTAACTTTATCAATAGTAAGACTTGTAAGATATAATAAATATAAAAATGACAAATGAAAACTTTTAAATTTTTATTAGAAAGGAAGAATTAAGATGAATAATTATTTTATAATACATGGAAGTTTTGGTAGTCCATTTGTTAATTGGGTACCATATTTAAGAAAAGAAATAGAAAATAGAGGGTTAGAAGTATATACTCCTGATTTTCCAACAGGTGTTGGATATCAAAATTATGAGAATTGGGAGAAATTATTAAAGGTATATTTAGATGCAGGTTTAATAAATGAGAATACAACTATATTTGCTCATTCTATAGCACCTATATTTATATGCAAATTTTTAATTAATAATAAAGTTAAAGTTAAGAGACTAGTATTAGTATGTGGATTTAATAATTATCTAGGAATTGATGAAGAATATGATTCCGTTAATGAATCAATGTATACAAATAATTTAGCTGAAATAAAGAATTATTGTAACGATATAATCTGTTATTATTCAGATAATGATCCATATGTAAAATATGATTTTGAAAAAGAATTTGCAGATACTATTTCTACTGAACAATACTGTATATCAAATGGTGGACATTTAAATTCAGAAAGTGGATATACAGAATTTGAAGAATTAATAAAGCATTTATAATATATATTAGAAAATAAAGATATCAATTGATATCTTTTTTATATGTAAATTTATATATTATAGACATGTAAAGTGTATATAAGGCATTGTAAATAGAATAGTAATGCATGCTATAATTAAAATAGGTTAATAGGTTGGTGATAGTGTGAAGCACATAAAAAAGATAAAATTTAAAGAAGATCTTATTATGATTATATTAATATCATTCTTTGGATTTTGTTTTGAAAACATATGGATGTTATTTAGACATTCTTTAGTAGATAATCGTAATATGTTTTTACCATTTCTTCTTGGATATGGTTTATTTGTTGTGGCTATATATCATGTAATTGGTGTACCTGATAAAATACTAAATAAGTATAAGATTAATTCACCTATAAAGTATGCTATTTATATGGCTATTATATTTGTACTTGTTTCAGTAGGAGAAATAGCACTTGGATTTTTTGTACAATGGGTATGTGGATTCTATTATTGGGATTATACTAGTATTCCACTTCATTTTACTAGGTATACATCTCTTCCGACATCAATAGGGTTTGCACTTGCTATATCTTTATTTATGGGATTTGCATTTATACCTTTACAAAAGAAAATAAGAAAAAAATCTAAAAAGGTTCCTATATTTATTTTAATAATTGTCTTAGCTATTCTTGTATTAGATATGAATTTAAGTTTTAAAAAAATGAAAGTAAATAAAGGGCATAATACTATTTGGGCTTTTGCAGTTAAAAAATAAGATATCTATAAGATATCTTTTTTTATGGTATAATTATTATAGGTGATATATATGAATAATAGATTTGCAATAATAGAAATAGGTAGTTATAATACAAAGACTCATGTATATGAAGATGGTAATATTATTTATGATAAGAATACCACTATACAGTTTAAAGCTAATTATAAGAATAATAGTAAAATACTAGATAAAGATATAGATGAGTTAATAAATGTCATTACTAAAGCATTAGAGTATACAGATAATGTTCATATATATGGTTGTAGTATATTTAGAAATATAACTAATGAAGAATTAAAAGAAGTAAATGATAAAGTATATAATTTATGTAAGTTAAATATAGAAGTAGTATCTCAAGAAGATGAAGCATATTATACTGCTTTAGGATGTTATGGAAACATAGATTATAAAGGTAATATTTGCATATTTATTGGTGGAGGAGGTTCTATTGAACTTATCTTTGTTAATAATAAAGAAATTATAGATAAGAAATATTATTCCTTTGGAGTAGTAGACGTTACTAATAAATTTGAAAGTTTAAAAGAAGATATTCCTACATGTTCATTTGATGAAGTATATGAATATGTTAGTGATTTAATAAGTGATGATTTAATTAAATCTGATGTACTTATATTAGCAGGTGGAGATCATTTCTATTGGTATAATAATGCTGAATATAAATTATTAGATAACAATTTATATGATAGTAAAGATCAAGGTAAAATGCTTACTATAGATATGAGTGATGAATATGATAGAGATGCATTAATTACATCTTTAGATAGAATTAGAAATAATAGTGATAATCCATCTTGGTTTGATGGTTCTAGAGCAATGAAAGTAATTACTAATTTAATATCTCATAAAGTAGATGCTAAATATATAATTCCTACTAGAATTAATATGGAAGATGGTTTAAAGAATAAATTATTAAATGAATAGAAAGGGTATAATATGAAGAATAAAATACTATTATTAATTATTTTATTAATATATATTTTGTTTCCTATATTAATATTATTTAATAGTTATCTATATGATATTAAATTCTATTTATTAACAGGTATAGGTTTATTAGTATTTATTCTAATGAAGTTATTTGGAGTTAAGAATAAAGACTTGGGATTAACTAAGAATAATTTATTTAAATCAATTAAAAGAAATATAATTCTTATATTATTATTTGTAGTAGCAATAATAGTATTTAAGTATTTTCATATAGATAAATATAAACCAACAGAAACTATATATTTTTATATATTTTATATATTAGTATCTTGTCCTTTACAGGAGTTTCTATATAGAGGAGTATTTGGTTATTTTGAAAAAGTAATGAAAAATAAATATATATGGATAATTATATCTAGTATATGTTATTCTTTTGTTCATATAATATATAGAGATTGGTTAACATTATTATTAACATTTATAATAGGTATTATATGGTATATATTATATAGAAAAGATTATAATTTAGTTGGAGTTTCACTAAGTCATATAGTTCTTGGAATATTAACTATAGCACTTGGTATTATTAATTAAAAATAGTTATTTAAATTTTAATTATTATTTGATAAAATATGTTTGATTGGAAATGATAAAAATGGAAAAATATACAAAGAAAGAATTAATTGGTCAAAAATTATTAGTTGGTTTTGATGGTACAGAAGTAGATGAACATATAGTAGAATTAATTCAAAAATATAAAGTTGGAGGATTCATTCTATATAGAAATAACTATAATAGTTATTATGATTTTATTTCTTTAATTAAAAAACTAAAAGAATTAAATAGAGTTAATAGAATACCTCTATTTATTTGCATTGATCAAGAAAATGGTATTGTTAATAGATTACCTGGTGAATTTCATAGAATTAAAAATGCTTTAGCTTCTTCAATATGTTCAGAAGATGTAATAAAAGAAGTAGGAGATATAACAGCAGAAATCTTACATAGATCTGGTGTTAATATGAACTTAGAACCTGTATTAGATATATATGATGAAAATATATCTAAATCTATTGGAAATAGATGTTTTGGTAGAACTGCTAAAGAAGTTATTAATAATACTAGAATTATAATAGAATCACATAAAGATAATAATGTAGTTCCTATTATTAAACATTATCCTGGTTTAAGAAAAGTAAGAGTAGATACACATATATTACTTCCATCAATTAAGTATATAGATGAAGAAGATATAAAACCATTTAATGTACTTATGGGGGAAGGAGTTCCAGGAGTTTTATTAAGTCATTTAAAAGTAAAGAATAAAGATAGATTACCAGTTAGTTTATCTAGAAAAATTCAAAATGAAATAAAAGAAAGTTATAATGGTATAACTATAACAGATGATATAAAAATGAGATCTGTTAGATATAGATATGGATGGGTTAGAACAGCTAAACTTGCTTTAGAAGCAGGTAATGATATTATTATGTTTAATTATCCACAAAAGAAAGAAGAAAAAGTTATTAATACTTTTTATAAAATGTATAAAAAGTATAGTAGTGAAATAGAAGAAAGTGCTTTAAAAATAATAGAATTAAAAAAGCAATATAAGATTAGTGATGATGATTTTGATGAATTATCAGTAGATGAAATAAATGAATATAATGATAGAATTGATAAAGTAGATGAAATAATTATTAAAAAAAATAGTTAGTAGGTAACCAATGAATATAGAAAATGAATTATTTAAATTACAAGATAAAAAATATAGAGAGATGCAAGTAGGTATTATTCCAAATGTTGATCCTGAAACTATTATAGGAATTAGAACACCTGAACTTAGAAAACTAGGTAAGAAGTTATATAAAGAGGGTATTTATAAAGAGTTTATAAATGATTTGCCTCATAAGTATTTTGATGAGAATCAATTACATGCATTTATTATTTCAGAGATAAAAGACTATGATGAGTGTTTAAATGAATTTAATAAATTCTTACCATATATAGATAACTGGGCAACATGTGATCAACCATCACCTAAAGCATTTATTAAGAATCCTGATAAGTTAATAAATGAAATAAAGAAGTGGATTAAATCTAAGGAAACATATACTATTAGATTTGGTGTAGGTATGCTTATGAGAGTATACTTAGATGATAATTTTAAACCTGAATATTTAGAATTAGTATCTAAGATTAGATCTAATGAATATTATGTTAATATGATGATAGCATGGTTCTTTGCAACAGCTTTAGCTAAACAATATGATAGTACTATTTTCTATATAGAAAATAATAAATTAGATACTTGGACTCATAATAAAACTATTCAGAAAGCTATAGAAAGTTATAGGGTAACTGATGAACATAAAAATATCTTAAGAAGTTTAAAGAGGTAATTATGGAAGAAAAAGTTTTAGAATTAGAAAAAAGATTAGAAAAATTAGAAAGAATAGAGAAAAGAAGAAAGTCTATTCTTATAGTAAAAATAGCAGGTATTACATTACTAGTTATTGCTATAATAGTCTTTGGATTTATTGTATATAGGAAAGTAGAAGAAACTATTAGACCATATAAAGAATTCATGGATAAAACTAATGAAGTAAATAATAAAGTAGATACTCAAATAAATAAAATTAAAGACTTTTTTAATGGAACAAATAATACAAAAAATGAATAAAAAAAGACCTTAAAAAGGTCTTTTTTTGTTGTTTATATAATATAAAAATGATATAATTATTATAAGTATAATGGATGGTGTATAGTATGAAAGAATCTCTAAAAAAATTAAAAGCTAAAAAGATAATAATAGGAGCAATAATAGTAGTATTATTGTTTTTTGTGATTGGGTTATTAACAATATTAAAACCTAATGTTAAAAATATTAAAATTTCTAAAGTATTAACTAATACTAAAACTTTATCTGCATCTGTTATAGATGGTGTTCAAGAAGAAATTACATCTAATAATTATGATGAGATTAAATATAAAATAGAAGTTAATAAAGATTCTTCTGATACTGCTGTTATAACAGGTACACTATCAAATAATGAAAATAAATATGCGAGATTCAAAAAGACTAGTGATTCAGAGGTATCTGATGATGGTAAAACTATAACAGTTACTACTACAAAGAATAAAGTTAATATAACTGTTATTGTAGAAAATGCACCATATGGAGTTACATTTAAACCAAACTTTACTATTAATAGTGAAGATGAATCTAAATCAAAAATAAATGTAGATCCAGTAACTATTACTGGTAAGTCAGTAGAAGGTACTGTATTAGATGAAGATGGTACTTTATATACTGGAGTAGAATTAAGTCTTTTTAAGAATGGTAATGAAGTAAAAAGAACTTATACTAAAGAAGATGGTAAATATGTATTTAGTTTAGGAGATCTTGATGTTTATGAAGTAAGAATAGCTGAAACTAAATATAAACTAGTTAGATATACTGAAGAGACAACTGATCAAAATAGAAGAGTTCTAAATCTTGTTATTAAAGAAGTAGAACCATTTACATTAAATATATCTAAAACTATTAGTAAATTAGATTTAGTTGTTAACGGTAAGAAAGAAGTATTTAATTATAATGATGAAACTAAAGTACTAAAGAGTATTAAGAATGCTAAAACAATAGAAGGTTCTATTTACTATAATATTTATTTGAAGAATGATGGAGAAGTAAAAGGAACAATATCTACAATTCAAGATGTTATTCCAGATGGTTTATCATTTGATGAAACTAAGAACCCAGGATGGACTAAAGAAGGTAATAATTTATTCTATACACCTTTAGAAGGCACTGAATTAGAAGCCTTTGGAAAAACTAGTGCAAAGCTAGTTCTTGATATTGTAAAAACAGATGAAGCTAAAACATATATTAATACTGCAATAGCACATGGTGATGATTATAAGTATGTTGTTTATTATTTAAACAATAATATTTATAAAGAATTATATGTAATCAATTCTGAAAAAATAGAAAATATTGATCCACATGTAGAAAACTTTGCAGGTTGGTATACAGATAGAAATTATACTAATAAATATAACTTTAGTAATAGTGTTACTAAAGATTTAGCATTATATGGAAAAATAGAAAACAAAAAATATAATGTAACATTTATTGATAAGAATCCAAATAATGATCTAGAAACAGTACTTGCTATAGTAGAAGTTCCAGAAGGAGAATCTGTAGATTTAGTAGATCATCCTGAATATAATGGATATACATTTAAATGTTTCTCTTTATATGATAGTTGTTATGATGATGATCCAATAACTGGAGATACTGAATTATATACTACATATCAAGTTAATAACTATGACATTGAATATGATTTGGACGACGGAACTTTATCAGAAACTAATCCTACAAGTTATACAGTTAAAGATACATTTACATTACATAATCCTACTAAAGAAGGATTTACATTCCTAGGATGGGCTGGAACTGGTTTATCAGATGTTACTGAAACAGTAACTATTCCAGTAGGTTCAACTGGAAAGAGAACTTACACTGCACATTATGAGATTAACAAATCAACATTAACTATTGATCCAAATGGTGGAGCTTATGAATCTAATACCTCATTAGTTACATTTACTGAAAACTTTGGAACATTAAAAGTTTTAAGTGAATCAGAAAGAAGAGGTTATAACTTCTTAAGATATGACCATGATGGTGGTGGAACTTATAATAATTTAACTTACTTATTTGATAAT
>JAFZKH010000003.1 GCA_017553685.1 Bacilli bacterium | reverse complement strand
TCAATTCCCATTAAGATATAATCTGTTATTTTAGAGTCATCAGATACATCTAATAAGCCATCCTCTACTACATCGGCTGCTAAGAATCTGTAGCCTGTAATTTGAGTTGCCATTAAGATATGATCTGTTATTAATGCCTCATCTGTTACGTCTATTAATCCATCACCATCTATATCTCCTCTAAGGATTAAGATTGCTTCATCATAAACATTTCCATTGTATTCTAATCTAATTATTTGACCAGTCTTAACAATGTCATCATCAGATAATTCATTATTATCTAAATCATAAATCTTAATGTATTCATTTGGATTTAACATATTATCTTTGAATTCACCAATAGTAGTATTTGGTTCTGCACCAATTACTATTCTATCAATGTCTTCATCTTCAATATCTATATCTCTAACTTCATAAATATCAGATAATAATTTATCTCCAAGAACTGTTACAGCAATTGTCTTAGTAACATTAGGAACATTTTCAAGACCTACTGTTATAGTAGTTTCTCCAGATCCTATAGCAGTTACTAATCCATCTACTACACTAATTATTTCATTATCATAATCAGTATAAGTAATAGTATCACTAGTTCCATCAGGAATAAATGTTACTTCTATTAGATGAGTTTCACCAACTACTAAAGTAATATCATCAGCATCTATTTCAATATCAGTTGGAAGAGTCATAGTCCATCTAGCATGAACATCAATATCATCTTCACCCTCGTATGAAGTAATTTCTTCTCCACCATCTTCTTCAGTATACCAACCTACAAATTCATAATCATCATATGTTGGATCATCTGGCCAAGTAGCACCTACTATTTCATCATCATAGATTGGAGTTAACTCTAATCTTTCTGTTAATGTAATAGTTGCTCCACTTGTATAAGGATTACCATTTTGGTCTTCCCAACCATTTTGAGTATATACTCTTCTTACATCAGAAGTAGTGTCATCATCACCATTATGATATTTAAATGTTACTGTAGCTAATACATCAGCATCTTTTGGTTCATCATCTGGAATAGTAAATTCATCTCCATAATGATAATCATTACAATCGTCTTCTACACAGATTTCAATTGTTTCTCCAGTCCAGTGTGCATATAATTCAAGATTTCCTTCTTCTGGGAATTCACTATATGAATCTCCACCTTCTTCTGAATCATACCAACCATCAAATGTATAGTGTTCTTTTTCTGGATCATCTGGCCAATCATCAGTATATGTATTTTCAGAATAAACTTGTGTAAATGTTAAATCTTCTGTTACATATATATATTCATTAGGATCATATGTAGTACCTTTTTGGTCTTCCCAAGATGTTGGAGTATATTCTTTATAAATATATCTTTCATCAGTTTCATCTCCATTATGGAATGTTACAGTGCCTATTATATCATCGTCTTTTTCTATAAAGTCTTCTGTATAATAGCTATCTCCATAATGGTATGTATTAGATCCTCTTGGAGTAGTAATTGTAAACTCTTCTGGATCCCAATGAGCATATAGAGTTGTAGAATCTTCTTCAGCATAAGAAGTAACTTCTTCTCCACCATCTCTATCAGTATACCATCCAAGGAATGTATTACCTTGTCTTTCTGGATCATCTGGGAATTCTACATCTAAAACAGTTTCATCATAAACTGGTTCTAAATCTAGATTTTCTGTTACTGTTATAACTTGATTTGCTGTATATGTTTCACCATTTTGATCCATCCAACCAGTTTGAGTATAACGTTTATAAATTGTTCTAGAATCAGTATAATCGTCATCTTCATATGGAACAACAAACTCTACTTCTCCTACACTATCCTCATATGGATCATAATAACTATCTATAGTATATTCATCACCATATTCATAATAATTGCAATAGCCATCTACACAGATTTCAATTTCTTCACCAGACCACTGAGCATGAAGTGTTAGATCATGTGGATTATCATATGGATAATAATCTACATATTCTCCGCCTTCTTCTTCAGTATACCATCCATCAAAGTAATAGTGTTCTTTATATGGATCATCTGGCCAATAATCATAATCTATATCTTCATAATAATCTGGTTCTAATACTAGATCTTCATATACTTCAATCCAGTCGCCACTATCATACCAATCTCCATTTTGGTCATACCAACCATCTGGATAGTAAGTTCTATACATGTATCTTACATCATCATCATCGCCATTGTGAGGTTTAAATGTTATTGTAGCGATTGTTTCATTTGGTTTTTCTATATCATCATCAACTACATAATAGTCACCATAATCAACTGTTGTAACACCATTTGGAGTTGTTACTGTATGTTGTTCTATTGACCAATGAGCATATAGAGTTATATCATCTTCGCCATTATAAGATGTTACTCTATTATCATCCGAATCATACCATCCTTCAAATGTATAATGTTCTCTTTCTGGATCTTCTGGGAATTCTGGTGAAATATTTTCACCACTAGAATAATCATATTCAATATATTTATCTTCATCAACAACTAATGTTGAATTATTATCATAATGAGTAATGTCATTAATTATAAATCCATCTGCAACATAAGTATTAGTAACATATTTTACTTTATAATTATAGTCATCATCATTATAATCAAAGAATACCTCAGCTCCTGTTTCAGGATCCATGCTAGTTTCATTAGCACCTAATGTAATAATTGTATTATGAGGATATTCAAATACTTCTCCATTTGGATAAGTAACTGTATGAGTTATACCATCTTCTACTGTACCAGGATATTTACCTTTCTTAATATAGTAATCAGAAATAGTACCTTTTAAGTATCTTTGAACACCACCTGCACCATCATCTCCAGCACAGAAGTATACTGGTAATTCAAATTGTTGATTAAAGTCACTCATATCTTGTAATACTGTTAATGGACCATCTTGTACAGAATAATAAACTACTTTATCAATTCTATAAACCTTAATCTTATAAGGTAATGTATAACTTAAAGATGCTTGTCCTTGAGTACCCATATTAATATTTTGAGTAATTTGAATCTTATTGCTATTCTTTCTTACAACTAAACCAGGCCACTTTCTAGAAGAATCCTCTTGTTTAGTATTCATAAATACTGATTGAGTATGTGGTTGATTATTTGAATCGTACTCTTTAACAGTAAATCCTATTTCATAATCTTGTTCCCAAGTATCATCATATAACATAACACCAGTATTTATATAATTAGAACCTGTACATACATAGTCTTCTTCATGATATGGATATGCATCTATCCAAGTATTATCTATCCATTTAGCATATAATAAAGTATCTTCAGTAAATATAGTTGAAGTAGATACTTTACTTGAATATTCTTCATCTCTATACCAACCATCGAATATATATTCATGAATATATCCTTCATCATCTGTATAACCATCTCTTGTAGTAGTTGGTAATAAATCACCTACAGGAGTATCATATTCAAGTCTAACATCATCTACTTCATGTCCACCCTTAGCATCAAATGACAATGTGATTCCTAAGAATGACCATATAGCATATGCATTAGTATCAGAGTTTAATTCATTAATATTAATATTTGTAAATGTAGTTCCAGTTCCATCTGGTTCTGAATTCCATCCAATAAATCTATATTCTTCTCTAGTTGGTTCTGGTAATGTAATCTCAGTAGTTGTTTCAATATAATCATATGTCTTAACTAAGTCTTCCTCTAATGTGATATCAACATTATTATCAACATGTTCTCCATTAATTAACCAACCATTAGCAGTATATGTTGTTGTATGAGTTCCAGCAGTATCAGCAGTTACTTCATCTTGATACTTGAATGTTACTGTATAACTATCAGGATCTTTAATATTGTTATTTACTCCAGTATTATAAATATCACCTTCTAAGTAAATATCAACAGTTCCATCAGGTTCAGTAACGCTTATTTGTTTTCTTTCTCTCCAATGTAAATATACTGTTACATCACCATCATTAGAATCATATTCTGTATAGCATGAATATTCCTCTTCATCAAATGGATCTGTTTGATCAGTTTTACTGAAACATTTAATAATTTTATTACCATTAGTAATATCATAATCAAATTGATCTATTCCTACATGAGAGTCTGTTACTATATCATTTTCATCATAGTATGGAGTAATACTAGTATCACTAGTAAAGTTATTAACTTCATCAATACTATGAACAGTAGTTCTATCATCACCTATATAGAATCCACTTGGAGTACTTGTTCTATAGTAATCAATACGTTCATCACTATAACCATCAGAATTAAATTTATAAGTAATTGTACCAAGTTTTTCTTTACTTGATTTATTAAACTTAGAATTACCAAATGTCCAATCACTATTATTCATTACACTTTCTGTTTCACCGGTTAATGTATTAGTAATTGTAATAAAGTATTCTGGGTTAGTAGTATAGTGAGCATATAAATTAGTATTACTACTTATATCATTGTATCCAAATACTTCAATACCACCATTCTTAGCAGTATACCATCCAAGGAAGAAGTATCCTTCTTTTTCTGGATCTTCTGGCCAAGTATCTTGAGTAACTACTTTAGTAAAGTCACTATTAAATACCATATCCTCTTCTACAGTAAATGAAGCATCAGGATTATAGTTTTGATTATCTTTAGCATATTTAAATCCTTCAAATGTATAACTTGTAGTTATAGATTTAGTAAATGTACTATCACCATTATCTGGATCAAATGTGATTGTTATAGCACTACCTTCTTTAGTCTTAGCAGCAGGTAATGTTAAAGTATCACCTATATTATAGATTTCTACTTCATCATCAATTGTTACTGAAGCTTGAGTAGGAGTCATATATCTAGCATAATATGTTTTGTTTTCAAAACCATTATATTGATATACTCTTTCTCCACCAGTAGGTGCTGTATACCAACCTATAAATCTATCATTACTTGGACTATATAAGCTTAAGTATATTGGATTAAAGTCTCCATTATTATATATAGATGTATAATGTTCACCATTAGTTTCAGATGATAAGTTAATAGTTTCACCATAAGAATGATTACTTGAATCAGTCCATCCTACATGAGTATTATTAACTGAGTAATTATATACTTCAACTCTATCATCATCATCTTGATAATCTAATGTTAATGTGAATGCATTTTCAATTTCATTAGAAGCATATCCAAGATTTATTGGATTAACACTAGTAGTGAAATCATCATAATTATATGCAACACCATCAAAGTAAACAACATAATCATTTTCTAAGTAGTGAGCATATAGAGTAGTTTCTTCAGTAATACCTTCTAGAGTAGTTACTTGAAGTCCACCCTCTTCTTTAGTAAACCATCCAATGAATCTACTATCATCATTTGTAGGCATATCTGGATAAGTATAACTATCTTTCCAGTTACTCTTAATAATAGAATCACTATAGAATGTTACTATATCATCTCTTTGATGTTTACCATTTCCATTTAATGTGAAGTAATCAAATGTATAAGACTTAGTAATAGTTCTAGTTGTACTATTATCTTTATCTATTACAAATGTTACATTAAATGTTTCTGATCTTGGTTCATCAAGAGTTAATACCTTATCTTGTGGAATTAAGATTTGTTCTCCAGGAGAAACTGTATAAGGATCCATACTATCAATAGTTACTGATAAATCACCAGTTACTTCATTCCACTTAGCATAAATAGTAGCATTATTATAATCACTATTCTTGCCAGTTAATTCAGTAAAGTCTACTTCAGTAGAACCATTTCTTTCTGTAGTCCATCCAGTTAAATATTCATTACCTGGTTTATAACCTAAATCCCAATCATTATTTGAGTATCCTTCAAAGTCATTAGATTCAGTCTCAGTATACATACTTCTTATAACAGTATCAGTATTAGCTATATACTTTTCACCAACATAGTATTTTTCATCATTAACTGAGTAATAATCAAATACATATGTAGTTGTGAATGTAACAGTCTTGTTGTTAATACCTTCCTTATTATAATCAAATGTAACTGTTATGTTATCTAATCCTTTTGCTTTACCTTGAGTGAAGTTTATTTCAGTTCCTTTTTCAACTTCATAAACATCTCCATCAAAGTCTATTGTTACTGTTTCAGTAGTCCAATGAGCATAGTAAGTAGTATTAGTATTTATTCCTTCAAGTGTAGTTACTTCAGTACCACCAGTAGACTCAGTATAGAATCCAAGGAATCTACCATCATTTACTTTTGGAAGTTCTGGGTATACTACTTCATTAGTATAAACACTAGTTATTACTGTATCCTCATTAAGAGTATATTCACCAGTATCGTCATGATCTACATCATTTATTACTAAATGATCTCTAGTATATACATTATTAATATATACTATCTTATTATCATAACCTTCTTTGTTCATAACAAATGTAACAGTTGCTTTCTTTTCTTCTTTAGTTTTACCTTCAGATCTATCAAGATTAATTACTGTACCAATATCATGAACAGTCTTCTTACCATCCCAAGTTAAAGTTACTTGGTTTGGATTAAATTCTTGCCAGTAAGCATATACAGTAGTATTAGAATCTATTTTAGTAATATCTACTTGTTCTCCATCTTTTGGAGTATTAAACCATCCAAGGAATGTATAACCATCTCTTGTTGGATCATTTGGCAAGTTATTATTATTTACAACTTTTTCATATTGTGAAGTTAATATTGTATCTTCATTAAATGTATATAGAACTCCGGCTTCTACAAATGTACCATTAACATCCCAACCAGTAAATCTATAATATTTAGATAATGTTTGAACTTTATCAGCAGGACTTCCTTCATAATTATATTTAAATGTAATATTAAATTCACTATTATTCTTATTAGGTTTAGTATCTAATACCTTTTGGAATCCTTGTAGTTCTATAGATATTTCACCATCTTCATTAATAGTTATTTGTTTAATCCATTTAGCATATAATGTAATGTCTTCTTGAGTATCGTATTCTTCTACTTTTGTTTCATAAGTAGTTTCTTTATACCATCCATCAAATACATATCCACTGCGTTTTGGATTAACTGGGAAGTCTACACCTTGGATACTTTCAGTGTAATTTCTAACAAGTTCAATATCTTCATTAACTGTTATTACTCCACCATTACTATATTGTTCATTATTTATAGTCCATCCTTCAGCTACATATCTTCTTCTTACATAGTTGATAGTGTTATCTCTACCATCCATATAATCAAATGTTACTGCAGCAAGATTTTCCATATCTCTAGCTACATTATTTACTGGAAGAGTATAATTCTCTCCATGTAATACGTAAGCAATTACTTCGCCTTCTAGAGTTACTGTATGTAATGAACCATTATATTGATAATATAATGTATCTCCATCATGAACATTATCATAAGTATCTACTAGTTCTCCACCAGTAGCAGTAGTAAATAATCCTCTAACTCCTTCAGGTAAATTATTAAATATATTTGGAGCATAGTTAGCAGTAAATATACTTCTTACTACTACATCTTCATTAAACATAAGATCTGAATCAGTACCATATTCAGTGCCATTAACTGTATATCCACTAGTAGTACTTGTCTTAACAACATCTACTGTATCAATAGTTCCTGTACCATCATTATGGTCTATATAAACAGTCATAGTTTCTATTTCAGGTTGTAATGGACTAACCATATTATTAAGATCACTAATACCCATAGTGTTCTTATCTACAACCATTCTTTCTCCATCAAAGTCTACTACTATTTGATCAGGATTAATAGTTTCAAAGTGAGCAGTTAATGTCTTACCATCATAGTTACTATCTTTACCAGTTAATTTAGTAATATCAACTTTATTATTGTTTTCATCTAACCATTCAATGAATACTTTTCCTTCAATAGAAGGTTCAGTATATTCTGGGTTAAATACAGTTGATTCATCATAATTAACTGTTACTACTCTATCCTCAGTTACTACCATAGTATCATTAGGATTATAAGTAGTTCCTTCATATTCAAATGAAGTAAATGTATAGTTTGTAGTAATAGTCTCACTAGATGTTTCTCCATCTATATCAAGAGTTAATGTAATAGAATCTGATGTCTTATCATTCCAACTTGGGAATGTAAATTCTTCACCATAATCTACTTCATATGTTTGATCTTCAATTGTTACATGTACTGGAACATTATCATATCTAGCATATAATGTATAATCTTTAAATTCATTAATTTCAGTTACTTTATCTCCGCCATTAGGTTCTGTATACCATCCAATAAATGATATATCACTTACTATTGGTACTTCTGGATAATTAACTGAACTAACAAATATACTTGTTATATCTGTATTAGTATCATAGTTAAATTCATCTTCTGCATAATAATTACCAGAAACATTAGAACTTTCATCAGGTACTGATACATAGAATTGAACAAATTCATAAGATTTAACTATATCATAAGTTCTAGATTTACCATTATTAATAAATGTAGCTTTCTTAATATCATTATCTTTAGTAGTAGCACTAGGTAAGTTACCTGGTCCTTTTTCTACTACATAGGCTTCTCCATCAAGAGTAACTATTACAGTTGCTTCATTATAAACATATCTTATATAGTATGTTTTACCATAATGAATTCTATTATCATATTTAATATTTCTAACATCTATTTTTGTAGAAGTATTATTATCTTCAGTAAATACTCCAACATATGTTACATCATCTAAAACTACTGGAGGATCTTGTTCCATTATATATACAGGTGTTCCTACACTAAAGTTGCTTTCTTCACTATTTGTATATGTAAGATTCAATGTAGATTCAGAATTTACTACTATAGTATCTTCCTTATTTACATTTACTCCTTCATATGTTCCTTTATATGGAGAATAACTACTCCATAACATCATTCTATAGTTTTTATCATTTAAACTATCTCTTAAATCTATAGAATAATTAAACTCTTTTTTAAATGTAGCATCATCAATAACAACTTCAGATCCTGCAGGCACTTGCATGTCATAAGTAAATCTACCTGTTACATGAAGTACTACATTACCACTCTCTATTTCTTCCCAAGAAGCAGTTAATGTTTCTCCATCTAAGTACTTATCAGAAGATTTAATATCTTCTACAAATACTTCTTTATTATCATATAACCAACCTTTAAAGATATATCCATTTCTTTCAGGTTTATTATATTCTGGAGTCATAGTACTTTCTAATTCACCAAATGAACTTATTACTACTGTATCTTCATTAATAGTTACAGTATCATTTGGATAATGATTAACCCCATTAATAGTTTGATAATCAATATATGAAGTACTTTCTAATGTATAATCTGTTACACTTCCACCATCATAATTTTCATCAAGTGTAAATGTAATAGAATCTTCCTTACTAGAAGGTACAGTATATTCTGTTCCTTGACGGACATTAGTAGTTTCTCCATCAACAGTTAATCTAACATACTTATCTGTCCAATGTGCATATAAAGTAATATCTTCTGTTTCATAATATGAAGTTACTTCTTCACCATCTTCTGGATCAGTATACCAACCAGTAAATACATAACCATTTCTAGTTGGTTCTTCTGGAAACTCAGCTCCTAGAGTAGTTTCAGAATAATCTGGAACTAAAGTAATATCTTCGTTTACTACAATTACATCTCCATCATTAACATGGTCTTCTCCAATAGTAAATCCTGTATTTAAATATCCATTTTGTACATGTGAAACAGTATTTTCTCTATCATCACCATATACAAAAGTTACTGTAGCTAAATCTTCAGGATCTTTATCATACTTATTATTAGGTATTGTATATGATTCTCCATGAGGAACTTCATCGACTCTATCAGGAAGTGTAACATTATGTGTTAATATAGGTTGTCGTTTATATGTTAAATATCCTGGTCTACCCTTACTAACTTCATCGACTCTTGCATATTCTTTATCTATATGATTTTCGTCATAAATTGTTCCTTCTTGACCTACAATGTTAACTGCATTAGTAAACATCTTCGTAGAACTAGTAACATTTGTAGTTTTCCATTTGTCAGAAACATAGATTGTAGTTAAATTACTATTTTGAAACATTGAGTTCATTTCTGTTGCACTACTTGTATCAAAATTGCTTAAATCGATGCTTGTTAAATTAGTAGTTCCTCCAAGCATATAAGTAAAACTTGTTACCTTACTTGTATCAAAATTGCTTAAATCTAATTCTCTTAAATTTGCACAATCTCTAAACATGTTTGACATACCTGTTACATTACTTGTATCAAAGCTGCTTAAATCTACACTCTCTAGATCAGCATTAGCTTGAAACATTGCTGCCATTGTTGTTACTTTTCTTGTATCAAAATTACTTAGATCTAATTCTCTTAAATTTGTAATATAGGCAAACATAAGTGACATATCAGTAACATTATGTGTATCAAAATTACTTACGTCTAATTCTTCAAAAGAATATTCTCCAAACATTAAATTCATATTTGTAACGTTACTTGTATCAATTCCGCTTAAATCAAGCGATGTAATATTATTACATCCAAAAAACATTCGTTTCATATTTGTAACATTATGTGTATCAAAATTTCCTAAAGTAATTGTTCTATATCCATTATGACCCCAACCATCACCAAACATATCTTCCATTGATGTTGTTTTTGAAAAGTTTATTCCAGAAACATCAACATAATAAATTGGATATCTACCAGCCGAAGTATCATTTTGATGAAACATATAATAAGTATTTTCATTTGCAAATATTACATCTGCATTAGAATAATATAATATTGTATTTTCTGAAGTCCACATATAAACAGGATTTGGTGAGTCATTTGTTGAAATTATTTGTAGAGATGATAGATCACCGGATACTAAAGCAAATTCTTCAGTTGTTGCTTTTCTAAATGAAGCTCCTGTAGTTAATTGTGGTCTAAAGTTTTTGTATATTCGACTAAATTGATTTCCTACGATTAAATATGCATAACTATTAGTATAATGTGCATGTAAAACTATATCTTCATGACTATTTAAAACAGTAACTTGTTCGCCACCATTTTCAAGAGTAAACCAACCAACAAATTCATATTCACTCTTAACTGGGTTTGTTGGGAACGACGCATTTTGAATAGTTTCAACATAGTTTCTTTCTATTACAGTTTCTTCAGTATATGGAATAATTTCACCATCGGCTTTTGGTTCACCATCAACAAGCCATCCATGAGGAATGAATTTCTTTACAACATTACTTGTAGTATCTGCAGTACCATTATGATATTTAAATGTTACTGTAGAAATTATTTCATCATCTTTTGGAAGATTATTAACTGAAAGTCTATAATATCCAGGATCAGGTTCAACAGTTTTATAATGAGCATATAATGTTATATTAGTTTTACCATTATATGAAGAATATTCATTACCACCATTCATTGAATCGAACCAGCCTACAAATGTATATCCTTCTTGAGTAGGATTTTTTGGGAACTCAACATTAGAAATAGATTCTGTATAATCAGGTATTAAGGTAATATCTTTTAATACCTTGTAAGTTGCACCTGAGTTATAATGAACATCATCAATAGTGAATCCATTATTAATATATGACTTGGTATTTGTTCTTATAATATCTTCTTCTCCATTTTGAAGTTTAAATGTTACTGTAGCAGCTTCTTCACTATTTTTATCATATGTATTATTAGGTATTACATAGTTTGTACCATGTTCTACATAATCAACATAATCAGGAAGAGTAACTGTATGACCAGTTGTTCCTATATAGTGAGCATATAAAGTTATATCTTTTGCTTCAGAATATGAAGTATATTTATTACCACCTGATATAGCATCAAACCAGCCTACAAATGTATATCCTTCTTTTGTAGGATCTTCTGGGAACTCAATCGCTTCAGTGGTAGTTACATAATCTGGTTCAAATGTAACACTCTTTTCTATAATCATATATTCACCAGGATTATAATGATTATCTTCATATAACCAGCCACTAGGTAAATATATTACACTTCCAGTTACATCAGTAGGTGTTTTTCCATTTTGAGCATCAAAAGTAACTGTAAATGTTTCAGGATCCTTTTCAATACTATTTGTTCTAATAGTATGTGTTCCTTGTTTTCCTACTTTCATAGAATAATCAGGATATACTACATCATAATTAATATAATATGTTAAATATCCTTTTTGGTTTCTATCAGGATAATCTATACGTGCATAAGTTTTATTTATATATGATGCATTATATGTAGTACCTCCTTGTCCAACTAGATTTGTAGATTTATAGAACATGTTATTTGAATTTGTTACCGAAGTAGTATCCCATTTTTCAGAAACATATATAGTCTTCAATAAAGTACAATAAGAGAACATAGATGCCATGTATTGAACTTTACTTGTATTAAAATTACTTAAATCTATTTCTGTTAACTTTTTATCACCATAAAACATACTAGACATGTAAATAGCATTACTTGTATCCCAAGTAGTAACATCTATAGATTCTAAACTACTACAACCGTCGAACATGTTACTGAAATAAATTGCATTTTTTGTATCAAATGAACTAACATCTATTTCTTTAAGTAAATTTGCATTATAGAACATAGATTCAAAATTAGTTACATTACTCGTATTAAAATTACTTAAATCTATTGAGGTTAAATTTTTATCTCCCGAGAACATACCACCCATACGAGTAACTTTGCTAGTATCAAATATACCTAAATTTATTTGGGTTGCATTTTTCATACTAGAGAACATATGCTCCATATTTGTAGCATTACTTGTTTCTAAATTACTTACATCTAATTCTAACATACTGTCTAAGTCGGTAAACATATAACTCATATCAGTAGTATTTTTTGTATCTAATTCACTAATATTTAAATCAACTAAGTTCCTACAATAACCGAATAATTGATTCATGTTTTTAGATTTAATAGTATTAATACCTCTCATATCAATAGAAACAATTTTTGATGAAGAGGCAAACATTCTTTGAGTATATTCATTTGCAAATATTGTACTAGCATTAGAATAGAATAATAGTTTATTATCATCTAGCCATAGATATACTACATTTGGTGAAAGAGTAGCAGAAATAATATTACTAGTTGTTAAGGATTCTGATACGCTAGCATATTCTTCTGCAGTAGCTTTTCTAAATATAATATCGGTTGCATCATGTGAAGATATGATATTACTAAGCTTAGAATTAATCATAGATCCAGTATCTAACTTAGCGTAATCATTAGTATATTGAGCATGAACAATCATATCATCATCGCTTGATAATACAGTTACTTTAGTTCCCCCAGTTTCTTCAGTATACCAACCAGTAAATTCATATCCTTCTTTAGTTGGATCTGTTGGGAAATTTGCATGAGTTATAGTAGAAATAAATCTCTCCTCTATTACAGTATCTTCTGTAACAGTGATTGTAGTTCCATCAGCACAATATTTACCATCTACTAGCCATCCACTTGGAGTATATCTCCTTACAACATTACTTGTAGTGTTAGGTTGTCCATTATGATAATAGAATGTAACTGTTGAGATAACTTCATCTGGTTTAAAAGCTCTATTTGTAGGTAATGTATATTCACCAGGTGTTGGAGTAAATGGAACCCATTGTGCATAGAATGTAATATCTTCTTCTGCATTATATGATTTAACTAATTCTCCATTTCCATCTGGTTCAGTATACCAACCATTAAATATATAACCTTCTCTTGTTGGATTTGATAAATCAACTCCAATAGTTGTTTCTATATAATCAGGATTTAAAGTCATATTTTTTAATACTGTGATTATTTGACCATCATTATAATGATTCTCTCCGTCATTAAATCCAGAATTAATATAATCTTTTCTAACATATAAAATAGTGTTTTCTCTACCATCTTGATAATCTAAAGTTACTGTCGCTCCGTTTTCACTACTCTTATCATAAGTATTTGTAGGAATAGTATATTCAGAACCATGTTCAACTTCATCAACTCTATCAGGAAGAGTAATAATATGTAAATTACTTGATTTTTTATATGTTAAGTATCCTGGATGTTCTGGCGCATCATCAATAATAGCATATGTTTTATCAATATAATTTGAATCATAAGTTGTTCCCTTTTGTCCAACAATGCTTGTGTTGCCAACAAACATTAGGGAACTACGGTCAACTTTATCAGTTGTCCATTTTTCTGATACATATACTGTTGTTAATCTGCCATCATTTTCAAACATACCACCCATATTTGTAACACTACTAGTATCCCATGAACTTAAATCTAATTCTGTTATACTATATGCTCTACGGAATAAATTATACATATCTTTAATTTTGCTAACATCCCAGTTAATTACATCAACGCCAGTTAATCTATTAACCCAGTCAAACATATCAGTCAAGCCTTCACCAGAAGTAGCATTAGAAACATCCCATGTACTAACATCTAATGTAGTTAAATATTCTGCATCATAGAATGTATGGCTGAAAGTTGTAACATTGCTTGTATCAAATGTACTTAAGTCTAACTCTGTAATTCTACTTGGAGATCCATTACCAGATCCTGCAAACATATATGACATAGTAGTTACATTATGAGTATCTAAATAACTAACATCTATAGTAGAAAATTTTGCACAGTAGAACATAGAACTCATATTAGTAACTTTGCTTGTGTTGAAACTACTTAAATCAGGAGCTACGCTTACTGAAAGAAACATATCTGACATATTAGTTACATTATGAGTATCAAAATTAGATAAGTTTATTTCACCTTTAGCACCCCAGAACATATATGACATATCAGTTACTTTACTAGTATTAATACCAGATACATCAAGATAACCTATTTTTCCATTTGTAAAATAGTAAGATGAATTTTGATGTGCAAATATAACATTAGCAGCAGAATAATATAATAATTCTGTTCCAGTAAACCAAGCATATACTGGTTTAGGCGAGTTAGCATCAGAAATAAGATTATCGCTAGTTAAAGTATTTTTAACTTCATTATACTCATCTAAATTAGCTCTTCTAAATGTTAAACCAGGAGCAGAATATGTATACGAATCAACTAAATCTCTTAATTTATAACGCATTGAATTTTCTTCAGAACTATATCCACCAGTCATTAATAATGCATAATCATTAGTATATTGAGCATGTACAGTTATATCGCCTGCTTCTCTAGCAGTAGTCACTATTTCTCCACCAGTTTCTAGAGTATACCAACCAACAAATTCATATCCTTCTTTTGTTGGATTAGCTGGGAATTCTGCATGTTGTATGAACTCATCATAGTCTGGTTCTATTGAAGTTACTGTAGTCATATCAACTACATCCCCAATTTTATAATGAACTCCATCTATTAACCATCCGTTTGGTTTAAATGTTTTAATTACATTTGAAGTAGTATTTGGCTGTCCATTATGATAAACAAATGTAATTGTACCAAGTATTTCACTATCTTTTGGTATATCATTTCTAGGTAATACCACATTGTTTTCTGAATAATGAGCATATAATGTTATATCATATGGCTTATTATATGATGTGTATTTATTACCACCATTTATTTGTGAATCAAACCATCCAATAAATGTATAACCTTCCTTTGTAGGATCACTAGGGAATGTTACTTGTGTTACCTCATCAACTTCAAAACTAGGTTCAATTATAGTATTATCATATAATCTAATTTGATCACCTGCATTATGGTGGATTCCATTTACTAACCATCCATTTGGTCTATAAGTAACAGTTATAGTTTCAACAATATCTTCCTCTTCATTTTCAGGTTTAAATGTTACAGTTTTAATTTCAGGTGTTTTAGTTTCATTATTAACAGGTAAAGTAATTGTATTTCCGGGATCAAATGTCCAGTGAGCATATAATGTTATATCTTCAGAACCATTATATGATTCAACTAAAGTACCTTCTTCATTTTCTGTATACCAACCATCAAATTCATATCCATCTTTTATAGGAATAGGAAATTCAGGGCTAGTTCTATTAAT
Organism: Bacilli bacterium; assembly: GCA_017553685.1. Classification (GTDB taxonomy): domain Bacteria; phylum Bacillota_I; class Bacilli_A; order RF39; family UBA660; genus RUG13038. The sequence goes on along the minus strand of JAFZKH010000003.1, from coordinate 117,764 downwards.
AGTATAATCAGGAACTAAAATTATATCTTTTAATACTACATATATATCATTAGTATCATAATGAACATCATCAATAGTAAATCCATTATTTGTATATTCATTTATAACATGTAATTCAGTATCTTCTTGTCCATTATTATTTTTAAATGTGATAGTTGCTCCTTCATCAGAATCTTTATCATATTTATTCTTTGGAATAGTATATGGTGCCTCGTGAGGTACAGTATCTACTCTATCAGGTAAAGTTACTGTATGAGTATTAGACAATGTAATATCTAACCTACTCTTTGGAACATCTATTGTAGGTCTAACACCTGCTTTTGATCTTGGTGACCAAGTTTTTAAATGCCTTCCTCCATTATCTAGTGCAAAAATATTTGTACCACGATTAGATGTATCTCCGTTTGCAGGTGTTTCAAGTAAAGTTGTATAAAAAGCAGCATTTTGGGCACTAGTAGGATTTGTTGTAAACCCTGTATTTTCAAATAAGAAGAGACATTTTGAAATTAAATTAGGATATCCATCAGATCCATACAAAGCTTCAGATATTTCACAACCATTCAATATTTCTTGTATTGTTAATAGTCTTGCAGCACGATCTGTATATTCAAATCTTACATATGCTTTATTACTTTTGTTTTTCAATTGATGATGTAGACTTCCATATTCACCACGAATTTGTCTATTTGATTCTTTAAGTGTTGCATTACTCCATTGTGTAGTAGTTGGCATATGAACATATGCAGTTCCTGGTCCCATATAGTTTATATCTGAATTTGGGTTTTGTGAATCTTTATAATAGTAATCTGATGATCCAGCATTTATACTTCCATTTTCAACATTTATATAATAAACTAATGTAGCATAACTACTATCAAATTCTGCCGTTAAAGTATCATAATAATCACTTATGTAATAGAATCTTTCTGTAGTAGAATTATATACTCCATCGCCATTAACGTCACAGTCAAATGCATCTCCAGTAACTAATTGTCCGTCTGTTGGAATATTACCAAAAGTTACAGTCGAATTAAGAGAATAGCCGTTTCCTATACATGTAAGATTAGTATCCTCAAATGTAGTATTTGTACATCTTTCTGTATGAAGTCTTGTAGCTTTTCTACATAAGATATTATTTGGATCTGGTCCTGGAGTAGGTCCACCTTCCCAATGAGCATATAATGTTATATCTTCTGCTTCAGCATATGATGTATATTCATTACCACCATACTGAGCATCAAACCAACCAACAAATGTATAACCTTCTCTTGTAGGATTACTTGGGAATGTAGCAGGAGATGTAGTATCCACATAAATGTATTCTAATTGATAATCATCAAGTACTATTAAACTATCGCCTTTATTATAACGAGTGTTACCTATTTTATAAGCAGTAGGTATACGTTGTACTTTTACTTTTGAAGTAGTATCAGCAGTTACATCATCTTGATATTTAAATGTAACTGTATAATTAGTTGATACTCCACTGCTTGTGTTTACATCACCAAATACAAATGTTGATTTATGTAATGCTTTTTGTTCTATTCCTTCTGGATAAGTAATAGTATGCATTATAGTTTCACCTGGATTATCTTCTATTTGATTTCTTGGAACATCGATAACAGGTCTAACTCCTCTTCCATAGTTAGTTTCTCTCATTTGAATATGTAATCCATCCCAACCTTCAGACATTCCATTATCCATAATTAAATTCCAAGCATAATGTCTATTATCATCACAATCAGGTAATCCTTCACAATAACCACCATGATTTTCTAACCAATATCCTCTTTCCTTAGGAGCTTTACCTTTATTGTTATATCTAATATTTTCTCCTAAGAAATCACATGTGTGGTTAAAGTTATAGAATACCCTCTTAATTCTATTATTGTAATTATATACACAACCGCTATCTATTACTTCTCTAGTATCAAGCATTCTTGCTGCATATCCAGTATAATCAACAATATTTGTTGGTCCTACCCTAGTGCTTTGAGAACCTGGGTATCTTTCAGTTTTATATAAATGAGCATTTGGCCACTCTTCTTCAGTTGGTAAATATGTCATTGCTACTGTTGGTCCATCAAGCGGAGTAGTATTATTCCAAACAGTGTATGTTTCGTCATTTAAATTTGTTATTGGATGTCCCATATAATCAGTATAGTAAATTAATGATGCTATAGAATGATCATATTCCATTGTAACAGTATCATAGAAATCATTAACATAATAGAATCTTTCAGTTTCTGCATCATATATTCCATCGCCATTAACATCACAGTCAAATGCATCTCCAACAACTAATTCCCCTTCTGTTCCTAAACGTCCATATGGAGTTCCATTTGAATCAGTATGAAGTGTTTTTGCTCTCTTACATAATGTAGTTATAACATCTGTAGTCCAATGAGCATAGAATGTTTTATCTCGAGTACCACTATATGTAGTATATTTAGTACCATTTTCTGGTGCATCAAACCATCCTAAGAAATAATATCCATCTCTTGTAGCACTTAATAAGTCTACTTCTAATATTATTTCATTATAATTTGGCGTAATAGTAACACCATCAGTCATGTTTATTGTGTCGCCAACATTATAATGTGCATTATTATATGAACCACCATTAACAGTATAATCTACAGCACTATATAGTTTTTGAACATATAATACTTTATCTTTAGTTTTATCATCTTGAAATTTTAATGTAACTGTAGCTATATTTTCAGCGTTCTTAGCTGGTATTTCTGGAAGTACATAAGAAGTTTCTAATTCCCAATGAGCATATAATGTGATGTTTTCAGGTTTATCATATTTTGTATACTTTGTCCCATTAGAATCAAACCATCCTAAGAATTTATATCCTGATCTAGTTGGTGTTTTAGGAAAAGTAGAAGCAACTATAACACTTACATAGTCGGCATTTACAGTCATACTTCTATTTGCAACTATTGTTTGTCCTTGTTCATAATGAGTTCCGTCTATATACCAACCATTGCCTGTTTTTCTTTCAACTACAAAACCAGTTTGATCTTGTGTAACTCCGTCTTCAAATTTAAATATTACATCATATCTTGAACTTACAGACTTGTTATTCTTTAATGTATAATTAGAATCCTTGTCTACATTATCTGAATAATTGCTATCGTAGCAAGTAGAATTATCAACACATGCTCCATCTGGATAAACAATTCTAACAACAGAATTATCTCCAAGCCATTGTGCATATAAAGCAAGGTCTTGGTCTCCAGAATAACTAGTATATTCTGTTCCACCTTCTATTTGATTAAACCATCCAATAAATTCATGGCCTTCTCTAGTAGGATTACTAGGGAACTTGGCAGGTTTAACAGTTTCTGTATAATTTCCAAGAAGAGTCATATTTCTATTAGCAATAATAACTTGTCCGACAGAATAGATATCCCCTGTTTCTTTAACTTTAACTCCAGCTTTAGTATATTTTTTAGTTACAGTACCATATTCTACTTTACCAGTTCCATCATTATGATTAAACGCAACATTTGATACAACCGAATCATATTTATATGGTATATCAGGAATAGTATATTCACTACCTTTTTCAACTTCTACGGATATACCATCAGGTCTAATAATTACAACGCGGTCTTTATCAGCCCATTGAGCATATACAGTCATTGAATTTCCAAGGTTAGCATTTTCTACAATATGACCACCAACTGTTGCATCATACCATCCTTTAAATGTATAGTTTTGTCTTGTAGGTGTCGGAAATGCTGGACCAGTAATTGTTACATCATAGTCTGTTTCAATATATATACTTCTATCAACTATTATTTCTTCACCAAAGTTATAATGTACACCATTTATTTTAAAACCGTTTGGCGTATAAACTTTTGTATAAGCTTGTGTTTTATCAGCTGTTTTTCCGTCTTGATATTTAAATGTTACAGAAAATGCCTCTGCAGCTTTAGTTTTACCAGAAGATGGTAATGTATAAGTAGAATTTCTTACTACATTATGAGGTGTGCCATTATCAATAACAATTGTTACTTCAGGAACATCATACAATTCATATTCCATTGATATATTTATATCAAAAGGGACGCATGAGTTAAATTTATAAGCAATATATGGGTCTTCAAGAGTTTGTCCCCATTCAGGAACTGAAGAATATATTAGCTCTCTCGGATAATATATATAATCATTCTTTTTAGATAGATATCTTGCGTCATATTCTGAGTTCAAAATTACTCTAGGATAATTCAATCTAGTATAATCATAATAATAACCAATTGAATGGACTGCATTTGCAAAATTATCTACTGATTGTGCAGAACAAGACATTTTAGAATCTACAACTGATGTTAAAGATAATCCATCATATTCTTCTTTCATTTCTATTATAGGATCATACATTTTTCCTTGTGAATCAATAAATCCCAAATATTCAAAAAGTCTAGGAATAATTTGTTTTCCAAGCATTGTATAAGAACTAACTGCTTTTCCTGTTTTTGGATGAATTATAGAATATGTAACTTCTCCATCTGCCCACTCATATCTAGTGTTAAGAGCAGTGATAGGAAGTAAAGCTGTATTATCATAATAAACGTAATTATCATCCTCTCTTGCAGACTTAGTATAACTACCACAGTCATTATTATTTGTACAAGTTTTTCCTTCATTTACGTTTCTGTAATAAGAAGATGCAGTAGTAATTGGATAATATTTTTCATATTTTATAAATTGAGTTCCTTCATCAGGTTCAAAAATAGTGTTTTCAATCTTATTACCAGGAACAACAAAATAATAAGCATCAAGATAAGTTGGATTATATGTTCTTCCTACTACAACTGATCTCTTGTAACCATCAACATATATGTCAATAATCTTTCCCATTTTAGCATAAAAATTATATTCATATGCTTGGCTTTTCTTTGCAGGATAAATAGACTTAACTGGTTCACCCTCAAAATTTGGATTATCATACCATGCAACTACACCCTCACCGTTAAATACAATACGATTATATTGCATATCACTTTGACCATAGTTTGGTGTTGCTTCTGGTAAATCAACTCGTGTAATATATTCACTATTAATTTTTTTTGATACACCGTAATATACTTTTTTCCCATTATCATCAGTCATGGTAGATTCCAATTCAGTGCCATTAACCCATAGATGAACAGTTACAGGATTCTTACAAGCAGTTTTGTTACAATAATCAAATACAAATGCTGCTTTTGCCTTTCCAGTATATGCAAAGAATGATATAAACGTCATTAAGAATGCAAATACTAATATTTTTCCTTTTCTAAATCTACCCATAAAAAACACCTCTCATTTTTTATTTTCTAAAAAATTCTTTCCCTTTTTAATTAATTTAAGTGACGGGCGTAATTATCCCACCACGAAAAACACATAGTTAATATAGTGTTTTCCTTGTAATATCAAGGTATAGTTATATACTCTCACTATACTATCCTATTATTCTATTATCATTATACCTTTTTTTAGTCAATTTTGTCAAGAAAAAAATACTATTTTTTCTTTATTTTTCAACAAAAAATGGCAATTTATCCACAGGATTTTTTCTTGTGGAAAACTACCTTTTTATGAGTAAAAATTTACATGTTAAAAAACACCTAAATTTTAATTTTACACGATTTTTGACAAATTATTGTGGAAAATGTATATAAAGGGATATTTCAGTAAAAAAGAGAATAAAAAATATAGATACTCATTTTATAAAAAGGAGAAAACAATGAAAAATGAAATCATTCTATTAAAAGAAGAAGACATTAAGAATAAAATATACACTATACGTGGAAAACAGGTAATGATAGATTCAGATCTAGCTAAAATATATGGATATTCTACCAGTGCATTTAATCAACAAGTAAAAAATAATATTGAAAGATTTGATGATGAATATAGGTTTCAATTAACAGATGAAGAATATAGAGTTTTGAGGTACAAAATTTGCATCTCAACAAATACGAATTTGCTATCAAAAAATTTGATAGCAAAAAATGATGAAAAACGTGGTGGAAGAACAACTCTTCCATATGCATTTACTGAAGAAGGAATATATATGCTTATATCCGTATTAAAAGGAGAAAAAGCCATTAATCAACATAAACTACTAATAAAAATTTTTAAAGAAATGAAAGACTATTTAATGAATGGTAGTGTAATTGATCAATCATATATTAATAATCTTGTATTAAAACAAGAAAATAAATTACTTGAGTTTGATAATAGACTTTCCACAGTGGAATCAAGTATAAATGAATATAAACAAATAGAAAAAGTATTTATAAAAGGAGAAATATATAGTGCATATTCATTTATATTAGATTTATTTAATATAAGCAAAAATGAAATAATTATTGTTGATAATTACATAAATAAAGAATTATTAGATTTAGTTAAAGACTTAAAATCTAAAGTAATAATGGTAACTAAAGAAGAAACTCCTTTAATTAGTAAGTTTAAGAAAGAATATTCATATATTATTTTTATTATTAATAACTCTATACATGATAGGTTTATTATCATTGATAAAGAAATAGTTTTTAATATAGGTTCATCAATTAAAGATGCCGGTAAAAAGACTTGTTATATAAGCAGAATTAACAATAAAGATGAAATAAATAAACTGTTAAAAACAATTGATTTTACTTTTTTAAATTAATGTGTTATATTTATGGTAGAAAATATGTCAAACATTTGACATCAGTAAATGACTAATATTTATTGATATCAAAAGGAATAATGCAAATTATGTCATTTTTTAAAACTTGTAAAAAATTTGCATTATTTAAAAGACTATGCTATAATAGCCAGCAAATTTATGTAGAGAGATACTACGGCATAAATTTTGAGGGGGAATTATATTATGAAAAAAGGAATATTTGTAGGAGCATTAGTAACATTATTATGTATTCCATCATATGCATATGCTAAGGGAGCAGGATCTATTAGATTCGAAGGAAATCAAAATGTTAATGTTGGTGATGAATTTAAAGTTAATATGGTTATCGACAATGTTTCTAAAGCTGAAGGTGGTATAGTAGCTTTTGGTGGTTATATATCATATGATAAAGATTTACTAGAAATAGTAGATGCTAAAAGTGCTAATGAATACTTTGATGTTGTTAGAAATAAAAACATTGATAAAATTATTGGTTTAGACTATTCATTAGAAAATGGTATTTATAACAGATCAAACGTATATGAAATTACATTTAGAACTATTAATGAAGGTAATACTACTATTACTCTAAGAGATGGAGAATTAGTAGATAAAACTGCTGAAGAATTAGATGTTACTACTAATGGTTTGAATGTTACTATTAACCCAGTTGTAAATGCTGTGGAAGAAGTAAAAGAAGAAGTTAAACCAGTAAATGTTGTTTATAAAGAAGAAAAAACACAAACACCTGAAAGTGTTATAGAAGAAAATATTGAAATTAAAGAAGAAAAAGAAGTAGTTAAAACTGTTAAAACTACTAAAAAAGTAGCTAAAAAGGCTACTAAAACAGAAAAAAACTTACTTAAGAAAGTAAGTAAATTCTTTAAAAAACTATTTAAAAAAGTAGCTTAATTTAAGCTACTTTTTTATTTTATATTGCTGCAAAAATATCAGTCTTAGTTGCATCTAAATCTAGATGATTAACTAATGCACCTAAGATCTCTGATTTTGCCTTTGAAGCCTCATTATTGGCTTTTTCTTTTTGTTCTCTTAAATAAATATTAACTCTTGCTTCATTTATGCGTTTAGATATATCTGATGCCTTAAATAATTCTTTTTTATCTTTTTCTTCAACTAAAGCATCAACTATACTTTCAGATATAGAAGTAATACCTAGATCAGAGCATAATTTAACAACTGCTCTTTTCTTATTATTTGTTTTATTATCTTCATATTTTTCAAGAAGCATAATAGCATTTTTAAAATCAGATTCTAATTCATATAAATAGTCTTCTTCATCTTGTAAAGAAAACTCTACAGATTCATTCTTTCTATGAATCATACTAAATATATTATCAATTGTCTCTTCTTCAGATACTTCAGGATACATAATCTTTTCTGGTTCACTTAAAATCTCAGTAACATAAGCAAAAACTGCTGATATATCAGCCTTCATTCTCTTATGAATCTCTTTTATATATTCTTTTTTATCTTCTAATTCATTTAGAACCTCTTCTAAATCTTTAGCTTGTCCTTTTTTATTAATTACTACTTTTTTACCTTCTAATCTATCTTTTTCTTCAGTTAATTCTTTTAATTCACCGCAAGATTTAGCAAGTTCATCATATAAAGTAGTAAATTCAATAGCTTCATTACTTTCATCAAAGCATTCTTCTTCAAAATATCTTCTTAATTTTTCAAATATTTTTTCTATTTCAGAAATATTTTCTTCTTCAGATTCTCTTGTTTTAGATAATTCATTATAATTACCTATATGAGTAGCTACTTTTGCAAGTGTAGTATTGCCTTTATCAGAATTTTTCCATGCTATTACTCTATTTATTCTTTCTTTTTGTGTAATAATTCTATCTTTTAGATTTAAGAAACATCCATTAGTTATAATAGAATTTTCATTTAAAGAGCCATAAAATGGTGCTCCATCTATTAATTCTTGTAATAATTCTGCTTTAGTTACTTCAGATATATTATGTTTTCTATTAGTATTATAAGCAACTTTCATATTTCTTTCTATAATACCTTTTCCAATAAAGATATTCTTACCCTTTTCAGTTACTTCAAAATACTTTTCTAATAATTCAGTAGTATCTTCAGCTTCTTTATCAAATTCATCTAAGCAATCAAAATCTGCTCTATAAATAGGATCAAAATACTCATATCCTTCTTTTTCATAACCACCAATATAAGACTTTTTAAATCCATTTAAAGAAGTTTCTATTTCATCTGGAGTCTTACCTTGTTTTTGTAACTTACATAAGAATTCATCCATCACAGATACTTCAGGTATCTCTTTTAAGTACTTCTTAGGAGACAATTCTCCTAGTTTTTCATTTCTATAAGACTCAAAATCAAGAGTGATTTCTCCTCCTACAATTACCTTTTTATCATTATCTAGAATAGAATTCTTACATTCTTCTATTTTTTCATTATTCTTTTGAATCTTTTCTTTTATTGTTTTAGCTCTATTAACAGTATCTTTAGTATATTTACCAGTTGAACCTATTTCATTAGTAATTTCCTCTAATTCACGTTTTAAAGATGTGTTTTCTTCTAATAAAGCATTTATTTCACTATTAAAAGACCTATTTTGTTCATCTATATCTTTATTATGTTTTCTAATTTCTGCTTTCTTTTCTTCAATAATAGAGTCCTTAATATAATCAAATTCTGCTTCAGACATAGCCATAATTCTTTCATATTCATATTGATCTGAATATGTATTCATTTTTTTAACTACAGTCTCTAGCTCAGATATTTCTTCTTTTTTAGTTTTTAATAATTTTTCAAAATTCTTATATTCTTCTTCTGTTAAAGTTTCTTTATAGAATTTCTTTAAATTATTTTGTTTAGCAAAATCTTCTTTTTTTGCTTCTAGTATCTCAACTAAATTATCCAACTCCATAATTACACCTCTTAATCTTTTTTAAATACCATTTCGGCATCATCTATTTTTATCTTAATTTTTTTTCCACTATGTTTATACTCTATTTGATTAGTACCATCATCAAACACTTCATTATTATAAGCATATAATTTATTAATATATAAAACTGATACATTAGCAGTACCATCTTTAGTCATTTCTAGATATAATGAATATCCGCCTTCTTTAAGCTTTTTAATTTCAGAATTAGTGTACTTTTTATCACCAATTTTAAGTTCTGTTATTGTATAAGTACCTGCTAAAGATTCTTCTCTTTCATCTGAAAAACTTTCTTCTACTTCTTTTACTTTTTGTGATTCCTTTTCAGACTTTCTAACGTCTTTAGTAGACTTCTTTACTTTATTAACAGGTTCATTTGTTTCTTCTTTTTTCTTTGATTTTTTAAGTAATTTGCTAACAGAAGCTACTATACTTGACTTAGATTTAGTAGGTTCAGCATTATCAGATATTTTCATAGAATCTACTATACCTTTAGTTATTACAAAACCAACAAGTAAAACACAAATAACACTTATAACAGCAATTGTAATTTTCTTTTTCTTACTATATCTCATGTATTCACCATTCTCCCTATTTTCTATATAATTATAGCATATATTTTTATACAAAAAAAGAACTTTAATCAAAGTTCTTTATTATTTATTAAATGGTGACCCGTACGGGATTTGAACCCATGAATGTCGCCTTGAGAGGGCGATGTGTTAAACCACTTCACCAACGGGCCAAAAAAAAGACATAAGTCTTTTTATTTTTTATTAGTTTTTTTAGTTGTTTTCTTAGCAGGTGCTTTTTTAGAAGTTGTTTTCTTAGGAGTAGCTTTCTTTTCTTCTTTTTTAGGTTCTTCTTTAACTACTTCTTTCTTAACTTCTTTAACTTCTACTTCATCATCTTTTTCAGAAGTAAATATTACCATTCCAATAACTGCTAAAACTACAACACCAGCAACAATAGCAACTGGTACAATAGGGAATTTATACTTTTCTGGAGTATATTTTCCACCTTTTACTTGTTTTACTACATCTTTATATTCATCATCTTCATAAGCAGTTTTAATTGCATCTTTAATCTTATCATCATATGCAGCTGCATAACCTGCAAATGTTTTAGTTCCAATAACTATATAAGGAACTCCTGATACTTGATCTCCTAAAGCATCAGCAACATCACTCATAAGTTTAGAATTATTTTCATCATACCAAACTTCATAAGTAACTAATTTGTAAAGATCTTTATATTCATCATCATTTGATAAATTATCAAAAAATTCTAAAGCTTCTTCACAATGAGGACAACCTTCTCCTCTAAAAATATAGACATTAACTTTGTCTTTAGCACTAGCTACAAAAGGAAATAATAAAATTATAGCTGCTACTAATAAATAACTTAATTTCTTCATAATTACCTTCTTTCTTATAATATTATATACTAATATCAATGTTATTTCCACATATTTCATTTAATTTTTGCCATATTTTTACCATAGCAAATGTATCAAGCTTACAATACTCAAGCAAATTCTTTCTGATTATTTTTCTTTGTTCATCATTATAATCTACTAATGTATTAAATGCATTCATAGCCTCAGAACCATTATGTATTAGCTTTAAATTATGATAATTTAATGATGGATCATCAGGGAATAATGCAGGTAACACATATTTAATTGAATATGATCCTTTCATGTCTTTATTATAATAATCTCTATTATAGAAAGGTACCATTAAATCTACTATATGATCATGTATATTCATTAAACTATCTGATAAATCAGGATAAATCTTAGCAAGATTCTTAATAACTCCTTTTTCAAATGACATATTATATGCAAGTACGCATGTATTTGGTTTTATATCACTAATTAGTTTTAATGCAAGTTTTCTTCTTGGATCTGTTCCTTCTTCTCCTAAGAATTCACTATGTTCTAATACCCCTTCATTTATATAATGAAGTGAATATTGAAATGGTATTTGCATATAAGGACTAACTCCATCAAATAAAGGAATTGCTTGTTGATATGTCTCAAAATCAAGAAAATATAAAGGATAGCTTAAAGTATTTAAGAAATCTTTTATATTATCTTTATTTATATAATCATCTTTATCATTTAACTCAAAATCTATTTGTTGTAAGTATTTTTCATTAATATTTTCATTAATTAAATCATCAAAAGATATTTTACCTGCTTTATATAGTTTTAATTTATCAGTTATTTTCATTCTTCTTATATCAAATACATTAGGTTTAGGTAAATCTTTCATACAATATTCAATAAATGGACATTCATATGGTTTAAAGCAATATGAATCTATATCATTTGTAATTTCTTCTTTATTATTTAAACTCTTTAAAATTCTTGTAATATTATCTTTAACTAGGGCTTCTCTTGGTTTAATTAAATCAGTTATGTCTTCTATTACAAATAATTTATCTAATTCAAGATCTCCTTGTCTTACATATTCAGAGTTTAAATAAACTATATTAGCTTTTTTAACTCTATAACCTAAATGTTTTAAAATATATACTTGAAAAGCTACGTCATCTAAATAAATATCTTGAACTTCAGTAGAACTTTTTACTTCATAAACCTCTACTCCGTCTATATCATTTTTTAAAATATCCACAGAACAAAATGCATTTTCAAATCTAAAGGAAGCCTCAGCAATTATATGGGTTCCTCTTTCAACACTTTCTTGTGTTTCATCTATCATAGTATTAATATTTTTATTAAATTCTATTAAATCAAAATCCCCAAATAGATTTCTTGCTAGTTCTCCTACTTCTTTACCATTTTGAAGAACATCTTCTTCCTTCTTTTCAACATATTTTTCTGGTTTATGTCTACTAAGCCAAGCATATCTATCACATGATAATAAACTACAATATAATGACTTTGTTATTACATCATTCATAAATTACCTTCTAAAAACAATAAACATAAATATAGCAAATACTATTACTAAAACTACTAATGCTATATATACATAACTTGAAATTCCAGCTTCTTTTTCATATGTAAGAGTCTTAGTCTTTTTCTTTTTAAGTTCTTCCATTCTTGAATAAGCTTCATAGAACCATGCCTTTTCTTCAGAAGAAATAACAGATCTATTTTCAAGAAGATTAGGATCTTCACCAATTGCTTTAAGTTTAGAGATAATACCTGCCTTTAATTCATCAGGAACTCCGCCTTTACTAAACACTTCATCATACACATTTTCTATTTCATCTTCTGTATACTCTGCATCCTTTAAAGTAGCATCTGAAGAAGATAACTCAGTAATCTTTGATCCACCATTAAATTCATCAGGATTAATATCTTCATCTTTATATTCAGATGCATATTCTGGAGATTGAACTACAAGTTCATCTTTTTCATTCTTTTTTGCTTCTAAAACTTTACCAGAATTAGAAATAACAAATTCATTTTCTAAATCAATATAAGCATATTTTTCATGTTCTGGTAAAATAAGATTCTTTTTTTCAACATCTTTTACTAAAGCAGAAATTGCTTTTAATTTTTCAGGATCATTCATATAATGCTTTAAAGCTTCATTTATTTTATCCATTTCAATAGGAATAACTGTTTCAAAACCATTTTGTTCTTTTGCTATTTCCTCTATTATTGCTTTAGTATTTTCAGTAGGATCTCCGCCTTGATAATTTGGATTCTCTTTCATTCTGCCATATATTTCATTAAGTAAATCTAAATTATAATCAATATTAATTACTATTGGTTCATAAGAATTCCCTTCATACATAACAAGCATTCTTTTTCCATTAGCAAGTGTTATATCCTTAATGCTTTTTAAATTAATACTTTCTTTTAATTTTTCATCAGTATTTTGATTAAATATATTATCATTATTCATATACTTACCTCACTATTATAAGTATAACATATATTATATATATTTTCTATGTTATAATATACTGGAGGTGTATATATGAAAGTAATAAAAAAAGTATTAATAATAATACTAATTATACTTGCAATACTACTTTTAGTAATAGGAATAGCATTTGGAATATTAAAATATAAAACAAATAAAATACAAGATGATTATAGTTCAATATATAACAATGATAAATATAAAGAGCCAGTTCAAGTAGATAATGTTGAAGTATTCAAGCAAGATGTATCCTGTGGATATGCAGTTATAGAAATGTTTTCTAAGTGGAATAATGGTAATATCACTGAACAATCTTTATATAATAATTATGGAAAAGTAGTTACATCAACAGGAAAAGCATTTGAAAAAGAAATGAATAAACAATTTCCTGAATATAAAACTACAATGTATAAATATTTAAATAGTTCAGATTTAATAGATAAAGTATATACTAGTTTATCTAAAGGTATACCTGTACCAGTAGAATGGGCTGCTAAATATGAAAATGAATGGACATTACATTATTCATTAATTACAGGATTAGATGTTCCAAATAATAAAGTAACAATAGCAAATCCATATGGATATACAGAAAAAATTACTATTGAAGAATTCATTAATAGAACAACTTTTGAATCTTATGAAAATATGCCATTATTTTTGAAATTTGCTTTTGCATTTGGTATTTTTGAAAAGAATACAATATATATAGTAGAGAAAAAATAAACACTAACATTAGTTAGTGTTTTATTAACATATCATTTATTTTTTTATGTAACATATTTATTTTCTTAGCAGTTTCATTAATAAACTCTTCTTTATAATCAAATTTATTTAATTGAGTTAATACTATTAAATAATATGGATCTTTATCTTCTACATATCCTGCTTCATGATATGCAATATCCCATGATCCATATTTTCTAACATAATTTAAATTATCTATTGAATCATCATTTATAAACTTAACTGTTGGATTAGATAACCATTCTTTAAATCTTTTAGAATATATATTATCTTCAGCAATAAATTTCTTTACAGCTTCAAAATATATCAACATATCTTTAGAATTAACAATACCAAATGAATCAGTTTCTCTTCCAATCATAGTATACTCTGCACCTAAAGAATTACCATATTCTTTTATTTTATCTTTTCCAAGTATTTCTACTAGTTTTAAATATGCTGTATTATCGCTTTCTACTATAGATAATCTAACTAAATCTTCAAGAGTATAATAAGTATCTTCTTTTTGATATTTAATAATTCCAGTATCTTGTTTTAAATCTTTAGATGTAATTAATATCTTTTCATCTAAGTCTAACTCTTTATTTAATGCCTTTTCTAATACCATTAAACAAGCAAGTATTTTAATAGTACTAGCAGCATAAAAACATATAGAATAGTTATATGAAATCATATAATTATTATTTATATCTTTATAACAAAAAGCAACTTTATTTCCTTTAAAAGACTCATCTAAATACATATAAGATAATTCTTTTAAATCTGGTAATAATTCATTTATTATTTCTTTACTTAATCCATTAATATTAATATTTATATTATAATCCATAAGAGTATCCTCCAAAAAAATTATAGCATATATTATTTATTATCACCATATCATGTTATAATACGTTTAGAGGTATAAATATGGGTTTAATTAATGGGACTGTTATATTAGAAGATAATTATGAATCATGGAAAAACATGTATGAAGAAGAAGTAAATATTTTAAAAGAAATATTTAAAGATGAGGACTTCGTTTATGAACATATAGGATCAACTGCTGTTAAAGGATTACCTGCTAAACCGATAGTAGATATAGCTATCGGAGTAAGTTCTCTAAATGGTATAGATAAATATTTAGGCATGTTGTCTAAGTTATATACAGTAAAACCAAATACTGAAAGAGAAGAAATTCTTCTTATAAAAGAAGATGAAAAAGAAACATTCTTTTTAGTGCATATTATTCCAAAAAACAATTCAACTTTTACAAATCTAATTAAATTTAGAGATATTTTAAATAATAACCCTGATATATTAGAAGAATACAAAAAATTAAAAACTAAATTGTCAAAAGAATACTCAGATGATAGAAGAATGTATACAAAATCTAAAAATGATTTTATACAAGAAGTATTAAAAAACACTAACAATAGTTAGTGTTTTATTTTTATATGGCAGGGGATGAGAGAATCGAACTCCCAACAGTGGTTTTGGAGACCATTATTATACCATTTAACTAATCCCCTAAATTCAAGGACAAATAAATAATAACATATTCTTTGTCCTTTTTCAATTATTTATTAACATAATTTGAAAGTTGTAATCTTTTAATTAGTGACTCATCTATATCAATTAAATCTCTATTAATTCTATATTTTGGATTAAATCTACCGTCTCTAAGAAATCTACTTGAATTACCAACTTCTAATATAATACCTTTTTCTTTAAACTCTTTTATTCTTTGCTCTACTTGTAAAGGTTTAAAACTACGATTATTAACTCTATTAAATAACTGAGTTAAAGATAATAATGTTTGTTCTTGGTTATTACTTAAATAATATTCTAATATTAGATATTCTTCATCAGTTAATCTATACTTTAGTCCTTTTTCAACAGCAGATATTAAGTATTCTTTTTCTAATTGAGCTTTTTCTATTTCTAACATATATTTAATAAAATGTGTAATATTACAAGTTCTTCTAGAAGACTCAATAGCATGACAATATTGACCCTTAGAAAATGGTATAGATCTATTAAAGTTTAAAAATGCATTTGCTTTATTATTTAATAAATACCATAATGATACTATTCTAGATGTTCTACCATTACAATCAAAATAAGGATGAACATAAACAAAATAGAAATGAATAATTTGAGAAATAATAAAATAATCAGTATAATCAATTGCTTCACTATTATTAATATAATCAAATAAATAGTCCATATATTCATCTATTAAATAATATTTAATGCCTTCATTTTTTTCATCAAAATATGGTTTATTTGTAATACATACTGCATCTTTTCTATAGTATTCTCCCATACTTGCTAAATCTACAGGTTTAATTAATCCATTACTTATTTGATTATATAATTCTCCTAATGTATCTTTATTTATTTCTTTCTTTTGCAAAATAAAATTATATGCACCAAAAAGATTAACTACTCTTCTTGCAACACTATCATCTTCATAATCAATTATACTATTAACAGGTCTTCTTTTAATAATCCTATTTATTTCCTCAATATCATCATCAATACCTTCAATTTTATTGTTTGATTGAATTTCTTTAGGTATTTCTTGTTTAAACTTTACCTTTTTTAATGAAGGAACTGATATAAGAAAGTTCTCTATTTCATCTACTATAGGCATTATTTGATCTTTATTAAATCTAAAATTATATCCTTTTGCTGTTTTTAAATTATCTATTCTCATATTTATCTCCTTCCATCAAAAGTTTTAATATATTACCATAAAATAAAAAGAAAAACAATTACTTGTTCTTCTTTTCTAACTTGCAATTTAGTTTATATCCTACAGTAAAATCAGTTTTACCATATGGTGATTTTGGATAGATTAATACATAAGTATTGTCTTCATCACATACTGATAATTCAGTATAATTCATTTTACTTCCAAATTCATCATAGTATTCTTTTAAACTACTATAACTTACCTTTAAACCTTTATCTTTATAGTCTTTTAAATACTCTATAGCATCACTAGCAGATCCTTTTTGTTCTACTAATTCATCATAATAACATTTTTCATAGAAATCTTTAGCCATCTTATTTAGTTTTCTTTCTATTCTTTGTTCATCTGTTCCACCAAAGAAATAACTATATACTAAATATCCAAGTACTAATATAAATAATATTAGAAATATAGTTGCTATTACTTTTCCTACTCTTTTTGCTTTCATTATTTACCCTCTAAAACAACTTTTACAGTTTTTTCTTTACCATTTCTATTATAAGTTATTTCTACTTCATCACCTATATTATATTGATATAAGTAATATCTTAGTTTAGAAACACTTGTTATTTTATCATTATTTATTTTTAAAATTACATCTCCTACTTCTAATCCTGCTTTAGCAGTATTAGAGTTCTTGTCTAAAGAAGCTATTACTGTACCATAAGTTAAGTTTTGATCAACATTTAATCTATAATAATATAATTTATAAGTATCATTAACATCTATTAAAGAAACTCCTAAATATGGTCTAGATACTTCTTTATTTTGTTCTAAATAAGAAGCATACATTTTAGCTTCATTTATAGGTATAGCAAAACCCATACCTTCTATAGATTCATCTGCTAATTTCATTGAAGTAATACCTATTACTTCACCAGATAAACTAACTAATGGTCCACCACTATTACCTGGGTTAATAGCAGCATCTGTTTGAATAACTTTAGTAACTACACTTTCAGTTTCTATAGTTCTTTCTTTTGCAGATATAATACCTTTAGTAATAGATCCAGAATATTCTTCACCCATAGGACTACCTACAGTAAATACTGTTTCTCCAAGATATATATTATCACTATCACCTAAAGTTGCTACTTTAAGTACTTTATCTTTAGATATAGATAAAACTGCTAAATCTGAATATGAATCTGCTCCAAGTATATTAGCATTAACTGTTTCACCATTTTGTAATAATATTTCAACACTATTAGCATACTCAATAACATGATTATTAGTTAATATATAACCAAATTTATCATCAGTTTTATAAACAAAACCAGATCCTGTTCCTATTGCTTTCCCATTATAATAACTTTTAACAGTAACAACAGCATCAAATACTTGTTCTATAGAGTCACTTATAGCACTTTCTATAACTTCAGTTCTATTAATATTTTCAGTAATAATCTTTGATTCTATTGGATAAAATTTTGTATATAGTATAACTGCTACTACTGAAGTAGTAACTGTTATAACAAATGTAATAAAACAAATTAATATTGTTTTTTTAGTATTCATATAATCATCTCCTATAATATTTCTTCATAATTACTAGGGAATCCCATTCTATCTAGTAATTTATCATTATCTATTATCCCTATATTCTTATCAAATACTTTTATAGCCCTATTAATTTCATCCATAAAATCAGAGAATTTACTTTTTGTTAATAATGTTTTAAACATAATTACAACAGCGAATAAATCATTTTTTCCTTTTACATATTCGCCTTCATATTTTTCTATACCTAATCTCTCATGATATATTGTATCTGGAATACTAACCTGAGTTCTATGTTCATATACTATATCTTCATGAGCACATAAATTTCTATAATTTGCTAATAAAGATAGATATGTTTTTAATGTTTCAGGATCTAATCCATAAATATCTGCTATTTCTTTTCTATCTTCTTCTTTTAATATGCCATATAACTCATTTATAAGCCCAAATGAGAGTACTTTTACTAAAATCCATAATGGAATATATCCATACTTACTAATATAGTGAGAAGTAGCTGTATGCTTATCACCATTTACTCTAATTTGTCTCTTCATTTTATTAATAACATCTATAACTCTTCTACTATCAGTAAAATTTTGATTAAAATTAGATGGTTTTAAATAATCAGATTCTTTATAACCATATTTCTTACTTAATTGATAACTAATAATACTTTTAATATTATTTTCTATTATTAATAAATTCTTAAATAATATATTTCTAAAAGTTCTATCAAATAAGAAAACTGAATATAACTCTTCAAAAGTAGTTCCCTTAATAAATTTTCTATCTTTTGTATAAAGAATATTTCTATATCCATTAACAAAGAAATAATTTTCTCTTAAAAGAACATCTTTAGCAGCTTCTTCATCATTAATAGTTAATCCTTTATTTCTTAAGATATCTATTTGTTCATCTAATGTTCTAAATTCCTTTTTATTCATAAGTTCACCTACCTGCTTTCTCTTAATCTATCAGCAAGTTCTCTTATCTTTCTAAGTCTATGATTAACACATGATTTAGTAATTGTTTCACCAGTTTCAACTGAAATAATCTTACTAAGTTCTATTAATGAATTTTCAGGATATTTAAGTCTATAATCTGCTACTTTTCTTACTTTTTCATCAAGTAAATCATATGCATCTTCTACTTTAATATAATTAATATCTTCAATTTGCTTATTAGATGATGCCATAGACTTCTCTACGTTAGCTTGTTCACAGTTATTAATACGATTATTCATATTTTGTTTTTCTCTAAGAACTCTAATATCTTCATAATATAAAACTGCATTATAAGCTTTAATAATTCTAAGAAGATCACTAATCTTTTCAGACTCTTTAATATATACCATATATCCTTTAGCTCTTCTAAGAGTCTTAGCATTTAATTCATAAGAATTAAGTACATCTTTTAAGAAATTAGCAAATTCCTCATTATTTATAATAAATTCTAAATGGTATCTAGATGTCTTTGGATCATTAACAGATCCTGCTATTAAGAAACAACCTCTAATAAATGCTGCTTTTAGTTCTTCATCATCAACTATTTCATTCATAGGACAATTTCTAATTTTAAAACTATTATCTGTTATTAAACCAAGATCCTTTAATATTTCAGGTACATCTTTTTTAACTTCAATAACATACATTTCATTTTTCTTAAAATTATAATTCTTTTTAACAGCTATATTACTTGTTACCGAATAAATATCATGAACTATGTCAAATATTCTGTTTGCGGCATTAATATTTTCTGTTTGAACTTTAATAGAATATAACTTTAAATCTGATGATGTACAAAGAATACCAGATAACTCTGATATATATTCGATCTTTGAACATTCTAATTTTGATATTTCTTCTTTTATTCTATATGAGAATGTCATACCATTGTCCTCCTATATCTAATATTTTTCTTAAATGTAGTATAGTACCATAACACTATACCTAGAATTATAAATATAACTGAAATAACACATGCTACCTTTATATTAAATAACATAAGACTATCAGTTCTAAATAATTCTATTATAAATCTTATTATTCCATACCATATTAAATAGAAACTAGTAATATGACCAACTCTATTATTAAGTCTTGTTCTTATTAATAATATTATTAAAAATCCAATAATACATAATACTGATTCTATATAGAATGTAGGTAAATGATAAGAACCATCTATAAACATACCTTTAATAACAAAATTTGGAATAAATAACTTATGTAATAGTTTTTCTGATACTTCTATACCATATGCTTCTTGATTAAAGAAATTACCCCATCTTCCAATTGCTTGAGCAAGTATTACACCAGGTAATATTACATCTGTAGTTCTTAAAAAACTTGTTTTATATCTTTTTGTAGAATAAAAATAAACAAATATAGTAGTTGCTATTATTCCACCATGTATTGCAAGTCCACCATGCCATATCTTAATTATTTCCATGGGATATTTTAAATAAAAATCTAAATTAAATAATACATAATGGAGTCTAGCTCCTAATATACCAATAATTAATCCATAGAAGACCACATTAAATATATAATCTTTATCAAGTCTTTGATTATGACCTTCTAATCTAATTACTATATAGGCAATTATTATACCTAGTAATATACATAAAGAATAAAAATGAATTGTTAAACCAAAAATATTAAAACTATTTATCATAATTACCTACCTTTATACCCCACTTAATTATAGCATTTAATCAAAAAATAAGGAAGATATTTTATAAAATATCTTCCTATTTTTTTCTTTTTATTATATAAGTGTTCTTTACAATCACTCCCGGTGTTTACATTATCTTCTTTAAGTATTCACCAGTATAACTAGATTTATCTTTGATTATTTCTTCTGGAGTACCTGTAAATATAACAGTTCCACCTTTATCTCCACCTTCAGGGCCTAAATCTATAATATGATCAGCAGTCTTAATTATATCTAAATTATGTTCTATAACTATAACTGTATCACCATTATCTACTATTCTATTTAAGATGTCTAAAAGTTTCTTAACATCATGTATATGAAGTCCAGTAGAAGGTTCATCAAGTATAAATACACTCTTACCTGTAGGTTTCTTTTGAAGCTCTTTAGCAAGTTTAACTCTAGCAGCTTCACCACCAGAAAGTTCAGTGGCACTTTGTCCTAATTTAATATAACCAAGTCCTACATCATGAAGTGTTTCTAGTTTATGTTTAATTTTAGGGAAGTTTTCAAAGAAAGTAAGTGCTTCATCTACTCTCATATCTAATACTTCAGCAATATTCTTACCTTTATACTTAATTTGAAGAGTTTCACTATTATATCTAGTACCATGACATACTTCACAAGGTACATAAACATCTGGTAAGAAGTGCATTTCTATTCTTTTTACACCGTCTCCCCAACAATCTTCACATCTTCCACCTTTAACATTAAATGAGAATCTACCTTTTTCATAACCTCTAATCTTAGATTCTTTAGTTAAAGCAAATACATCTCTTATATCATCAAATACTCCAATATAAGTAGCAGGATTACTTCTAGGACTTCTTCCTATTGGATCTTGAGATATAAGTACTACTTTATCTATATCATCTATTCCTGTAATAGACTTATATTTACCTGGATTTTCCTTACTCTTATATACTTTATTCTTTAATGCTTTATATAATATTTCATTAACTAAAGTACTTTTACCAGATCCAGATACACCTGTTACACATACAAATTTACCTAATGGGAACTTAACATTAATATTCTTTAAGTTATTCTCAGATGCACCTTTTATTTCAATAGATTTTCCATTACCTTTTCTTCTTTTTTTAGGTATTTCTATTGCTAATTCACCATTTAAATACTTAGCAGTTATGCTATCTTTATTCTTCATTACTTCTTCTGGAGTACCTTCTGCTATAACAATACCACCATTATCACCAGCACCAGGTCCTATATCCACAAGATAATCTGATTCTCTCATAGTGTCTAGATCATGTTCTACTACTATTAAAGTATTACCTAGGTCTCTCATTTGTTTTAAAGAGTTAATTAATCTATCATTATCTCTTTGATGAAGACCAATACTTGGTTCATCAAGTACATATAATATTCCAGATAATCTAGAACCTATTTGAGTAGCTAATCTTATTCTTTGACTTTCTCCACCAGATAAAGTAGAGGCTGTTCTACCTAAAGTTAAATAATCAAGACCTACATTTATTAAGAACGAAAGTCTATCTTTTATATCTTTAACTATTAATCTAGATATTTCTTCTTCCTCTTTAGTTAATTTTAAATTACATACAAATTCATATAGTTTTTCTATACTCATATGACATACATCATTAATATTCTTTTTATTAATAAATATATTTAGTACACCAGGTTGTAATCTAGATCCATGACATGTAGGACATTCCATTTGAACTACATAGTTTTTAAGCCATTCTCTAACAAAATCACTAGTAGTTTCCATATATCTTCTTTCTAGATAACCAAGTACACCAATGTTTTCCTCAATATTATTTAATACATTACCACTTCTAGTTTTAAAGTTATAATGAATTACTTCACCATCACCATTCATAACTATATCTAATTCTTTTTTAGAAAGCTTTGATACTGGTTTATTCATATCTATACCATAATGCTTACATAATATTTCTAGTTTTTGGATATTAATATTAGCTTCATCCATATTCTTGAATGGAAGTATAGCACCTTCATTTAATGATTTATCCTTATCTAAAACTAAATCACCATTCATCTTATCTTTGAATCCTAATCCCTTACAATCAGGACATGCACCAAATGGGGCATTAAATGAAAATATTCTTGGTTCTAATTCACTTAATGAATAATCACAATATGGACAAGCATAGTTTTCACTATAGATTAGTTCTTCGCCACCTACTACATCTATTACTACTTTACCTTTAGATAATTTAGTAGCTACTTCTAAGTCTTCAAATAAACGACTTCTTATACCATCTTTAATAATTAATCTATCTACTACTACATCTATAATATGTTTTTTATTCTTTTCTAGATTTATATCTTCAGATAAATCTAATATTTCACCATCTACTCTTACTCTAGAGTATCCTTCTTTTCTTAAATAATCTAAAGTATCTTTATGAGTACCTTTATCTCCTTTTATAACAGGAGACATAATCATTATCTTAGTATCAACATCTAATTTAAGTATTTTATTAGTCATTTCTTCTATAGATTGACTCTTTATAGGGATATTATGTTCTGGACAGTATGGAGTACCAATTCTAGCAAATAATAGTCTAAAATAGTCATATATTTCAGTTATAGTACCTACTGTAGATCTAGGATTGTTATTAGTAGTCTTTTGATCAATACTTATTGATGGAGATAAACCTTCAATAGAATCTACATCAGGTTTTTCTTGGACTCCTAAGAATTGTCTAGCATAACTAGATAAACTTTCTACATATCTTCTTTGACCTTCAGCATATATAGTATCAAACGCTAAAGAAGATTTACCAGATCCAGATACACCAGTCATTACGATTAGTTTATTCTTTGGTAAATCAATATTAACATTCTTTAAATTGTTTTCTCTTGCTCCTCTAACAGTAATCTTATCGTTCATAATATCACTTCCAAACATATGATATTATACCAAAATATAATAAAAAAACAATCGAACAGATTGTTTTTTAATTATGAAACGATTTAGAACCAAACCCTTGTGATCCTGGATCAACAGAATCATCATCTATATCATTTTCTTCTTTTGGTTCTTCATAACCTAAAGTAAATAAAGCTTCTTCTAATATTGTTACTTCAATTTCTGCTGCACTTCTTTCTGACTCAAGTTTCTTCTGTACTTCTTCAAGTCTTTTTCTATCTTGAGGTAATAAGTTATCATTACGAAGAAGTCTATTATTATTATCTATTTCATGGTCAAGCATTTCATATTCTTCATTTGAAGAATCTCTATACTTAACAAGAAGTATAACAGGTTGTTTTAATAATTCTTTTTTTAAATTATCCATTCTTCTTTTACAAGAAGGAATATCAGAATTAGTATACTCGCTTATTACTTCTGTACTTTCATAGCTATTTTTAACAGCATCTTCCATATATAACAAATCAGATGCTTCATTAATATATTCTTTAATTATTTCTAAAACTGATTTTTCTGCCATAATAATCACTTCCTATATATATTATACTCAAAAATAAAAAAACAATCAAATTGATTGTTTTTATTTAGTAAAAATACCTACGATAAAAGGTGCTACAAATGATAAAGCACCAAGTACAATACCAATAATTGCTAATTTAGTATTTGATTTTTTAACACAAGCAATAATACCTAATACAACTGGAGCAACCCAAAATAATTGTCCAAATCTTGCAAACCATCCAATTGAAAGCATTGTAGCATCTGAATAGAATCCTGCAACTACTGCTAATGCAAAACAAACAATACCTACTATAAAAGCAATTAATCCTAAAGTTCCCTTCTTCATATTATTTCCTCCTATTTTAATTATTACATATTACTAAACTATAATAAATATTGTTTTACATAAAAAAACAATCTTTCGATTGTTTTAATTAAAGAATCCAGCTATTATTGGAATTAAATAAGCAATAGCAATGAATATTAATCCATTGATGGCTCTATTTCTATTAGAACCAATTATTATAGCTATAATACCAATTATTATAAATGGAATAGGTCCAAAGTAATTAACTATTCTAAGAATATTAGCAATATTATCTAATAAAGCAATATGTCCTGAAAATAGTGATAGAACAGCTATAATTATTAGGATTATACCAAATATCCAAGTAATTGTTCCAAGTATACCACTCTTTCTCATATTTTACCTCCTTTCTTTTACGATATAACTTTATTTCTGCCTGTTTGTTTTGCTTTATATAAATTTATATCCGCTCTTGATACCCCTTCTTCTATAGATTTACCATCTTTTATATATTTACTTCCTATAGATACTGTTATATTAATTTTTTTCTTTTTATTAATCTGATATTTTGTTTTTTCCACAGTCTTTCTTATATCCTCTAAAGTATTTACAAAATCAGAATACTTAATATCTGAATTACCTACTATTATGAATTCTTCTCCACCCCATCTACCAACAGATATATTTTTACTAGTATAAGATGCCAATATTTGACCAATCTTACTTAAAACTATATCTCCTGATTTATGACCATAAGTATCATTAACAGGTTTAAAGAAATCTAAATCTAATATAGCAATTGAATACTTTTTACTTCTTTTAAGAAGAGCTTCTTCTATAATATCTATACCATGTCTATTATATATTCCAGTTAATTCATCAAAGTTAGCTTTTTTAACTAATTCTATTTCTTTAGATTCTTTATTTTTAGTATAAGTAACTGCAAACATAATAATAGATATAAATGCTATAAAATTATTTAAAACAAATATTATAGTTCTCATATTAGTACTTAATTCCATAGTAAATGAGAAAGTATGAGTATGAATTAAATATGCAAATCCAAAATAAGATATAAATAATACTGCACTTAAAAAATATGTTTGTTTATATGATTGTTTAAAGTTTTCTGGATTAAATGTAGGTAAGAATACTGCTGCAAGTAAAGCAAATATCCAGTTTTGAAAATATGCTCCCCACCCAAATGAACATATAGCAAATAATGTATGTAGCCATATTTCAACAAAAGCAAATTGTAAAAATAAATTTCTATGTTTTATACAATATAAGAATCCTAATAAATAAAATACTATAGATCCTATATTAAAAAATATCATAAGTTTATGACCTGCTAAAAAATAAAAAACCGAAAGAAAAACATGTACCAATACTAAGAATATATTGATATAAAATACGGCCATGTTTAATCTTCCGTTATAAGTATTTCTGTTTTTAAATAAATTCTTATAAAAGTCCATAACTTATGTTCCTTATAATTAAATTATAGCACAAATATGTTATTAAAGAGTTCTTTTTAATACATTTTTATTATTTAGAATATTATATGCCCATTGAGTAAAACTACCAATATTAATCTTACCAACAAATTCCAAATCATAATCATTTATATTTCTAGGATCTGCATCATACATACAAATATTATAGTCTTTATCGATATACCATCTTTGATGAACAAAAGAATTCCTAATTTTTTCCCTATCATATATTTGTCCATCAATTTCTATAGTACTTTCATTATAATAATGAGTTACAAATGCATCAACAAAAGTTATAGCAGGCATTAACCTTGTAAAAGACCCATCTATCATGTTTTCTAAGAATCTATATGGATAGCTACCACCTTTATTAACCAAAGAATCATGAATATTGCAATCTATTTCATCATAATAGTCAGGTTTGGGATCATTACGTACAACCTTAATTAAACGATTTAATATTTCTTTATATGTGAGATTGGTATCTAATAAATAATTACCACATAAGAATATTTGCTGTTCTATATCTGTTATTTTTAATCCGGGAACTGGTATAACCTTTGATAAGAAATAAAACATATAACCACATACATGACTATATTTTTCTATTTTAGTAGGTTGTATTCGAATTCTAAACTTTTCAATCATATCTTTTAAACATTTTTTTTGATCATTATCCAAATTAAATACAGTAGGAGGATTAATTTGTGAAGCATAAGCATTTACTTCATCACTTCTTTCAAATAATTCCTTCTCATCTAAATCTTTTGTATCATTTAATTGATCAAATCTATTAGTAACTGAGCTATCCATTTTTCTCGGAAAATAATAATGAACAAATTTTATCTTATCTAATTCATTATCTAAATCATCAGTATTAAAATCAAAATCTTCAGGGATATCAAAACTTAAATAAAGAGTATTTTGTCTTTTTTCACTCATTTTATCAATTGTTTTCAATAAGCTACCAAAATTAAACTTTATTCTTACTGGTTTAGGTGAAACACCATTATCTTTTTCTTTTTGAGTTCTTGTATCTCTTAAGTTAATTTCAAAATTTCTACCATTAGCAGACATTTTAAATCTTTCTACGTCATCACTATTATGATTAAATGCGTTCCTAATATATTGAATTAACTTTTTATTTATTAAATCATGTGGTGCCTCAATTATAGTAAAACTTGATTCAAGACCATTTAAATCATTATTACTTATAAAATCATCTCTATTTAACAAAAAGTCTTCTATTATTGAATAATACCTAAATATATTGTATGCGGTAAATGTTCGTCTCATTACATCATAATATTCAGATTCAGTATTATAATAACAAATGCCATTTTCTATAACATATTTATCAAATAATTCTTTTACTGATTTATCTGGATTATCTATCATTAAGTTTGATAAACAAGCATAATCAAATAAATATGTAATCATTTTATCTTTTTCCATCGATACCATGTTATCACCTAGTCTAATTATAACATAATTAAAGGAGAGTATATACTCTCCTTTATTCAGCCTTCATTTCAAATAATATATCACGAAGCTCTGTAGCTCTTTCAAAATCTAATTCTTTAGCAGCTTCAAGCATCTCTTTTTCTATTTCTTTCATTAGTTTCTCTTTTTCTGTCTTAGAATACTTAAAGTCCTTTTCGCTACTATCTTTAGCCTTATTACGAATTATATCTGCTATAGGTTTAACTATAGTAGTTGGAGTAATACCATTCTTTTCGTTATATGCTTCTTGAATAGATCTTCTTCTATTAGTTTCATCTATAGCTTCTTTCATAGAATCAGATATCATATCAGCATACATTATTACTTTACCATTAGCATTTCTAGCTGCTCTACCAATAGTTTGAATAAGAGATCTAGTACTTCTTAAGAATCCTTGTTTATCAGCATCTAATATTGCTATTAAAGATACTTCTGGTATATCTATACCTTCTCTAAGAAGGTTAACTCCTACTATTACATCATATTTACCTAGTCTTAAGTCTCTAACTATTTCTATTCTTTCTAGAGTTTTTATCTCATTATGAAGATAAGCTACTTTTATACCTCTTTCTTTTAAGTAATCAGTTAATTCTTCACTCATACGAATAGTTAAAGTAGTAATAAGTACTCTTTCATTCTTATTAATTCTTTCATCTATTTCATTAATTAGGTCTTCAATTTGATTCTCAGATGGCCTTACATCAATAGTTGGATCAAGTAATCCAGTAGGTCTAATTATTTGTTCTACTACTCTATTGTTAGATACTTCTATTTCATAATCTCCAGGAGTAGCAGATACATATATTACATCATTTAATTTAGAATTAAACTCATCAAATGTAAGAGGTCTATTATCTAATGCACTAGGTAATCTAAAACCATAATCTACAAGTATTTGTTTTCTTGCTCTATCTCCATTAAACATAGCACGAACTTGTGGAAGTGTTACATGGGATTCATCTACTACTAAAAGAAAATCTTTAGGAAAGAAATCTATAAGAGTACAAGGTGTTTCACCCGGTTTTCTAAATGCTAAATGTCTTGAATAATTCTCTATTCCTTTGCAGAATCCAGTTTCTTCCATTAATTCTAGATCATAATTAGTTCTTTGACTAAGTCTTTCATATTCTAAATACTTATTATTCTCTTTAAAGTATTTAAGTCTATCTTCTAATTCTTTTCTAATATTAGCACAAGCTAGTTTTATCTTTTCATTAGAAGTAACAAAGTGAGAAGCTGCAAATAAAGTAATAGTTATCTTTCTTTCTATAACAGCCCCAGTTACAGTATCAAACTGAATAATATTTTCTATTTCATCTCCAAATAGTTCTACTCTATAAGCATAAGAACTTGTATAAGAAGGCATTATTTCTATAGTATCCCCTTTAGTTCTAAATGTACCTCTGGTAAGTTCTAAATTATTTCTTTCATAAAGCATATCTACTAATTTCTTTAGAATATCATCTCTTTCAATTTTATCTCCTGTATGAAGAGTTAAAGTTTGATGTTCATATTCTTCTTTTTCTCCTAAAGAATATATACAAGATACTGATGCTACTACAATTACATCATTTCTAGATACTAATGCTGATGTAGCACTATGTCTTAATTCATCTATTTCATCATTAATTGAGGCATCTTTTTCAATATAAGTATCACTAGATGGTACATAAGCTTCAGGTTGATAATAATCATAATAAGAAACAAAGTATTCTACCCTATTTTCAGGGAATAATTCCTTTAATTCAGAGTATAATTGACCTGCTAGTGTCTTATTATGGGCAAGAACTAAAGTAGGCTTATTTACCCTATCTATTACGTTTGCAATAGTAAATGTTTTACCTGTACCAGTAGCACCAAGTAATACTTGACTCTTTTTACCAGTATTTATTCCCTCTACTAAAGCATCTATTGCCTCTGGTTGGTCACCAGATGGTTTATACTTTGAAACTAATTTAAATTTATCCATAAGGGACCTCCATAACTAGATATATATTATCAAATAGATAACAAAAAAACAAGGTTATTACCTTGTTATTTTTTACCTGTTTTGTTGAGCTTAATACCTATATCATTTTCACGAGCACCCTTAATAGATAATTCACCATTTTTATCATATTCAAAGCCTATTTTTTCATATTGGTCTGATATATTACCAACATCGCTTAATAGTCTTTCATATTTTTCCGTTACAGCCTCTTTTTCACTTTCAGGTGCATAATGTCTATTGACTAATAGTGCTTCATTTAATTTGGAATAAGCTTGTTCAACAGTCATTACTATAGTATCAAAGTGATACCATCCTGAAACATTGCTTTTTTCTCCATTCTTTCCTATTTCAAAGAATCTTACCATTTTTACGGGTTTTATTTTACCATCAGGAGTCTTTATTTTTCTTCCAACATATATCATCGGATTACGTTGAATATCATCATGTACAATTTTAGTAACTTCTTCATCTCCTGTACTTAACTCAGCATAGGTATCAACCTGTTCATTAATTATTCTTATGATTCTTTTAATGTTTTCTATATCTGTTGATATACTATAATAACTAACACCTTCATTTTTTAGTAAACCCGTATCAAATGGACCAATTTCTTTATAAGCATCTCTCAATTTAATGTTCAAATCTAGTGCTTGCTCTAAATCGTTTAAGAATTTTCCTCTCTCTCTTTTTGATAGTTTGCAATATTGTCTTAACCATCCTACTCTACTATCATGCATATTATATTTAAATAAAATTGGAAATAATAGCATATACTTTCCCCTTTCTTGTATTTATATAATTTAAAATAAAATTTGCACACATCTTTTATTTTATTTTAACATTCAAAAAGAATAGTTAACACTATTCTTTACTTTTTCTTTACTGATTTTGAATCATCATCTAAAGTAATATAGGTTTTATATCTTTCTAGAGTCTCATAATCTTTATAATCTAAATAAATAGGATCAGTATCTACTTTTCCTATTATTCTAAGTCTAGTTAATAAATGCTTAACTGTATAACTTCTGAAACTAATACTCTCAGGTATTTTATTCTTTACTTTATTATGTGCTCTAGCTAATATATCTACCATTTTTTCTTCTTTAAGTGCATACTTTAAATATTCATCATATTGTTCTCTAGTAATTTTTATCATTATTTATTACCTTTAACTTCTTTTGCTATTTGATCTAGTTCTTTTTTAACACCCCTATTTAATAATACTTGAGGTAAATCCCAACCAGGTCCTCTATTACCTTCTATTAAAAGAGGTCCTTTATTAGATAATGCTACATCCCATCCAACAATATTTACTTTATCATTAACAAGTGCAGCTTCTAAAACCATCTTTTTTACTTCATTCCACATAGGAATCTTATAACCATCTACTTTTACTTTAGTTCTAGGTGTTACATCTGATACTTCATTTGCTTTATTAATTGCTTTCCCCACTAAACAACCTTTATCTACATCTACTAGGACTCCTACTCCACCAGAATGGAAATTATCTACAATAGCATCAGATGATCCTATTCTAGAACATGCATAAAGTATTCTAGATTTACCGTTTAAAGCATAAGTATATACCCTTAAAGTATTAATACTTCCAGGATTAAGTTTATCCCATTCTTTATTTTGAATAACTAATTCTTCAATAAATTCATTATTCTCTTTTAAATCTTCATAAAACTTTTTAATATCCTTTATAGATTTAGTTTCTACTTTTCTAACTCCACCGCCACCTAATCCTGATATAGGTTTAACTACTATAGCATCTCTATCTTTTATAAACTTTTCTACTTTTTTAAATCCATCTTCATAAGAAACACAATCTCTTTTTACAAACTTTTTAAAGTTCTTATGAAAATTAATCTTATTTGAAAAGAATGGAGCATATTCAATACTAGCAGTCTTTTTATAAAACTTAGCTTGATATCCAATAGTAGCATATTCTTTTCTTTCTTTCCAAGTTTTATTATAAAATTTATAATTTAAATAATCTTGCATACCAGAACCTGTTACTATAGTACATAAACAAGTATCTAAAAACATAGTTAGAGGTCCTTTATTAACAGTCTTAGATAAATTTTTTAGATTATTCCAATATCTTTTATAACTGCCTCTAAGAGCAAAACTAATTAGTCCCATATTTATCACCTATATAAATTATAACATAAAAAAAGAAGAATTACTTCTTCTTTCCTGGTTTATATACTTTTGTAAATATACCTTTATCCTCTAGTTTTCCCATTTCTTTTTCATAACCTGTAAAAATAGCTTTAAATCCATGAGTCATTCCTTCCAATTTAGATGGATGGCATGAATATAAGAATGGATTACTTATATATAATTTTGGTCCTCTAGAATTACTATAAAAAAGAAATCTACCTAGTCTTGTAACATCTAATACAAAATGGGTATCTTTAAGTATTGTTGTTTTAAATTCTAAATGTTTAAATATTCTTCCTTTAGGTCCTTCTTCAAAACCAACTTTTTTTAGGTCATCAACAGTTACATTTTTTGCTATTCTATATTTTTCCATAATGCCTCCTAAATATATCTTGATAGACTATCTTTTTTTAATCTAATTAAAGTAATAGTATTTTCTTGTTGTTTAATAGTATAATCTCCAGGATTATATGGATCATCATCTAATGATTCAGTATCTACTATTCTATCTATTACTTTAGTATTTGATTTATGATATTCATCAAAAATAGATGTATCTATTTTTGTATTTAATATTTCTTTCATAGTTATATTTTCTGGTGTATAAACATAAATTACATCTCCAACACAATTATAACAAATAATAAACCTAGGTGATGAAATAGTTATATCATAAGAAGTAAAATTAATTCTATAATCTTTATTATAAAAAGAACCTTTTATTAGTTTATAGAACTCATCTTTTAAAAGACATTCTATCTCTCTAGCTATTTTTTGATCTTTAACACTTATTCCTTTAGTAGCAGCATATTTATCTTCTGCTACTCTTTTTATTTGAGCAGGATATCTTAAATAAGAATACTTACCTAAAGACTCACTAATATTACATATTAATCTACCAAAAGATCTATGTTTAAATCTAAATTTAGCTTTAATACTACTTTCATTATATTTACTATTATCAAAATACATAGTAATGTCATCTATTAACCTACTATCTATAGATATATGTTTTTTAAGCTTTTTATTAAGCTTTTCTAAGTTCTCTAAATACATGTGTCTAAAGCTAAAAATAATGTCTTTAATGCTTATTTCTTCCATGTTTTTCACCTTGATAAATATTATATACTTTTTTTATAAAAATGCAAAAGAAAAAGGCTTTAAAAGCCTTAATCATAGTAATTAGTTCTATTATTCCAGTCTACATAATAATTTGAAGGGAAATTAATATAGTTTCTAGGATTAACTGTACTACCAGGATATTTACAACTAGAATCACTTAAATATAAACATGCAAACATAGTTAAATGTAAGTGAGTAGCAGTACTCCATCCTGTATTACCCATAACACCTATTTGAGTATCTTTAGTAACTATATCACCTTTTCTAACATCTATTCTAGATAAATGCATATACATAGATGAATAATATCCTCCACTTATATAATGGTGAATAACTATATAATTACCCATTGAACTATTATAACCAGTATAAGCTACTTTACCAGGAGCTACTGATAAAATATTATGACATTCAGAACATGATCTATATGTAGAAGTATCTATACCCGAATGGAAACTATATCTTCCAGTAATTGGATCTACTCTATATTCATATTCAGATGTAACATATCCACGATTAAATGGTCTATAAAATTTAGTTCCTGGAGGTAATTGTTTAGCAGCACAAGTTGTAACTTCATCTCCATCTTTACATCCAGCTTTTTCATAGAAAGCAATTACTTCTTGAGAAGCCTTAATTTCTTCTTCTTCAGAAATAGATTCATCTGCTAAACTATTATTTTGACTTTGAAGAATAGCAATCTTTTGATTTAATTCTTCTCTTTTAGCAGTTAATTGTTTTTCTTTTTCTTGTAATTGTTTAATATTTTCTTCATTTTGCTTAATCATAGCATTCATTTCATTTATTAAATTCTTATTGTAATTAGACATTTGTTCTGAAACTGTTGCTCTATAAATAAAATCTGTTATTGATTTAGCTTTAAATAAATATTCTAGATAAGCTGATTCTCCTTTAGCATATTGATTATACTTAAGGATACTTTTTATTTCTTCTCTTTTCTTTAGAATATCTTCGTTTAATTGAGCAATTTGTTTATTTAACTCAATCATCTCTTTTTCTCCTGCCTCTATTTCAGCATATATTTCATTTACTCTTTGTTTAGCAGCAGCTATTTGAGATTCATTGTATTGTATTTGATTACTTGTATCATTATGTTTTCTTTGTAACTCTTCAAGTTCACTTCTATATTGTCCTAAGGTTTTGGCATTGGTATTTATAGGAATAAGTAATATTACTAAAAGTAATATTGATAATAAATATTTAATCTTTTTCATTATATCTTTAAGTATTTACTTACTGCCCTTCTACTTCCTATCATACCAACTACAACGCCAATGACTAATAATACTATTGATGCATAGAATACAAATGGGAATGGTTTAATTAATTTAATAAATTGTGAGAAGATAACTCCTCCAGTATAGTTATATAAATAATTATAACCATATATAGTAACTATAATTGGAACAATACTTCCAAGTAAACCAATTATTAAACCTTCAATAACAAATGGTTGTTTAATTGAGAAGTTAGAAGCTCCAACTAATCTTTTGATTTCAATTTCTTTTTGTCTACTGAAGATTGTAATCTTAATAGTATTAACAATTAAGAATGCAGTTACTATTACTAAAGCAACTACTATAACTATTAATACTTTTTTAAGTAGGTCAAATATAGATACCATAGAATCTACCATTCCTTCACCATATTTAACTATTTCAATATTATCAATATTCTTAACTTTTTCAGCAGTTTTTTCTATTTTTTCAATATCTTTTACTTTTATTTGATAAGCATCACTTAATGGATTTTCTTCTTCTTCCCAAGCAGACATAATTCCTTTAAATGTTTCAGAAGATTCCATCATTTCTTTTTTTGTTTCTGCTTTAGAAACAAATGTAATACTTTCAATATTACCAATTTTATTTAATTTAGCTTCAATCTTTTCTTCATCTTCTTCACTAGCATCATTCTTAACGAAAGCAACAATAGTGAAATCATCAGATATTAGTTTAGTAAAGTTTTCTACATTTATAGATCCAATTAAAGCAACTGCTACTACTAATAAAGTAATTGTTATACATGAAATAGATGCAAATGATAAAGAAAAGTTTCTAAATACATTTTTAAATCCATCACGGAAATTTCTTCCTAATATTCTAACGTTTTTCATTTTCTGTATATGTTCCTTTCTCTGAATCATTTACTACTCTACCTTGATCTAGTGTAATAACTCTCTTTTTCATCTTATTAACTATATCTTTATCGTGAGTAACAACTAATATAGTAGTTCCAAGTTCATTAATTACTTCAAGCGCTTTCATAACCTCCATAGACATATTTGGGTCTAGGTTTCCAGTAGGTTCGTCACATATTAATAGTTTAGGACTATTAACAATAGCTCTAGCTATTGAAACTCTTTGTTGTTCTCCACCAGATAATTCATCAGGAAAACTCTTTGCTTTTTCTTTTAATCCAACTAAATCTAATGCTTTTAGAGTTTTATTTCTAATTTCTTCTTTAGTTAAACCATACATTTCTAAAGCAAATGCTACGTTTTCATAAGCAGTTAATTTAGGTAATAGTTTAAAGTCTTGGAATACTATTCCTAGTTTTCTTCTTAATTTATATACTTTTCTATTTTTAAGTTTTTCTACTCTAACACCACCAATTAATATTTCACCAGATGTAGGTTTTTCTTCTCTATATAGCATTTTAATTAGTGTACTTTTTCCTGAACCAGAGGCTCCTATTATAAAAGCAAAATCACCTTTTCTAATAGTTAAATCTAAACCACTAACAGCAGTTACTCCAGTAGGATAAGTTTTAGTTACATCTTTTAATATGATAAAATCCACTATTTATCACTCTCCTTCTTTTTTTTATGTTTTTTATTTGAATATTCTCCATATACCTGATATGAATCACATATAGTTATAAATGCATCAGGATCTATTTCTAAAATACCTTCTTTTGCTTTAAAGTACTCAACTGTAGGTATAACAGCCATAATTACTTCTTGATCTTCTTTACTGTATCCACCTTTAGCATCAATTATAGTAACACCTCTAGATAAATATTCACAAATATATTCTTTAACATCTTGTATTTTATCAGTTACTATAAAGAATGTTTTATTACTTGAAATACCAAGTGTTACTTTATCAGTAATTAAACTAATAATATATAATTGAACTATTGCATATAGAACAACTCTATAACCTAGAACAAATCCACCTGCAATAATAATTAAACCATTTATTAATGCGTATAATGTTCCATGAGAAATATATTTCTTTCTATGAAATATATGAATAATAGCATCTATACCACCAGATGAAAAACCTGTTTTAGCAGTTAAACCATTACCAATACCTATTAATACAGCACCGCATATAGCAACAAGCATCATATCATCAGTAGGAATACTAACTACTATATCTGATGTTAATTTAACAAATAATGGATATAATAGGGCTCCTACAAAAGAATTAATTGCAAAGTCTTTTCCAAGGAATATTGCACCTAATATTAAACCAATAATAGATATAGCAAGTATTGTTAATGATGGATCTATTTTATCTTTAAAAATAATAGCAATACCACCAGCACCACCTAGCATAAGACCAGTTTTTAAAAAAAATATATTATATGCTAATGCAGTTATAAATAAACCAATAACAAATACAATATATCTTCTTACTAAACCTTTTTTCTCAACTAGGTTTAGTATATTTCTAGTTTTAGCCATATTATATTCCCCTTTCTAGACTAGCTTCTATAAATTCATCTATATATCCATCCATTACTTTATTAACATCACTTGTTTCATATTCAGTTCTATGATCTTTAACCATAGAATATGGATGCATAACATAACTTCTGATTTGAGATCCAAAGTTTATAGATGATAATCCCTCTAATCTATTATTCTTTTCTTCATAAAGTTTTTCTTGTTCTAAATTATATAATTTAGATTTTAAGATATTCATAGCAGTCTCTTTATTCTTAAGTTGACTTCTTTCATTTTGACAAGTTACTACTATATTAGTAGGTATATGAGTAATTCTAACAGCAGAGTCAGTAGTATTAACTCCTTGTCCTCCTGCTCCAGATGATCTATATACATCTACTCTTATATCTTCTTCTTTAATTTCTATATTAATGTCTTCATTAATCTCAGGTGTAACTTCTACTGATGCAAATGAAGTATGTCTTCTTTTATTAGAATCAAATGGTGATATTCTAACAAGTCTATGAACACCTGATTCAGTTCTAAGATATCCATAAGCATTTAAACCATTTATAAGAACAGTACATCTTTTAATTCCAGCTTCTTCACCATCTTGTTTTTCAACAATTTCATATTTATAATTATGTCTTTCACACCATCTTGTATACATTCTAAGAAGCATAGATGCCCAATCCATACTTTCTGTTCCACCTGCTCCAGGATGTATTTCTAGAATTGCATTATTCTTATCAAATTTCCCTGATAATTTAGTTTGAAATTCTAATTCATTTATTTTATTTTCTATATCAGTAATATATTCCCCTATATCACTTTCATAAGATGAATCGATTGTTATTAAATCTAAATATGATTTAAGATCTTCTTTTAACTTATTAATACTGTTTATTTCATTTTCAATATCACTAATCTCTTTAGATACTGAAGATGCTTTTTTAGTATCATTCCAAAACTCTGGATTATTACTTTCCTCTTTTAGTTCTTTTAATCTTAGATTTTTATTATCTAAGTCAAAGTAACCTCCATATAGTTTCTAACTTGTTAAATAGACTATTAATCTTATCTTTCATACTATTCACCTATTATTCATTATAACATGAAAAGTCAAAAAAAGAAAATGATATATAATCATTTTCTTATTAAGTGACATACTACACCATCTTTAAAGATTGGTAATAATTCTCCTTGAATTAATGGTCTTGCATAGTCAATATATTCTTGTTTAAGTTGTTTATTTTCAGAGTCAATCCATTCTGTTGGAATCTTCTTTTCAACATTAGCAATATCATGAATATCATAAATACTATAATTATTATCTTTAAGGATAGTAATCATCATACCAGTTTTACCTTCATCTGCAGCTTTAACAGCAAGTTTACCTACTTCGATAGTTTCATTTATATCTGTTAAAGATGCTAAATGAGTAGCAGCTCTTTGTAGAGTAGAAAACTCTATTGCTCTTGTTTTTAAACCAAATTCATTATAAATAATGTCTGCTAATGTCTTACCACAACCAGATAATTGTTTATGGCCAAATGCATCAACAGGTGCATTTTCAGATTCTAATTCACATACAAATTTACCATCAGCAGTAGTAATACCTTCTGAAACAGCTATAACTACAGAAGATTTAGTATCTGCTAAGTGTTTAACTCTAGCTTTAAATTCATCTATATCAAATACTTCTTCTGGTAAATAAATAGCATCTGCTCCGCAGCAATCATCACCTTTAGCAAGTGCAGCTCCAGCAGTTAACCATCCAGCATGTCTTCCCATAATTTCAACTATACATACTGTTGGTTTTTCTACTCCAAATGATTCAT
The DNA here is from genome assembly GCA_017553685.1 of Bacilli bacterium. Lineage (GTDB taxonomy): Bacteria > Bacillota_I > Bacilli_A > RF39 > UBA660 > RUG13038. Next base: position 78,973 of record JAFZKH010000003.1, on the reverse strand, counting down.
TATCTCTAATAATTTCTTTTAAAGAAGTAGCTATATATTTAACAGCACTACCGTATCCAGGACAATGATCTGTTATTGGTAAATCATTATCTATTGTCTTTGGAATACCAATAAATCTTTGAGATTTATTATTCTCTTTTGCATAATCAGATAACATTTTAATAGTATCCATAGAATCATTTCCTCCTATATAGAAGAAATATTCTATTTCTAGTTCATCTAATTTATTGAATATCTTTTCATAAACTTCTTTATCCTTTTCAAATGATGGAAGTTTATATCTACAAGATCCTAAATATGCAGATGGAGTTCTCTTTAATAACTCTACTTTTTCTTCGTCTAATACATCTTTTAGATCAATATATTCTCCTTTTAAGAAACCTTCTATACCATGTACCATACCATAAATATGAGTACTTCCAAGTTCTTTAGCAGCCTCATAAACACCTACTACAGATGAGTTAATAACTGCTGTTGGACCACCAGATTGTCCCACAATTATATTTTTCATATTATTACCTCCAAGAAATATTATACAACAAAAAAATAGTCCTAAGACTATTTTTTAAATAAAAGAACTCTTTCGGCTTCTTCATATTCAAATTCTGGATCAAATTCTCCCCTATATACTCTCTCTATTATTTCTTTTTTTGGTCCAAATATAGAATCTAAATCCTTACCATCAACTTCTTTAAAACCATTTTCTTCTAAGATTCGTCTTTCACAATCAAGAACAGTTGTAATTTCATCATAATTAAATCTACTAACAAATTTTGAAGCAAGTTCTACTATTTTAGAATCATGGAATTTAGATTTCTTATTAGGTAATCTAAAATTATATATTCTACATAACATTTCTAGTGAATCATTATATCCTCTATTATATTTATCGCCAACATAACTAATTGAATCATTTTGTACTTCAGGATATAATTCTTCTATATTTTCATGATTAACTGGCCCTGATACAAACCTGTTATCTAATTCATTAATAGTAATAAAATTATCATATGAATTAACTGTTCTAAGTCTACATTCAAGAATAGGTCTATCTTTAACAATATCTATATTCAACTTTTTAGAATCAGTTAAAACTAAAGGTAATAATAAAGCATGTTCTTTAATATAATCTCTATTTGCTTTAGAGAACTTATTAGTTCCACCATTTCTTAATAGAATACGATATACTTCACTCATTTCATCATATAATTGCTTTACCTTTGGATCATTTAAACCTAGATTATATAATTTTATTAGCGATTTTTTAATACTAATTGAATCATTATATGTTAAACCTATAGTATAACCATGTTCTTTCTTTTGTTCAAAGACAGCCTTAATTGTATCAAAATCTGACATAATAATACCCCCATAAAATTGCTTTATATTATATCACAATAACAAAAAAAGGCAAATTTTTTGCCTTATTGTAATGCCTCTTTTAATACATCAATATTATCATTCATAATATCTACATATGTTTTACCATTATTAAAATCTTCCTCTGATATATTATGAGCAGAATTTAATTCTAGTATTTTAGCACCTGTTTCTTTTGATATAGTATTAGCTATTTTTTTATTAGAAAACTCTATTGTAAGTATAACAGGTATATTATCTTCTTTTACTTTATTTATTAAGAAAGATATTGTTTTAGCACTAGCTTCTGTTTCAGAAGAACATCCAGGAAATGCTGCATAGTATTTTAGATCATATTCATCTGCTAAATATCTAAATGGAAATCTATCAGCAAATATTAACTCTTTTCTAGATGAATTTTCCACAATAATTCTAATTTTTGAATCAATAGAATTTAATTCATTAATATATATATTTGAATTCATTTCATATAAATTACTATTATCTTTATCAAGTTTAATTATTTCATCTTTTAAAGAATTAACAATCTTAATAGCATTCTTAGGACTAGTCCATACATGCTCATCATATTCTTTTTCTTCCTCTTCTTCCTCAGTTTGCATACCTTCAACAGTTTCTTCTTCTACAGTATTTACTAAATCCATAAGTTTAATTACTTTTACTTTTTTAGTATCGATATTATCTAATAAATCATCAATCCATTCATCAGATTCTCCACCTACATATATGAATATATCTGATTTAGATATTTTAATAATATCTTTAGGAGTAGGTTCATAATTATGCATCTCTGTACCAGGTTTTAAAAGCATTTCTACAGATGTATTAGGTACATCCTTAGTAATTGCTCTAGCAAAGTCATAACTAGGAAAATTAGATGTTAAAATGGTTAATTTATTGTCTTTTTTAGCGGTATTACAACCAGTAATAGTTATTAGTAATAATAAAGAAATAATTGCTGTAATTATCTTTTTCATAATTCCTCCAATTTGAAAATCATTTTCATATTTATATTATACTCTAAATATATATAAAAGCAAGAAAAAAGACTAGAAATTCTAGTCTTTTATTTTATGGTGTAACAGTATAATATGTTCTATAATATGTACCATCGTTATCTGTAGTTATTTCATAGCCATTTTCTTTATCTATAATTCTAGTTTCATCATTAATAACTGGAGTAGTTGAATTAAATAATAAACCATCATAAATCTTAGCTTTAGCACCAGATTTAATCCAAAGAGCATATTCACCACCATATACAGTTATTTTAGAAGTATCATAAGCATTATCTTTAGTACCAAGAACAGTAGTACCACCTTCAGCAGATATAGCATATCCAGAAGCATTATTAGTAGTCACAGTAGCATCAAGTATATAAGTAGTTCCACCATTTAATGTATGAACTGTACCACGAGGCATAGAACTAGATACAGGTGCACCTGCTATAAGTTCACATCCACCTATAATATAAATAGTTCCAGCATCATTATATACAGCTTGTCTTCTATTGTCTGCTGTATTATGTTTTGCTTCAATATGCATATTATTTAAAGTAAGTCTTGATTTATTACCATCTGCTTCAACGGAACCTTTTTTACTATTTGATTCTACATAACCATTTTTCATTTCAAGATATCCCTTTGTTCTCATAATATAATTATTATTATTAGAACCAGATGGTTGATAGAATCCATATCCATTCATTTCTAAAATAATATTTTTTAAATGATTATTATTACTATCCTCAGTAAACATATCTAAAACATAGTTTTGAGTAGTAGCCATATGAATGTCTGCTAATAGATTTATAGTTACTTGCGGAGCATCAGCAGGATCTCCTGTTTCAGATGCAGGAGCTGCATTAACAGCATCTTGAACAGTAGCATAATATATACCATTCATTTCACATACATCTGTGTCATTTCTCCATCTAGCTGTTAATGTTATATCTCCTGATGGAGCATATGTACCATCAAGTACAGTAACATCAGTAGAATTAATAACCCATCCAACAAATATCTTATGAGCATCATTATTAGTAGGTGTAGGTAATGTACCTACAGGTAAATTTCTATTTGTTGGCATAGCAGCAACAGTATTACCACCATTAGGATCAAATGAAATAGTTACTAAATCATCAATCCATTGAGCATATAGATTAACTGTTCCAGATGTTGCTAAATTTGTAATATTAGCATTATCTGCATAAGGATCTCCTAATCCATTAGGATCAGTATTCCATCCATCAAATAAGAAACCTGTTCTAGCAAATGCATTACTTGTTAGGTTTTGAGAAACATCATAAGTAAACTCTTGTGGATTCATATTACCAGTTGCATCAGCATGATTCTTATTAAATGCAACATAGTATTTATTAGCAGTAAAATGTGCTGTATAAGCTCTATCTCCTGTGGATAAAGCAGGTATTGTTACACTTGTATTATTATTTCCAGTAAGGTCTGTTCCTGACCATCCATCAAATATATAACCAGTTTTTACTGGATCAGTTAAAGTTATTACACCAGTTTCTACATTATAAGTAGTTGGATTAGCAGGACTAATAGTAGCACCTTCAATTCCAGTATAAGTTATTTGATAATCTATAATATCAAAGTTTGCTGTATAAGTTCTTTCACCAATTGATCCAGTAGGAACAGTAATAGTCATATTGTTATTATCAGTAAGACCAGTTCCTGACCATCCAGTAAATGTATATCCAACTTTTGAAGGACTAGATATAGTAAATGAATTAGATTCAATTGTATATTTTATTGGATATCCAAGTGAACTAACTTCTACACTAGTTAAGTTATTATAATGAATGTCGTATTCAATTAAACTAAAGTGTGCTGTATAACTTCTATTTCCTGTTGAATTAGCAGGTATTGTTACATCAACATTATCATTACCTGTAAGATCAGTTCCTGACCAACCAGTAAAGTTATATCCTACTTTTGTAGGTTTAGTTAATACTATAACACCAGTTTCTACATTATATGTAGTTGGATTAGATGGATTAACTGTTGCTCCAGTTAAACCAGAATATGTTATATCATAATCAATTATAGTGAAGTTTGGAGCATAAGTTTTATCTCCAGTTGAACCACTTTGGATAGTTACAGTTGTTTGAGGAGTAGTTCCGTTTGAACCAGTCCATCCATCAAATGTATATCCAGGTTTATTTGGATTTACTAAATTAAATGTATTAGATTCAATAGTATATTCAGTTATTAATCCATATGAAGTAACTTCAGAATCTGTTAATCCTGTATAGTTAATCTTATATTCAGTTGGAGTAAAGTGTGCAGTATAAGATCTTATACCAGTAGAACCAGTTGGAATAGTTACATTTTTGTTATTATCACCAGTTAAACCAGTTCCTGACCAACCAGTAAAGTCATATCCATCTTTAACTGGTTCAGTTAAAGTAATTGTACTAGATTCAATATTATAAGTTGTTGGATTTACTGGGTTAACAGTAGCACCATCAATACCCGAATAAGAAATACTATAATCAATTGGAGTAAAGTTAGCAGTATAATTTAAGTCACCAGTTGTTCCATTTGTAACAGTTACACTAGTTTGTGGAGTAGTTCCATTTGAACCAGTCCATCCAGTAAATGTATATCCTTCTTTTGTAGGAGCAACTAAACTAAATTCACCAGTTTCAATATTATATTGACCAAGGTTTCCAATAGATTCAGCATAGCTTTGTGTTATACCACTATAAGTAATTGAGTAATTAATTGGAGTATAAGTTGCCACATATGATCTATCACCTGTAGATCTATTTTGAATAGTTACTGTTATTGTTGGAGCTGATAAACCAGTTCCTGTCCATCCAGCAAAGTCATATCCATCTTTTGTTGGATTATGTAATGTAAATGTTTCAGTTTTAATTGTATAAGTTAATGGATTAGATTCTGCTAATACACCATCTTGTAAGTCATAACTAATAGTATATGTATCAACATCTACATGAGTAAATATTGCTGTAAATGTCTTCTTACCAGTACTTCCTTGTGGAATAGTTGCTACAGTTGTTGTACTAGAACCATATTGCCATCCACTAAATACTTCGTATACATCACCATCACCATCAACTCTATTAGCAGGATTATATAATGTTATTGTTGCATCCTCAACTGTATAAGTTGTTGGATTTAATAAAGCAGCTTCTTCTGTAGGAGTTAATCCATTATATTCTATTTCATATTCGATTGGAGTATAATTAGCAGTTATTGTTCCATTACCAGCTTCAAAAGTATATGAATTACCAGATAATGTTCCATTTCCTGTTAATGTCCAACCATCAAATGTATAGCCTTCTTTAGAAGCATTAGATAATACAATTACTGTATTATAGTCTTCTACTTTTTGTTGAACACCTACTACATTTTCATATGTACCACCAACAGGATCAATAGTTAATGTATATTGATTTATAGAGAAATTAGCAGTATAGTTCTTTTCTCCATATGATCCAGATTGAATAGTTACACTAGTTTGTGGTGTATTACCATTTGAACCAGTCCATCCAGTAAATGAATATCCTTCTTTTGTAGGATTAACTAATGTTATATTAGTGTCTTCTATTGTATAAGAAGCAGGATTTCCTAAACTTAAAGCATATTCTCTTGTTATACCATTATAGTTAACTGTATAAGAAATAGGACTATAATTAGCAATATAACTTCTATTACCAGTTTTATTACTAAATGTAACACTCATAGCTGGTTCAGTTAATTCTGTACCAGTCCATCCAGTAAATGTATAACCATTAAGATTTGGTTTTTCTAAAGTTACTGTATCTTCAATTGTATATTTAGTTGGATTAGAAGCACTTCCACCTTTTAAATCATAATCTATATCATACTCAATTGCTTTATAATAAGCTTTTATTTTAGTATCTTCAGTAATTTTTGTATTTATATCAAAAGGAGTACCATCTTCATATACCCATCCTTTAAATTCATAACCAGTTAATACAGGAATATCAGGGAATGCAGTTAATTCATTATATGGTACTGTGTGAGTATATATAACACCATCTACCTCTATAGTAACTAACTCTTTATCATATAATCCATATTGTGAAGTTAATAAAATATCATATTCATAAGTTGCTGCTTTAATAATAAATGGTGTTAATAATAATCCAATAATAACAAGTATTTTAGAAACTTTAGATCTTCTATTAACTATTAAACTAGCAATTAATCCAAGTGATGAGAATATTAATAATAAAATACTAATTATTAATTTATCTCCAGTTACAGGATTAATAATAATAGATGAATCTTCATCTTTACCATTATAAGTTAAATCAAATAAAAATTTAACAGCAGTTGATTGATTTCTTTTTTCTAAATCAGTTACTTCATTCTTATAAGTAGCTTTTACTTCAAATTCAAAAGTACCATTAGCACCTATTTTTTCGCCAGAATGATTATCATAAGTGTATTCAATATAACTATTAGTGTTATCATCAGTTATATCATTAATAATTACTTCATCATTTTTATTATTTTGAAGAACTATTTTATAAATAACATAGTCTCCTACAGCATGGAAAGTAAAATTATTATCTATTTCATCATTACTAACATCTGTTATATTACCAGTAACAGTAGTAGATTTTTCTTTTATAGTTACTTCATTTATTTTTAATATCTCAGTAGCAGCAGTAGCACCAATTACCAAAAATAAAGAAACAAGCACCATAATAGCAAAAACAACAGACATTAATTTATTCATAAAAGTATTTTTTTCTTTATGTAATATAGTCATTTGCGCTACCCTTTCTATTATATTTATTCTATTCTATTTAATTATATCATTAATCAAGATAAATTAACATATTTTTTACAAAAAAAATGCATTTTTTTAATGCATTTTTTTTAATAAACTGAATTATATAAATTCATAAATATATTATCTAACTCATTCCTTACATTAGAATAGTTTTTTGGCCAACTCATATAGCCGTTCGCACTTATACTTTCTCCATTTTTAAAGGTAACATATAAACCAAATGAATCTCCGTCTAAAACATACTTATCTGACTTCTTAAAACCATCCCAAGAACCAACATCATATTTATCTAATACTTTCTCAATTCCTTTTACTGTTTCAGTAGATACAAATATAGTTCTTTTCTCTTCTTCAGGTATACCATATGGTTTAACAGTAGCTGTATAAATATTATTTTCATAATCAAGAGTATAAATAATATTTGAGTTAACTGCATATCCTTGAGAGTATGAAAAACTAAAGTGTTTAATTTCAGATATCTTTGTTTTTCTATTACTTAAAACTATACAAAGAACTATCATTACGATAATTAAAACAATTGCAATTCCAATTATAATTAAAGCTTTTTTCATATTATCTCCTATTTCAAATCTATATACTTAGTAACATATGTTTTAAAATCATCTTCATCATAAATATTAATTACATCAGTATCAATACTATCAATTAATTTACCATTCTTAAAGATAAGTAGTGATCCACCTTTAATTTCTTCTCTTTTAACTAAAGTATAATTAAACATTGTTTCTCCACCATCAAATGTTGCAACATCATCATCTAATTTAATAAAAGTATATCCATTCTTTTTAAGTAATTCAGGTGCTCTTTCAGCAATATTATATGGTCTTGTACCACATGTATCCCTACTATATACAATAACAAATGATTTTTTATCTTCAATTAATTTATTAATAATAGCTGCTCTTTCCTTGAATACTTCAATAAGTTCAGTATCTCTTTGACTTACTACTTCTTTATACTTTTCTCTATCATTATTATACTCAGCTTTTAAAATACCAGTTTCATCATATAATATATTTCTATACTTATCAATTATTCCTTTAACATCAACATCGTTAAACTCTTTATTTTCTTTAGAAACATCATCTAAAGTAACTTTGTTTTCTACTCTTTTTGTAACTTTTACAGTAACAGTAGCGGTCTTTCCTTGGTCTACTGATTTTATAGTAATAACAGCAGTTCCTTCTTTAATACCTATAATAAATCCAGTTTCAGATACAGTAGCTACTTTTTCATTACTACTAGAGAAAATAACTTCTTTATTAGATGCTAAATTTGGCATTATATAATAACTAATTCTTTGAGACATCTTTTCTTCTACAGTATACTCTTTAGAATGAACATTAACGCTTTCAACTTTTACTCCAACATCTTTAAATTCAGGAGCCTTAGTTAAGTCATTAAAATTAATAGATATATATGGTACATCACTAAAATCTAAAGAGCCATTATCTCTTTTTAAATTTATATTATTTTCACCACTATAGTACCAATATCCACCAATATTATATATTTTATTTTCATCCCATCCCATAGAAATTAAGAAATTCTTCATCATAGCAGCATATCCACCACCACCACACATTAAGAATATATTCTTATCTTTAGGAAAATACTTTTCTAATAATTTCATAGATTCTTCATAGTTTGCTATATATTTGCCATCTTGTTCATAGAAAAGAGTTATACCACTATAAGTTTCTCCAACTTCAGTAGGTAATCCACTAACAGGAATAATATATGGAAGAGGAATTACTTCAAAGCCTTTAATATAACCAGATAGAAAACTATCTCCACCTATATTTTCATATGTAGCTGGATCCTCTAACATTCTCATATCTCTATAAACTGTATCTTCTCTACCAAGATACTTATCTATAGTATCAATATTAATATTTTTATCTATACCAAAATCTCCTCTTGAAGGATCTACTTCTGGTTTTGGTAAAGGTTCTAATACTGGTATAGGTTCAATAGGTTCTGATCCACCAATAATAAAGTTATATACTATAACAGTACCAATACCAACAAATATTATTCCAAGAAGAATAATAAAAATAACTAATACTATCTTTTTAGGTTTTCCATTTTGTTTAACTTCTTTTACTTCTTCCTTTTTTATTTCTTTAGGCATTTCTCATTCCTCCTATGATAATTTTATTATATTAAAGGAATACTTCTTTGTAAATAAAAAAAGATTATTTCTAATCTTTTAATATTTCATTAATCTTGTTTATTAATTCTTCCTTATTATCAATAGTATAGTACCCATTTACTATTCCTTTTAATTCTTTATTTTTAAACACTAATAAAGAAGGAAACTCTGTTACATTATATTTATTATCAGATACTTCCACTTTATAGAATAATGTATTTGATGGCATATCAATTGTAATTTCCTTTATAGATTTTAAAAGACATTCAATAGAATCATCATTATATAACTCTACTAATACTATTCCGTCAGTTAATTTATTTTCTATTTCATTTTCAGAACACATAAAGAATTCAGATAAAGGTGTTGCCCCATATCTATCTACAAATAAATCTTTAACTGTTCTAGGATCGTTATCTATTTCTTCTTTATATTTATTATATTCCTCTATAGTTCTAGCTACTTTAATTGCACCAATAGGGCAATTTCTTTCACAAGCACCACAAGAAATGCATTTATCATTATCTATCTTGATTGTTTCATTTTCTTTATCATATGATAAGGCTCCTGTAGGACAAACTGCTATTCCACCACATTCTTTAGCATTATCACATATTTTAAAGTTTATTAGTACTGACATATTACTTTCTCCTTAACGTATTAACAGCGTTACTAAGAATTTTTACAAACTCATCTATTTCTTCTTTAGTATTATATTTACCTAAGCTAATTCTTATAGGACTATAATTATTTAAATCTGCTTTGCATGCTGCTAAAACATATGATGGTAATGATATTACAGAATTACATGCAGATCCAGTAGACACAAATACATTAAATGACTCTAATAAAAGCATTAATTCATCTGCTTTAACACCTTTAAATGCAATACTAGATGTATTAGGAGTCCTATTATCTAAATCACCATATATTCTTATATCTTCTATATTCTTTTTAATTTCTTCTTCCATATAATTTCTTAGGGCTTCTACTTCTTTTTCCTTAGAGAAGTTATCATCATTAATCATTTCTGCTGCTTTACCAAGTCCAATAATATAAGCAGTATTTTCAGTTCCACCTCTTCTATTATCTTCTTGATGACCAAATACTAAAGGAATAAACTTAGAACTATCTTTTATATATAGTACTCCAATACCTTTAGGAGCATTTATTTTATGACCTGATATAGATAAAGAATCTACATCTAAATCTTTAACATCTATTTTTATTTTACCTGCTGCTTGTACTGCATCTACATGAAAATAAATATTTTTCTCATGTGCTATTTTAGATATTTCATTTATTGGATAAACATTACCTAATTCATTATTAGCATACATAACTGTTATTAAACAAGTATCTTCTGTAATAGAATTCTTTAATTCATCCATATTTAATCTACCTAAAGAATCTACACCTACATAAGTAACTTTATATCCATTCTTTTCTAAATATCTCATAGTTTCCATAATAGATGCATGTTCTACTTTAGTAGTAATAACATGTTTCTTATCAGGATTATTTCTAACAGCATTCATTATAGCAGTTACATTACTTTCAGAACCACAACTAGTAAATATTATATCTTTAGGATCTGCCCCTAACATTTTAGCAACATTATTTCTAGCCTTAGTAACTTCCTCTTTTACATTTCTTCCAATACTATAAGAACTACTTGGATTACCATACTCTTCTTTAAAATATGGTTCCATTACTTTGAATACTTCTTCATCTACTTTAGTAGTAGCATTATTATCTAAATATATTTTGTTTGCCATAAATATCACCTACTAATTATATTATAACAAAAAAACTCACATTAATGTGAGTTTATTTTACTTCATAAAAAGTATCTTTATTTCTATCAATTAAATTATGTGCCATTTCCATTTCTTCAGGCTTATTAATATATATTATTTTATATTTTCCAGATGTTGTTCTATTAACATAATCATGTTTTATTTCTAAAACATGTATTTGTCCCCAGTATAACCATTTTCCATCTATATCCTCTACAAGAAAATTTCTTACTGGTGGCATATGATAATTTCTTATATTCGGCTTATCATAAAATTCAAAAACCATATCTTTAAATTGTTCTGCAGTATAAGGTTTTTTTAAATGTTCTTCTAAAACTAATTGTTTTGGAAATCCTTGTTCTCTAGTTATTCGTAATGTATCATTCATTTCTATATATGATCCCATAATATATACCTCCTATTATTTAATATCATCAGAAAGATTAAATATTTCTGATAATTCTTTTAAGTGTTTTTCTCCTTTTTCAATCATATCTTTTATAAAAGGAGATTGTTCATATGTATATCTCTTAATTCTTAATGCCATTTTTGATATTGTATACCTGAGTCTAAATAATTGAAATAATTCGTCAAAATTATCTGGTTTTTTAGTTTCACTATAGTATCCCTTTAAAAATGAATTAATTCTTTCGGGATTAAAGAAAGTAGACCAACAAGCTATTTCCTGAATGGGATGTCCACCAACGCATTCATCCCAATCTACAACACCGCATATAGTACTACCATCTGTTAATAAATTCCAGTCAGCAAAATCATTATGTATTAAAACTGGATCAGTATAATCTAATAAAGTATTCTTTTCAAATAATAACTTCATCTTTTTAGCAATTTCACTAGTTAAAATATTATATTTAACTAATCTATCTAAATTTTCATCTAAACCCGCATTCATTGATTCATTAAGAGTATTAAAAATACCAACTAAATGACCATTTTTAGCTTCTTCGTTATCAAAAGGACCAAATCCTTCAACTTTAATTCTATGAAGTTTAGCCATTGTTTTTCCCATTTCATAAACTAGTTGTTCTTCTTTTTCTGGATGTTCTTTTAAATAGAACTCAATAGAATCACCCGGTAATTTTTCAATAACTTGATAAGAAATATCATCATCACTATTTAAATCATGAATAATATAAGTTTTATATGCTGGTATTCCATTATCTAAAGCTAATTTTGAAGCTAGACTTTCAGAATAAAAATAACCATTCTTAACTCCTTTAGGATGACATCTAATAATAACTTGTTTACCACTTTCTAAAACTCCAATTCTAATTGAATTAACATTTCCAACACTAGTTTGTGCATCTAAATCTAATGGCTCTATATATTTTAATTTATCACTAGATAACTCTGAATTTATTTTAGAGAATAATTCATCATTTGTAATAGCAGAATGTCTATCCTTCCATATAGAAGCAGCTTCTTCTACGCTTATTTTTCTATCGGTTTGCCAATAAAAGCAATCACTTCTGTCACATATTCTATTATTTATGTCTTTCAAATTAAAGTCTGGCATTCTATCAACTCCTAAATAAATTATAACACATATTAAACAACATAAAAAAGCCCATTTAATGGGCTTTATATTATTTCTTTGTTATAGTTGCATTTGGATATAATAATTTTGCATTATCATATGCTTCATCTATTGAATTGTCATAAAATTCATTATTTGTTCCTGTACGCTTATAAGTAACAATATTTCCTTCTTGATTATAATCCTCAATATAAGTTTGATTACCCATATTTATACCATAAACAATGGCATTACCTTCTTTCATAAACTCTAATCTATAGTTTTCTGAAATACATTTACCATTTTCAAATTCTAATGTTATATCATAATTTGTTATAGCTTCCCATCTTGTATCTTTATCTACATTTGAGATAACTATACTATTATATTTAGATTCTTTACCACAACCAGTTAAAGTTATTACTCCCACAATTATTATTACTAAACTTAATAATATTTTTTTCACTAATAATCACTCCTATTCTACTTTCATTATAACATGAAACAGAATATTTTAAATAAAAAAAGCTCATTAAATGAGCTTTATTTATTTTCCACAGCAATTCTTATATTTTTTACCAGAACCACAGATGCATGGTTCATTTCTTCCTATTTTATTAGACTTTCTTTGAATCTTATTAGTTTCTTTTCCACCATTATCTTTTATTGGTTTTTCAACTTGTTTTCTTTCAAGATTTTGTTTAATTTCAGCCTTTAATAAGTATATTGTTGTTTCTTTATTAATTATAGAAATCATTTGATCAAATAAATCAAAACCTTCTTTAGTATAGGCTACTAAAGGATTAGTTTGAGCATAGCTTCTAAGACCAATACCCTCTTTTAAATGGTCCATAGTATTAATATGATCCATCCAGTGAGTATCTATAACTCTTAGAGCTATTACCTTTTCAAAACTATCTACTATTTCTTCAGGTAATTCACTAATTTTTTCATTATATTCTTCTGAAACTACATTATAAACTGATTCTATAACATCTTCAGATCTTTTATTGATTATTTCAGATACTTTAATTGATTTATTTTTAAGTAGGTTTTCGTTACAATATTCTGCAATTTCATCAACATCTTTTTCAGTTAGTTCACCAGATGTAATTAGATGTCCTTTTACAACTTCATCAATATGTTCTTTTATTAAATTAAGAATAGAATCATGAATAGAATCTCTATCAAGAATCTCATTTCTTCTTTCATACATGATTTCTCTTTGTTTAGCCATTACATCATCATATTGAAGTAAACTCTTTCTTATATCATAGTTGTTTCCTTCAACTCTCTTTTGAGCAGATTCAACATTCTTAGTCATAGTTTTACTTCTAAGATTAATTGTAGTACCAAGTCCTGCAGCAGCTAAAACTTCTTTAAATCTATCAGTACCAAATCTAACCATTAATTCATCTTCAAATGATACAAAGAATTGAGAATATCCTGGATCACCTTGTCTACCAGCACGTCCTCTTAACTGATTATCTATACGTCTAGATTCATGTCTTTCAGTACCAATTACACATAAACCACCAAGTTCTTTAACTCCTTCACCTAACTTAATGTCGGTACCACGACCAGCCATGTTAGTAGCAATAGTAACAGAACCTTTTTCACCAGCTTTAGCTATTATTTCAGCTTCTCTAGCATGATTCTTAGCATTTAATACTTCATGTTTAATATGTTCTTTAGTAAGCATATTACTAATTAATTCAGAAGTTTCAACGGCTATAGTACCAACTAGTACTGGTTGACCAGTTTTATGTCTTTCTTTAATTTCATTAATAATAGCAGCATATTTATCTTTCTTAGTAGCAAAAATAAGATCTGCCATATCTTGTCTAATAACTGGTCTATTAGTTGGAATTTCAATAACATACATGTTATATATTTCTCTAAATTCTTCTTCTTCAGTTTTAGCTGTACCTGTCATACCAGCTAATTTATTATACATTCTAAATAAATTTTGGAATGTAATAGTAGCTAAAGTCTTAGTTTCTTCATTAATTTTAACTCCTTCTTTAGCTTCTAATGCTTGATGTAATCCTTCTGAGAATTGTCTTCCATGCATTAAACGTCCAGTAAATGGATCTACTATTATTACTTCACCTTCTTGAACTATATAATCTACTTCATTATGCATTATAAAGTTTGCTCTTAAAGCATTATTTACATGGTGAACTAATGCAGAATAATTAACATCATACATATTATCTATCTTATAGAATTGTTCACATTTTTTACTACCTACATCAGTTAAACTAATACTCTTAGTTTTTTCATCAATAGTAAAATCTTCATTTTCTTTAAGATTTTGAACAAATCTTTGAGCATCCATATATTGATTAGATGTATGCATAGAACCGCCAGATATAATAAGCGGAGTTCTAGCTTCATCAATTAATACAGAGTCTACTTCGTCTACTATAGCAAAGTTAAGAGGTCTTTGTACTCTATCTTCTTTTCTAACAACCATGTTATCTCTTAAGTAGTCAAAACCTATTTCATTATTAGTAGAATAAGTAATATCAGCATTATAAGCTGCTTGTTTTTCTTCAGGAGATAACTCTCTAGCGTTTATACCTACTGTTAAACCTAGGAACTCATATATTTGTCCCATCCAGTGAGCATCACGATCTGCTAGGTATTCGTTAACAGTTACAATATGTACACCTTTACCTTCTAATGCATTTAAATAAGCAGGCATAACTGATGTTAATGTTTTACCTTCACCAGTCTTCATCTCTGCTATATTACCAAAATGTATAGCTAATGCACCAAGTATTTGTACATAATATGGATATTCTCCAATAACTCTTTTAGAAGCTTCTCTTGCAGTAGCAAAAGCATCTACTAAAATATCTTCTAGAGTTTTACCATTTTCTAATAATTCTTTAAATTCTTTAGTTTTATTTTGTAATTGCTTATCAGTTAAAGAAGCATACTCTTCACTTTTTGCTTCTATCTGATCAGCAATTTTCATAAACCTTTTTAATTCTTTATATTCTGTGTCTAACAACTTCTTAAATATACTCATCTTTTTTATCCACCTTTATACCATTATACCATTATTTTACATAAAAAAAAAGACTATTAAGTCCTATATTTTTCTAGATTCTGATAGTCTTTTTATAATTATAATAGCCATTATAGCTATTGCAATAATAGATACACTAAGTACTATTACTGTTCCTTTATTAAGTAAATTATCTGATTTATTAAATGTTAAATACATATACTTTTCTCTAGTAGTATTATCAATAGTCCAAGAATAAGTATTTTCACTTATTTTCTCAGCATTTTCTTCAATTACTTCTAAAGGAGTAGTTACATTTATTTGTAATGATTTTATATTATATGAATTATATAATTTATTAGTAGATGCATTAAATATATTTCCTGTGGATAAAGATACTTCTTTATTATCAGAATTATAAGATATACTATCAAATAATTGTCTATATAATAAACTCTTTAATAAATATTCTTCTAAATCAACATATTCATGACTATAATCTAATTTTAAATTATCTCCCTCTACTACTAAAGTATAATCATCTTCATTTACTTCTTCTCTTTTTAATAAATCATTTATCTTATTATAATTAGATGCTTCACCTATAAAATTAATGCTTAATTCTTCTTTAACAGCTAGGTTTTCATCTATATTCAAATTATATGTTCCAGCACAACCAGTAATTAATAGTAATAATAATGCTAGGAATACTATCTTAATCTTTTTCATTATCTAGTACCTCCTATTACAATAAATCTACTTGTATCACTAAGTAATTCTGAATAATCAAATGATAATTCATTATAGTTAGCTTTTAATATATTACCAAATCCTTTGGTACCTTCAGGACATATATATCTATATGATTTATTATTAGGATCCAATAATAAATATTGATCAGCATTACTTATATCATATATTAAATAATATGTTTGATAACAAGACAAACTACCATTACCTATAGTTTCCATTAATACAGGTTTACCATTTAATACATAGTTTCTTAATTCGCTTTTATCTAACACTTTAAAATTTACTTTATATTCATTTGTAATCATATAGAAGAAACTATCTTTATTAATAGGTTCACCGCATTTAATTAAACCATTAGATAATGCTTTATTATATATTTCAATAGGATCTATTTTTTTATTAAAATATGTAGATAATAACATAGATGTAGATGTCATAATATCAGAATAACTCTTGAAATAATCATAATCATTATTGCAATTTATTTGTTTACCTGCTAAAGGTAAATCATAACCATTATAATAATATACATCTTCATTTCTATGGGTTTTATATTCTGTATTAGCATCTAATGATTTTATATTCTTAGATATATTTAAATTTTGAGTAAAATCATTAGATTCTCCATCTAAAGATTCTTCTAACATTTTTATATTTAATATATTAGTAATTTTAGAATCTACTACATATGGAAATCCTATTAAATATAAAACTGTAATAGCTATTAAAGCTACTATTTCAATTACATAATAAATCTTTTTAATTTCTTTTCTTTTTAATCTAAAGAAAAGTACAGGAACTACTATAATAACAAGTATTTTAATTATAAAAAATAGTATTAATAAAAACTTATCCATTATATCAACTCCTTATTTTATTTCTTTTATATTTCCATTTTCATAACTATATATGTCGTAATATGTAGGTTGTGAATCACCATCAATCCTAGCAAGTATTATTTCATATTTTTTATCATTATTTAAATCTATTACGTCAGATAAATAGTGTACATCATTTTTAATATTTACCATATCAGTATAATCATATTCAAATTCTACTATATCAGTTATATCTTCATTATCAACAACAAATGCTTTTGTTGTTCCAATATTATCTACTATATATTTAATAAATACTATTTCTTCATTATTAGAATCGTTATCAATATCAAATGTAACTTTTTTATAATCAATAACATTATCGTTTTCTAATTTTAATTCAAGTAAACTATTTATTTCACTTACATTAAAAGATGTTTCTATATTAGAAGAAGAAACAGCATTCATTTTTACCATTTTTCCTGATGCTACTAAATCATTAGAATTAAACTTTTTATTATATTTTGATACAGCATAATAACTATATCCCATATCATATTTTTCTGATTTTAAATAACCATCAAACTTTTTACCATCTTTATATATACTTACTTTATTTAATAATATTTTTCTATTATTTTTTAGTTTAATTATTTTATTACCTATAACAAGTACTTTAGTATTATTACCTAAATATACTGTATTTGAACTAATAAAATAATTTAAAGCGATAACTATTATTAAAATAACTACTAATAAAATAACAATTTTACCTTTTTTATTCATTTTTATACCTCCAATTAGTTTCGATTTGCAGAAGCCCAGTATTCTCCTCCACCTGAAACACTCTCACATGGATGATTAACTACAGTTGAATTTGAACCTTTTCTTCTGCTTTCACCAATTGTTCCAAGATATCCGTCCCAACTATCAATAAATAATAAATCGTTAGCATCTGTTCCTTTAGTATTAGATTTATAACCAACTATAGTTACAAAGTGTCTTCCAGCACTACTACCACCAACTTTTACAACAGTCATAACAGGAACACCTTGTTGAATATTACTTATTACATATTGCATATATTCCTCTTCTGTAGCAAAGCAGTGATCTGAATTAAATGCCCAAATACCAGAACATCCACCAGATATACCGTTACATGAATCATCACCATGTTTTAAACCTAAACCTGATTTAGTTAAGGACATACCATTTTGAAGACCACAAGCATGTGCTTGTGCAAACCCTGCACAGCATTGTCCCCAAGCAGATGTATCTTCGTCTTGAGTAATACCATTACTTCTAACCATATCACTAAATCCTTGTAGACCGCCTGGGTACTTTGTATCAATAACAACATAACTACCTGCAACTGCATCATGATCACCAGATATATTTTCTAGTTTAGAACCAGTTGAAGGTCCATAATTACCACTACCTCTTTTTCTAGAAATATATGATAATGTAATTTTCTTTTCTGAAAACTTACAAGCATATTTATTACCTGATACTTTCTTCATACCAAAAGTATTAACAAGAATATTTACTAATACTGGTGCTGCAAATAATAATACTAAAGCTATAGTTCTTCTTATAAATCTTCTATAAGCAGACTTTCTTTTCTTTTCATCACCAGCTACTACTGCTGAAGTTAAATCTACAGAACCAAATAAAATTAATAAAATAGGTCCTGCTATATAGAAAAGAATATATACTTTATTAATAGCATCTTGTAATGTACTAGAAATAATACTTCCACATTGTTCTTTATTAGACTCTAATACCTTATTAATTTCATCACTTATTAAACTTTTATCATATTCTCTAGCATTAAATAAATAAGTTAATGCTTGTGATTTAGTTAACCCTAAACTATTACATTTATTAACTTCTACTTTTGTATAAAGTGTTCCATCACAATTATTAGCAGAATACTCAGACATAGCATTCTTATATTCAATATACTTATAATTAACGTCTGCTGCAGTATATTGTGTCTCAATTGCTTTAACACCATATAATATAAAAAACGACATAACAAAAATTGTAATACTAATTATTCTTTTTTTCATAGCAACCTCTACGATAAAATTATACTAAAATTAACAAAAAAAATAAAGTCCATTTGGACTTTATTTTGTTTCAATTATTCCGTAGTTTCCATTCTTTCTTTTATATAAAACACATATCTTATCAGTTTCAATATCTTTATATACAAAGAAATTATGTCCTAGTAATTCCATTTGAAGAATAGCTTCTTCTTCATCTATTGGTTTTAACTCAATAGATTTTCTCTTAACTATTACTTCTTCTTCCATGAAATTATCTTCTATATCTATTTCAAAGTCTTCGATGACTTTCTTCTTTTTATTTAATTTTTCTTTATTTTTTCTTACTTGTCTTTCTAGTTTATCAATAACTAGATCAATTGCTGCATATAAATCATCATCTACTACTTCATTTCTTAATGTAAAATCTTTTGTTGGGATAGTAACCTCTATTTTATATCTTCTTCCTTCTTTTTTTGTTAAAACAATTGCTTCTATATCATCGGAGTCTTTTATATATTTATCTAGTCTAGATAATTTAGCTTCGATATACTCCTTTATAGAATCAGTGTTTTCATATTTGTCTCCACGAATCAAATACTTCATCATACCATCTCCTCAATATCATTATAACAGCAAAATAAAAATATTTGTCAAGTTTAACAAATATTTTACAATTAATTTACAAATTTTTATTTATTTTCATACTCTGAAATTTGTTTTTTTCTTCTTATATATCTATCTTTTTGACTAAATTCTGTATTTATGAATTCTTCAATAATTCTAACAGCTCTTTCTGGTTTTATTTCTCCTGGAATAGCAATTGCATTAACGTCATCATCACTTCTAGATAATATTGTTTCTTTAATAGAATTAACTTTAGCACACCTAACACCTTTTACTTTGTTACAAGCAATAGACATACCAACACCAGTTCTACAAATAGAAACACCATAGCATTTATTCTTAACTATATATTGTCCAAGTTTTATTCCATATTCAGACCAATCACTTATCTCTTTAGAATTTGATCCTAAATCAACAAATTCAACGTCTTTCATATGCTTAATAATATATTTTTTTAGTTCATAACCCCAATGGTCATTAACAATAGCTATTTTCATTTATATCACCATCTTCATTATAACAAAAAAATTAGACCTAAGTCTAATTATTTGTCTTCTATTTTACTTTTTAGCTTGAGCAACTCTTCTATTAAATTTATCTACGTTACTTGATTTACTAGTTCTAATTTGAGCACCTGTATAGAATGGATGACATTCTGAACAAACTTCAACGTGGATTTCGTCTTTAGTTGATTTAGTATCAAATGTAGCACCACATGCACAAATAACTTTACAATCTTTATAGATTTCTTTCTTTTCTTTTGCCATATTAATATGTTCTCCTTTCGCCATAACTTTTTAGTTATAGAATTCCTAAAAATCTATTATATTTTAACAAATATATTGGGAATATGCAACCATTTTTTATATAAGTTCTATTGTTGCACCAATATTTGACAGTTTTTCTACAATATTTTCATATCCTCTTAAAATATAATCTGCATTTTGTATCTCGGTTTTACCATTTGCTAATAAACCTGCAATAACTAATCCTGCACCTGCTCTAAGGTCAGTAGCCATAACAGTAGTACCAACTAATTTAGTAGGCCCATGTATATATGCTTTCTTACCTTCTACTTTTATTCTTGCACCCATTTTAGCAAGTTCATATAAGTTTTGGAATCTATTTTCATATATTGTTTCTTCAATTGAACTAGTTCCATTAGCTAGTACCATTAAAGAGGCAATTAATTGTTGATGATCTGTAACAAATCCTGGAAACACTAATGTTTGAACATCTACAGGATTATATTTATCTGGTTTAGATACTATTACATAATCTGGTCCTACCTCTAAAGGAACACCCATTTCTCTAAGTTTTTCTGTTAATGAATAAATATGCTCTGGTATTAAATTTGATACCTTTAAATTATTTCCTACTGCAGCACCAATTATTATATATGTACCAGCTTCAATTCTATCTGGAATAACTTCATGAAAACAAGAGTGTAAGTATTCTACACCTTCAATTTTTATTTTATTAGTACCTGCTCCACTAATTCTAGCTCCCATATTATTTAAGAAAGTAGCTACATTAACTATTTCAGGTTCTTTAGCTGCATTTTCAATAATAGTTTTACCTTTAGCTTTAACAGCTGCTAACATTAAATTAATAGTAGCTCCTACTGAAGCAAAGTCTAAATATATATTAGTTCCTTTTAATTCGTTAGCTTCAATAATAATATTATCGCCTTCTTCACTTATAGTAGCTCCTAACGCTTTAAATCCTTTTAAATGAAGATCTATTGGTCTAGCACCAATAACACATCCTCCAGGAAATGATATTTCTACATGACCATATTTACCAAGTAATGCACCCATAAAATAATAAGATGCTCTAAGTTTTTTACTTAATTCATTTGGAACCATTTTATTAGTCATACTAGTAGGATTAATTTTCATATAGTCTTCTTTAGATTCTACACCAACATTTAAATATTCAAGTATTTCTACAAGACTATCTACATCTGATAAACGTGGAACATTATAAATATTAACATCTTCATCACATAAAACAGCAGCAGGCATTAAAGCAACTATACTATTCTTAGCACCACTTACTACTATTTCTCCACTTAATGTCTTACCACCAGTAATATTAATTGTATGCATATATCATCACCTACAATAATTCTATCATATTTAAGTCACAAAAAAAAGGTAATTAAATTACCTTTTATTTTGTTAATGTTTTATTATCACAATTACCATTTAATGAATAATATTCTGAAGAAATTCTTGAATATTCATTTTCTAAATATAGAATTGCTTCATCATATTTAGTAATTGCTAAGATGTCTTCAATAAGATTCTTTTCAGCTAAAGAAACGAATTTTCTTTCACCAAAGATATCAACATATCTACCTTGAACAGTTACTACACCATCACCATCTTTAATTTCTTTAGTATCATATGGAGTACCTTCTTGTTCAGCTAATCTGAAATCATTTAATATAATAGCTCCATAAGCATCTGGAATTAAAGGTTTTGTTTGGTCTACACCATTCTTATCAGTGTAATATAATACACCGTTTTCTAATAATGAGCCAGCTAAATTGATTAACCCCTTCATACTCATATTTAATGCTAATTCATCACCATTAGATAATTCACCTAAATAATAGTATTCATCAAGATTTTCTTCTACTAAAACTACTCTTTGAAGAAGTAATTTTTTAGCAGCTTCTCTTTCTTCAGCAGTACCATTATTCATTTTATCAATAAAATTATTAATTAATGCAGTGTTTTCATTAATAATAGTTTGTGCTTGTTTATCTTCAACATATTGTCCAAGACTTGGAATATTTTCTACATGAGCAATTTCTTCCTCAGTAACATAGTTACCAGCAGCTTGAATAACATTTGTTGGCATAAACATATTATCCATTGCATATAATGCATTACTTAAATCTTCATTTGTAATAGTCTTACTATTATTCTTTATAATTAATAATACATCGTTAATTTCTTTAATAGCATATTCTTTGTTTTCACCATATTGGTTAACAAAGAAATCTTTATTAGCTTCATATAATTTAGTAGCTTCTTCAATATAACTAACAGTATCATCATTTTTTGTTGTAGTTGTTGGTTCTACACTTGTCATAACAGTTGTAGTTTCTGAAGTCATTGTAGATTCAGTATTCTTTTTACAACCAGTTAATGGAGTAGCAGCCATTGTGAATGCTAAAACTAAAGCTAATAATTCTTTTTTAGTCATTACTATTTTATTCATTTTATTATCTTTTCCCATTATTAACACCTTACTTTCTTAAAGACTTTGTCTTAACTCCAGCATTGAAATATGTTTCATATGTTTCATCTGGATCTTCTTCTACTGGCATACCATTTACTGTTCCAGTAGTTGGTTTTGTTGTAGCAGCAGTTGTACTTTCTGTAGCTTTTGTAGTACTTGCTGTAGTTGTAGGAATATTTATATAAGTAGGATATGTTTCAGTTGGATCCTCTTCAATATATTCTGGATTCTTACCATCATGTTCATCTACTGTAATATCCCTTTGATGTTGTGGATCAGAAGGTTCAGTGTTTTTAGTTTCTACTGGAGTAGTTTCTGGAACTTCTGAATTTCTAGTAGTTGTTGCTGTTGGTTCAGTAGTAGTTGTTGTAGTTGTACTTTCAGTAGCTTTTGTAGTTTCTGAAGTAGAACTTGAACCACCATTGTTCGAACCACCATTATTTGAACCACCATTATTGCTTGAACCACTATTATTATGTGAACCACCATTATTACTTGAACCACCATTATTTGAGTTACCATTTGTAGCAACTGTTGTAGTACTTGGTTCATTTATCTTAATACCTTCCATATCTTTTGACATAGATGGAATAGCACTATCATTATCAAATGATGATGAAGTACTTACAGTAGTTTCAGTAGTATTACTTGTAGTACCTGTAGTAGTTTCTAATGTAGATTCTATAGATGTTTCTGAAGTCATAGAACTTTCATCAGATTTCTTATTACCACATGATTTTAAGTTTGAAAGAATAAGAGCAGCACACACTACACCACCAACAACACATAATGTTCTTTTAACATATCTCTTAGTTCTTGCTTTTCTAGATCTATTAAGTTCTGCATTTGCTAATAAATCATTAAAGTTTTCTAAATTTTCTTCATCAAGAGAAGCAGCAGCAGCACTAGCTACTTTTTGATAGTTTAATTTGTTTCTATATTTATAGTAACTTCCTTCAGGTTTAGTACCAGGTTTTACTATTAAAACAGGAACATCACCATTTTTAATAAAGTTCTTAAGATCGATTAATGATTTCTCCTTTTCTTCTTTAGTCGAAGCATTAATGTACTCTATTAAAATATTTTCGTATGTGTTTTCATAATATTTTAAATTACGCTTTTCCATTATATTATTCCCCCTTTGAAATAAACGTGCTCTATAATACCACAAGAGCATATATATGTCAAATTTTTTGACCCATTTTGAAAAGCAAAAAAAAGAAGGTTTTTAACCTTCTAAATTATTACTAATATCTATGAACTCTTCTAGAGAAATATTCTCTGCTCTAACAGTTAAATCTTTACCATATTTATTAAGTACTTTTTCTATTTTAACTAGATCATAATTCTTTAAATTGTTTCTTAGATTCTTTCTCTTAAATTGAAAAGAATCTCTTATTATATTGAATAGTAGATTCTCATTCTTACAATCATTTCTACTATATCTTTCAAATTTTATAACTGACGAATCTACATTAGGTTTAGGTATAAATGAGTTTCTAGATACATCCATTACTTTTGATATTTTAAAGTAATAGTTTAAGTATAAAGTTAATGAGTTATATTCTTTAGTACCCATTTTAGCATTAAATCTGTCTCCAACTTCTTTTTGAACCATTACTACTAGTTTTTCAGCAATATTTAAATCAATAATCTTTTCAATAATTGGAGTAGTTATATAATAAGGAAGATTTGCTATAACATATAAATGTTTATAATCATACTTTTTTAATCTTTCAGTAATATTAGCTTTAAGAAAGTCCTCAAATACTATTTCTACATTATTATATTCATGTAGATTATTAGCTATTATCATTTTTAAACTATCATCTATTTCAAAACCAATAACATATTTAGCTTTCTCTGCTAGATATTTAGTTAAATAACCGGCTCCTACACCAATTTCTATAACTAATGTATCTTCTTCTATTTCACTTTTCTCTACTATATTGTTAAGTACATTATTATCTTTTAAGAAGTTTTGTCCAAATTTCTTTTTGAATTCAAAATTAGATATATCACTCATACTAATCCTCCAAAACAAATAAATTATTAGCGTTATTATATGTTATTTCATATATTTCTTCAATACTAATGTTTTTTATTTCAGATATTTTACCGGCTATATATTTTAAATTTAATGGTGTGTTTATTTGACCTCTAAGTGGAGATAAATATGGACTATCTGTTTCAATCAATAGGTTTTCCACAGGAATATTAGAAACAAGTTCTACTCCTTTTCTATTATTATCATATGTAATAGGTCCATCAATACCTATATAGAATCCTAGTTTTATATATTCTTTTGCAAGTTCAATACTTCCTGCATAACAGTGCATAGATCCTTTTCTAACATTTGAGTTCTTAATAATATCAAATACTTCTTGTGATGCTTCTCTAGCATGTACTATTACAGGTAAATCATATTTTTCTGCTAATTCTAATTGTTTCTTAAAGAAATATATTTGTTTTTCACTATTTTCTTTAGTCCAATAGTAATCTATACCTATTTCTCCTAAAGCAACTATTTTATTATTCTTTATTTGTTCTTCTAATAATACTAAATCATCATCAGTAAATGTATCTATTTGATCATAGTTTAATCCAATAGC
Organism: Bacilli bacterium; assembly: GCA_017553685.1. GTDB lineage: Bacteria > Bacillota_I > Bacilli_A > RF39 > UBA660 > RUG13038. The sequence continues at coordinate 53,132 of JAFZKH010000003.1, read as the reverse complement.
AGCATAAACATTATCATATTTCTTAGATAATTCTAGAATTTCATTATTACTAGCTATGTCTACACCATTAAGAATAACACTTATATTATTATTCTTGCATTCCATAATGATTTCTTCAGCATTTTGCATTTCACTAGGATATAAATGACAATGTGTATCAATTATTTTCATATTATTATCTCCTTAATAAAATTATAATCTCTTAATCTTGTTTATACATATTTTCTTTTTCGCCTTGTTCTTATAAACCAAGTAGTTTATTATTCCATAATTCTACTTTATCATTAGTTAAACTAGTCGAATATACATAAATATCTGCGATAAAGTACTCATCCTTATCATCTTCTCTATCATATAATTCTTTTATCATACCTTTTGATTCATATAACTTTTGTGCAGTTAATGCATATTCATCCGTATATACTCTAAAGTATTTATATCCCTTGTTCTTTGCTAATTCCATTGTTTTATCAAGAATATCACTACCATAATTATGACCTCTATATTCTTTTAATACACCAAAACAACCAAGCCATGCATCTTCTGGATATTCATGATATACATATATACCTGTTATACCAATAGGATTACTATCTAAATAAACAATATAATAATCCATTTCTTTTCTATATGGATCTTTATTTATCTGTTCAATAAAGTTTTCTCTAGCATCTTCCTCAGGGAATATAGTGTTTTGAATCTTACAAGCTAATTCTAAATTATCCCAAGTAATCTTTTCAAATTTCATATAAATCACCTACATAAATTATAACATAAAAAAGAGATTAACTCATTAATCCCTTTATATAATCTATTTCTACTTGATCTTCTAATCTAACAAATATAGGTTCACCTTTTTCAATAACTTTTATACCATCAAAGTTCTTACAATTCTTTAAATCTTCAATAGTAACATTATTATCTAATCCCATTTGTCTGAAGATATTATCAGATGTTTCTTCCATAAATGGTCTAATTAGAATAGCTATTGTTTTAATTCCATAAGCTAAATGATTCATACAAGAAGCAAGTTCTTCCATCTTTTCTTCTTTATATAATGCCCATGGAGCAGTTTCATCAATATATTTATTAGTTCTAGATACTATTGAGAAAATAGTAGATACACATTGCGAGAATTCACAGTTATCTAAATATCTCTTAGCTTCTTTAATATAACTATTAACATTATTTTCAAATATTTCATCTACTTCATTAATATGTCCTTTATAATCAGGAATAACTCCATCAAAGTACTTATTAATCATTGAGATAGTTCTATTAACTAAGTTACCTAAATCATTACATAGATGAGAATTATATCTTTCTACAAAGTCTTCTGGAGTAAATACACCATCTGTAGAAGAAGGCATACTAACTAATAAGTAAAACTTTAATGCATCTAAACCATATCTATTAATTAAATCTTCTGGATAAATAACATTACCTTTAGATTTACTCATTTTACCATCTTTCATGTTAATCCAGTTATGAACATAGATTTGTTTTGGTAATGGTAAATCTAATGCCATTAAGAATATAGGCCAATAGATTAAATGGAATCTTGCTATATCTTTACCTATAACATGTAGATCACAAGGCCAATATCTATTAAATAATTCATCATTTTCTTGTCCATATCCTAAAGCAGTTATATAGTTTGTTAGAGCATCTAACCATACATATACTACATGTTTTGGATTTGATGGAACTTGAACTCCCCAAGTAAATGAAGTTCTACTTACACATAGATCTTCAAGTCCTGGTTTAATAAAGTTATTAAGCATTTCTTGTTTTCTATAATCTGGTTTAATAAAATCTGGATGTTCTTCATAATACTTAAGTAATCTATCTTGATATTTCTTCATATTAAAGAAATAAGCTTCCTCTTTAGCAGGTTTAACTTCTCTTCCACAATCAGGACATTTACCATCAACTAATTGACTTTCAGTCCAGAATGATTCACAAGGAGTACAATATAAACCTTCATATTCACCTAAATAAATATCTCCTTGAGCTAAGAACTTTTCAAAGATGTCTGCTACTACTTTTTCATGATAATCATCAGTAGTTCTAATAAACTTATCATAATCAATCTTCATTAATGACCATAAATCTTTAGCCATTTTAGCCATTTCATCTACGTGTTCTTTAGGAGTAACACCTTTTTCTTTAGCTATATTTTCAATTTTTTGTCCATGTTCATCAGCACCAGTAAGTAAAAAAGTATCATCTCCAAGCATTTTGTGATATCTTTTTAAACTATCTACTAATACTTCTGTATATGTTGTACCAATATGATATCTACCACTAGGGTAATATATTGGTGATGTTATATAAAATTTATTCAAATTAATCACCCTTTCCAGTTGATCCAAATCCACCGGCTCTTTCGCTATCAGATGAATCATCATCTACAAGTAAATATTTACTAAATATTCCTTGAGCAAATCTATCACCTTTATTGATAACTATGTCTTTTTCACCTTCATTTTGGATCTTTATAAATATATGTCCTTCATTATCAGGATTATTATAGTAATCACTATCTACTATTCCAACTTGATTACATAGTCTCATGTTATATTTAAATCCCATAGAACTTCTAACTAATAATGCTAGATATTCATCACTTTCCATTGAGGCTTTAATACCAGTTGGAACTTTAATAATTTCATTTGGTTTTAAAGTAAATGAAATAGGACTTCTAAAATCATATCCTGCACTATGTTTTGTGCCCCTTACTGGGCACATTAGATCATCATATTCTAAATGATCCATTTCTTCTACATTCTTTAAATATTCTTCTTTTGTTACTATTTCAAATTTTCTCATAGTTATCACTCCAAATCTATAAAGTATTATATATCATTTTAAGCATTTTTCATATAGTTTTAAGAAATCTATTAAATAATATATATAATGTTTGTCTAATGAATGAGTAAATAATTTAATATGTAATCCATTTAGTTTGTTTTCAAATTTAAATTTATCTGAAATATAATATGATTCCATAAATAACTCATCTATATTTATATTATCAACATTCTTAAGAACTAATTCTACATATAAATTAGTTTTAGTTAAACTATCTATGTCATGTTTCTTAGCCATAGATTCATATAGTTTACTGTACATATATATAGTTAGTTTTTTATCTATAGATCCAAATCTATCTTTGATTTCTTCAGAAACTTTTTCTAGTGTTTCTTCTGAATCAATCTTACTAATTAATTTATGAACTTCAATCTTAGTAGATTCATCTTTTATGTAACTATTATCAATATGATTATCTACATCTACTAAAGAAGTTTCTTCTTCTACTTCGATTGGATCTTCTACTTTATTACCCTTTAATTTTTCTACTTCTTCATTAAGTATTCTTGTGTATAAATCATAACCTACTGAATCTATAAATCCAGCTTGTTCTGAACCTAGGATATCTCCTGCACCTCTAATAGATAGGTCTTTCATAGCTATTTGGAAGCCACTACCTAGGTTAGTAAACTCTTTTAATGCGTTTAATCTCTTAATAGAAGTCTCAGTTAAAGTCTTATTCTTCTTATATGTTAAATATGCATATGCTATCTTATCACTTCTTCCAACTCTTCCGCGTATTTGATATAGCTGAGATAGTCCAAATCTATCAGATTCAAAGACTATTAATGTATTAACATTAGGTATATCTATACCAGTTTCTATAATAGTTGTACAAAGTAATATATCAAACTCATTATTAACAAATGCAAGCATAGTATCTTCTATTTCTTCTTTAGACATTTGTCCATGAATTATTCTAATTTCAGCATCAGGAGCTATTCTTTTAATATCATGATATTTTTGCTCAATATGTTCTATATTATTGAATAAAACAAATACTTGTCCCCCACGAGACATCTCTTTATATATAGCTTCCTTTATTATTTGATCTGATTCTTCTATTACATAAGTTTGAACACTATATCTAGATTGAGGTGGAGTTTCTATTAAAGCTAAATCTCTTAAACCTACTAAAGACATTTGAAGAGTTCTAGGTATAGGAGTAGCACTTAAAGTTAATATATCTATATTTTCTTTATATTCTTTTATTTTTTCTTTATGAAGAACTCCAAATCTTTGTTCTTCATCTACTACTAATAGACCTAAGTCTTTATATTCAATAGAGTTATTTAATAATTTATGAGTACCTATTAATAAATCAATTTTGCCTTCTTTTATTTTTTCTTTAATAATTTTTTCATCTTTAGATGAAGTAAATCTATTTAGTAACGCTATTTCTACTCCATAATTCTTAAATCTTTCCACAGCAGATTTATATTGCTGAGAAGATAATATAGTTGTAGGACATAAATATGCTACTTGTTTACCGGATAGAATTGCTTTAAATATTGCTCTAAATGCTACTTCAGTTTTACCATAACCAACATCTCCACAAAGTAACATATCCATTGGATATTTCTTTTCCATACATTCTTTTATTTTATCTATTGCTATTAATTGATCTTTAGTTGGTTCATATTCAAATTCAGATTCAAATCTTAATTGTTCTTCATTATCTTTTTCAAAGGCAAAACCTTCTTTAAGCATTCTTTTAGCACTTATTACAAGTAATTTTTTTGCTATATCTTTAACTTTATTCTTAATTCTAATCTTAGTTTTTTGCCATTCAGTATCACTTAGTTTATTTAATTTAGGTACATAACTATCACTAGAGGCATATTTACTAATTAAATCTATTTTATCCACAGGAATATATAATTTATCTTTTCCATGATATAAGATTTCTAAGTAATCTTTTTGCATATCTCCTTTGGTAATAGTTTTAAGTCCATTATAAACACCAATACCGTGATTAATATGAACTATATAGTCACCGATAGCTAAGTTACTAATATTACTAATTTTAGTTCCTACTTTAAATTTATTCTTATAAGTAGATGGTCTATCACTAGCACTAAATAATTCAAACTCTGTTAAAAGAATTAAGTTTTCTAGTTCAAAGCCATATGCATAATCTTCTTTTATAATATTTATTTGATTCTTATCTATATTATTAATATCAGTTACATGCATAGGAACATCTAAGAATTTCTTTAAATTATTAATCTTTTTATCATCTTTTAATGCTATTATTACAGTCTTTTTACTAAATAAAGCATGATTTAAATATTCATTTATATGACTAATATTTGAATTAAATCTATCTATTTCTCTACCCTTTAGATTATAGATATTATCTAGTTTCTTATTTTCAATTAAATTATCTATCTTTAATAAATATATTTCATCTTTTATTTTTATCTCATCTAAAGAAAACATATATTTATCATTTAATTTCTTTTCATTATTTAGATTTAAGATATCCTCTGATAATCTTTCATTAGTTTTTCTAATAGTACCAAAGTCATCATATATAGTTATTGGATTATCTAAATAATCAAATATAGAACATACTTCATCACAAACCTGTGAAAGATTTTTTTGCTTAGTATCTATTTCTATATTTTTACTGCCCACAAATTCACTTACTGGGTATATTTCTACTTCATTTATATCTTTAATGGATCTTTGAGTGTCTATATCAAACTCTCTAATAGAGTCTATTTCATCTCCCCAGAACTCTATTCTTATTGGATTCTCATAATTATATGGAAATATATCTAATACAAATCCTCTTGATGAATACTCTCCTGTCTTAGATACAAATGCACTTCTTTCATAACCTATATTAAATAACTCTTTCTCGAGTTCGTCCTTGTTATATTCACCTTTTTTAATAGAAATTATACTTTCGTTCCATACTTTTTTAGATGGAATATATCTTAATAAACCATTAAGGTTAGTAATTAATATATTACCTTTATTATTAGATAATCCCTCTAGAGTATTTAATCTAATTGATAATAAATCTGGTGATATAGAGATTGATTCTTCTGTTATAAAATCATCCATTGGGAAGAAATAAGTATTCTTATATAACTTAGATATAGAGTTATAAAGCATATTACCTTCATATATAGAACTAGTTAATAATACTATATCTCTATTAGATTTCTTTTTTATCTCCACAACGCAAAAAGAGGTTAATTGTTTAGTTAACCCCGTGATACCTATATTATCAAATTTATCAATTTTGAATAAATCCTCTATCATAATATCATCTCTTATTATATTTATTTTGTAATTCATTAAAATCTAGTTTAATAAAATCCAATATAATGTCATATGATATTTCTATAGCTTCCTCAATTAATTTTCTATCTGATTTACTAAATTTACCAAGTACATAGTCTTTAGTATCAGATTCTTTATTATTTGATATACCAATTTTTAATTGTTTATATTCATTATTTTTAAAATTGGCTTCTATATTCTTCATACCATTATGACCACCAGATGAAGATTTTTCTTTAAGTTTAATCTTACCTGTTTCTAAATCTAGATCATCATGAATAACAAGTATGTCTTTTTCATCTATTTTAAAATAGTCAGCATATTTTCTCATTACATCACCACTTAGATTAATAAACTTTTGTGGTTTAAGTAACATTACTTCTTCACCATCTATTTTAACTTTTGTAAATAATCCTTGAAACTTATCTTTATCAATAGATGTACCTTGTTTGTCAGCAAAGAAGTCAATTACATCAAAGCCAACATTATGTCTAGTTTTTTCATATTCTTTTCCAGGATTACCTAGTCCAACGATTAATTTCATTTCTTTGCCTCCTTATATTTTATATATACATCATTCTTAATTAATCCATGAAGTTTAGCTACTTTTTTAATAGCATCCTTTTCAGGTTCACCTTCATTAATTAATTTATCCACATGAGAAACTATATCTATTTCTTCATATGTTTCTTTATCTTTATTTTCTTCAATTAAGACTACAAATTCACCTTTTGGCTCACCAAGTTCATCAATTATTTCATTAGGAAGTCCTCTATAAACCTCTTCATGCTTCTTTGATATTTCTCTTGCAACAGATACTTTTCTACCTGGCATTATTTCATTTATTAACTTAAGAGTTTCTACAACTCTATATGGTGATTCATATACTATAATTGTATAATTTTCATTCTTTAAAGTCTCTAATTCTTTCTTTTTTGTACTCTTTTTACTATCTAGAAATCCATAAAATAAAAATTTATTTGGATTAAGACCACTCATAACTAAAGCAGGAGTAAATGCAGTAGCTCCAGGAAGACAAACTACATTATAACCCTTATTAATAGCTTGATAAGCAGGTTCAAATCCAGGATCACATATACCTGGAGTTCCTCTATCAGAAACAATAGATACATTAAATCCTTTATCTAAATAATCAAGTACTTTCTTTGATGATTCATTTTCATTATATTTATGTGATGCTATTAACTTCTTATCTATTTCATAATAATTAAGTAGTTTTTTAGTTTCACGTGTATCCTCAGAGAATATTACTTCAGATTCTTTTAATACATTAATTGCTCTAATAGTAATATCATCTAAATTACCAATTGGAGTTGGTACTAAATATAATGTTGGTTTACCATCATAACTTTTTTGACTCATATTAGTCGCCCCCAAACATCTTTTTTATATCATCTCTATATTCATTATCTTTACTGTGGACAATTATTGGAGGTAATACTTTAATACCTTTTCTAGCATTCTTTCTACCTTCAATAATAATCATATTTGAATTTTGTCCCTCTTTAGGATAAATAAATTGTATTATTTTTGGAGTAATATTATTGTCTTTCATAGATTTAAAGATTTCTTCTAATCTTTCAGGCCTATGAATCATAACAATTTTACCATTATTTTTAAGTAATTTCTTACTAACCTTAAATATATCATCTAATGTAATACATATTTCATGTCTTGCAATTCTCTTTATTTCATTATCATTTTGTTTAGTCATTTCATTTGTTTTGAAATATGGTGGATTACAAGTAATAATATCAAATGAATCAGTATTAAATTTACTAATTACATCTTTAACATCCATATTAAGTAGTTCTATTTGTTTATCTAATTTATTTAGTTTAATAGATTCTAAACCTAATTTATATACTTCTTTTTGTATTTCTACAGCATATATCTTTTCTTTTGTTTTAGTAGTTAATATCATAGGAACAGGACAATTACCTGAACAAAAATCTATGATTTTATCATCTTTTTTAGGTTCTACATAATTAGATAATAAAACAGAATCTAAAGAAAAGTTAAAATAATCTGTATCTTGAACTATCTTCATATTATTAATATTTAAAAGATCATTAATTACCTTCATTTCTTCTCATATCTGTAATTTCACCATCATCAAATTGTACTCTATAAGTCATACTGATTGGATCAACAGATATAACCTTTCCTTCTTTATCATCAAATCTTTTAATAGTTCCTACTTTAGGAAGTTCTTTCTTTAATATAGAATATGTTTCATCTTCATAATCTAAACAACATAGTAGTCTATTACATAAACCATTTATTTTTGTTGGATTTAAAGATATATTTTGATTTTTAGCCATATTGATTGTTATGTTATTGAATGAATATAAGAATTCAGAACAACATAGTGGTCTACCACAAGGGCCTATACCACCTATTTCTTTTGCTTTATCTCTTGGACCTACTTGTCTAAGTTCAATTCTTACTTTAAATACTTTAGCAAGTTCTTTAGCTAATTCTCTAAAGTCTACTCTATCACTAGATAAGTAAGTAAAATATAAATGTGTTCTTTCAAAATTATATGAAGTATCTATTAATCTCATATCAAGATTATACTTTTCAATTAATTCATTACATTTTTTAGCAGCTTTTTCAGCATCCTTTAGATTATTTTGATATATAATGTCATCTTCTTTAGTCGCTACTCTAACTATACTCTTAACTGGAGACAATAAAGTCTTCTTATTAATAGTTGTTTTATCAGTTACTACTTCAGCATATTGAAATCCTCTTTCAGTTTCAACAATGACATTCATACCACATTTAATATCTAAATGACCAGGAGAAAAATAGTATTTTCTACCATACTTTTTAAATGCAACTCCAAAAACATCTATATTCATACTAATCATCCTTTCCAAATTCTATAATCATCTTATCTAATATCATCTTAATATTAGCATTAGTAGATAATTTAAGTTTAGCTTTTTCAATAATTTCTAGCTTATAGTTAATACTTTCTCTAGAATTATTCTTTTCAACCTTTTCAAGTTCACCTATATAATTATTAAAATATACAAGCTCTCTCTTAAATTTAAGGTTTAATATATCATAATAGAAGTAAAGCATAAAATCAATAACTATTTTCATATCATCTCTTGTAGAGAATATGTCTGTATATTCTTTATATTTTATAAAGAACTTATTTTTCATGGAATCTATACCCTGAACAAACGATATTAAATTACTAAAATATGCATCATAATTATCTTCAGTATATATAGAATCATATCTTTCTTTTATTGTTTCATATATATCCTTTTGATTTTTAATATTATTAAGATTTAAAACCTGACACCTTGATATTATTGTAGGTAATACTAGATTTATATTTGTTGTAAGGAGAATAGCAACCACGTCATCTGATGGTTCTTCCAGGAATTTTAACATAGAATTAGCAGATGCAGCATTCATCTTTTCGCATTCCTTAATAATATAGATTTTTTTGTTAGAAACAATAGGTTTCTTTTGGAACTCTTTTTGGAGTTCACTTAATTGATCCTTCTTAATCATAGCCCCATCTGGACTAATTATAGTAAGGTCTAAGAACGTATTGTTATCAATTTGTTCATAAACTTTTTTATTTGGTTCTTTTGTAGCAATCTTTTTAGAAAAAGCTTTAGCAAATTTTTCTAGATAGTTCATATCATTGCATACAAATAAATATGCTTGAACAGTTTTTTCACTTTCAATACTATCTAATAATAATTTAGTAACAACATTTTGATCATTTAAGTATTCTTCAAGCATATTATTCACCACCTAATCTATTTTTATTCTGCCCTCTAAAGCTTTTTGGATAGTTAATGAATCTAAATATTCCATATCAGCTCCCACAGGAATTCCTGCTGCAATCTTTGAAATAGATACATCCATACCTTCAAGCATCTTAATTATATATAAAGAAGTAGTTTCACCTTCCATACTTAAATTTAAAGCTAATATTACTTCTTTTATTTTTTCATCTTTTATTCTTTTTATTAATTCATTTATCTTAATATCATCAGGATTTACTCCTTCAAGTGGAGATATTAATCCTTCTAACACATGATATTTACCTTTAAATGCATTAGACTTTTCAAAAAGTATTAAATCCTTAGTGTTTTCTACTACGCAAATAACACTTCCATTTCTAGAATCATCTTCACATATAGAACATAATTCAGAATCTTCAGTTAAATTATTGCATTTCTTACACTTTTTAATCTTTTTTGAAACATTTAATATTGAATTGGAAAAATTATTTATTTGTTCTTCATTAAACTGCAAAACTGCAAAACTTAGTCGTTCTGCATTCTTTTCACCTATACCAGGTAATAATTTAAAGTTTTCTATTAAATTTTCTAAACTTTTAGGAAATTTCATTAGAATAAACCTGGCATAGCAGAGCTATACTTACCTAATCTTTTTTCCATTTCAGCATTTGCTTGATTAATAGCATCATTAGTAGCTAATAAAATCATATCTTGTAGGACTTCAATATCATCTTTTTCTATATTTTCATCAATTTTTACACTTAATACTTCTCTATTACCATTAACTGTAACTTCTACTAATTCTTTTTTAGAAGTAAATTCCATTTTACCTACTTCTTCTTGAGCCTTTTGCACTTCTTTTTGCATTTGTTGTGCTTGTCTCATTAATGCTTGTATATTCATAATTATTCTCCTATCTCTAACAAGTCATCAAAATCACCTTTATCTTGTGATTTAAACTTATCTAATATTTCTTTTTCGTCTATTTTATCTATTTTTTCTTTATTTCTTATCTTTTTTCTATATATTTCACTAGTATTAACCCAGTTTTGTTCATCATAGATGCATAATCTAACTTTCTTACCGAGCTTTTCTTTAATAATCTTTTCTATTTGATCAAAATTATCATACATTTCATACTTTATACTATCATCTGATATAACAATTACTATTCCATCTGGACTGCATGCCTTAATTTCACAATCAGAAAGTATATTTTTGAATCTTAATTCATCTAAATTATATTGTTCACCATCAGATAATAGTATTTTCTTATATTCATTAAATGAATTTTTGTCTGCTTCAGGTAATATATTATTAATTCTAGCATTCATTAGCTCATCTAAAGTCTTATAAGTAGGATTATCTTCCAATGTTCCACGTGGAACATTGCTTTCAACCTCTACTTTTTTCTCTTCTGATGTTCCACGTGGAACATTAGATTCTTTTTCAACTACTTTTTCTTCTTTATTTGATGTTCCACGTGGAACATAGCCTACTTTTTTATCAAATATATCTAATAATTTAATAATTAATAGATCAAAATATATCTTTTTATCATTAGATATCTTCATTTGGCTTATATATTCAGTTATTGTGAATATCATTTTAATAATATTATCTTTACCAAATTGTTTAACAACACTATTTGAATCATTTATTTGATAATCAATCAGATTATTTCTAAGATATTTAATAAAATCTTCACATACTGCTATATAGTTTTTACCATCTACCTCTAGATTATCACTAAAATTAAACAATTCTTCAGTTTTACTTTCAAATAATAAATCAAAGAAATTATCAACATCTTTTATACTTAGTCTTCCATTTAATAAAACTACATCATTTAATTTTATTTCACCATTCGAATATGCACTTGCTTGATCTAATAAACCAATAGCATCTCTCATACCACCATTTGAGTATTCTACAACCTTCTCTAGTGCATCATCATCTATCTTTATCTTTTCTTTTTTACATATATTCTTTAGATTATCAGATATTTTACTAGATGGAACGGGTTTAAATTCAAACATTTGGCATCTAGAAAGGATTGTTAAAGGTACTTTTTGTGGTTCTGTAGTAGCCAAAATAAAGATTACATGCTTTGGAGGTTCTTCTAAAGTCTTTAGTAATGCATTAAATGCACTTGGAGTTAACATATGAACCTCATCTACAATATATACCTTATATTTTGACATTGTAGGAAGTAATGTAACATGAGATCTGATATCTCTAATTTCCTCAACTCCATTATTAGAAGCAGCATCCATTTCAATAATATCTATATTTTCATTACTATTACTTGCCTTACATATTTCACACTTCTCACAAGAACAACCATTTTCAGGATTCTCACAATTTATAGTTTTAGCAAATATCTTGGCTATACTTGTTTTACCAGTTCCTCTAGGGCCAACAAATAAATAAGCATGAGTAAGTTTATTACTAACAATCATATTCTTTAATGTTTGAACAATAATCTCTTGCCCATATACATCATTGAATGTCTTAGGTCTATATTTTCTATATAATGCTTGATATATCATGTAATCACCTTTTTCCTTAATAATTATAACATATTTTAACATATTTATGCATCATTTTAGAAATAAAAAAACAATGTTCCACGTGGAACATTGCCTATCTTTTTTGTTTAAAAAACTCTACTAGTTTATTTTGTATATTTTTATCATCATCTAATTTAATATATTCAGGATTTTTCTCTGTTTCATGTTCATTTTGACTTATTATATAGTATATATTACCAATTCTAGATTTCCTTATTACTTCTTTGCACATAGAACATGGTTCTAATGTAACATACAATTCACAATCAATAAGTCTCCAGTTATGTAATCTCTTTGATGCTTTATTAATACATATAATTTCTGCATGATCTAATACATTGTTTGATGTATTGGTTTTATTGTATGCTTTAGCTATTATTTTGCCCTCTTTTACTATAAGGGCTGCTACTGGAACTTCGTCTTTTTTAATTGCTTTATCTACTAATTTATTTAATTCATCATATATTAATTGATTCATAGTAATTCTCCAATAAAAAAGCACACACGAGAAGGAACTGTTATGGCTGCTACATCTCTGTCCTGACCAGGTTCCAATTTTCTCGTTGTGCATGTTTAATATACTATATTTAGTATTTATAGTCAATAAATTGACTAAAATATACTATTTTTATATTCAAAATATTTCCCGGGAAATATTTTGTTCGCTATTTTGTTCGATTATTCTACACTTTCAGATGCTTCTTGAGTAGTTTCTTCTACATTTTCATCTTTTTCTTCTTCAATCTTAGAAATAGATGTAGAAGATACTTTTTGATCATCTTTTAGTGTAATAACTCTAATTCCTTGAGTAACTCTACTCATTTTAGATACTTGATCTAATGGAATTCTAATAATCATACCATTATTTGTAATAATTATTAAGTCTGAATCTTCTTCAACTTTGCTTACAGATACTATTGGACCATTCTTTTCAGTAATATTCATAGCTTTAACACCTTTACTACCTCTATGAGTTAGTCTATATTCTTCAGCATTAGTTCTCTTACCATAACCATTTTCAGTTACAATAAGTATTTCATCTTCAGGTTTAACTACAACAGCACTTACACATTTAGCATCATCAGGTATTTCAATACCTTTAACACCACTAGCAGATCTACCTAGAACTCTTATTTCAGATTCATTAAATCTAATCATTCTGCCATTATCTGCACAGATAAGTATATCATCATTACCACTAGTAAGCATTACAGTTAAGATTTCATCAGTTTCTCTTAATCCTATAGCAATTTTACCAGTTTTTCTAATACTTTCAAATTCAGCTATATCAGTTCTCTTAACAAATCCTTGTTTAGTTACAAATGTAATCTTCTTTTCACCAATATCCTCAGAATCTCTAATTGGTAATATAGACATTACCTTTTCTTCTTTCTCTATTGGTAATAAGTTAACTACTGGTAAACCTTTAGATTGTCTTGAGAATTCAGGTATTTCATAACCTTTAATTCTATATACTTTACCTTTATTAGTAAAGAATAATACATGGTCATGAGTTTGAAGAGATATCATATTTTCTACTATATCTTCTTCATTAGTAGTCATACCTTTAACTCCTACTCCACCTTTATTTTGTACTTTATAAGTATCAGTAGGAACTCTCTTAATATAACCATTCTTAGTAATATTAACTATTATATTATCTACTGGAATTAAAGATTCATCTTCAATATAATCAATAGCAGTCATATCAATCTTAGTTCTTCTATCATCAGAATACTTCTTCTTGATATCAGTCATTTCATCTTTAATTATACCCATAATTCTTTCATCACTAGCTAATATTGCTTTTAATTCTTCAATTGTCTTATGTAATTCATCTAAATGATTTTCAACATCTTCTCTAGCTAAACCAGTTAATCTTCTTAACTTCATTTCTAGAATAGCTTGTGATTGAACATCATCTAAACCAAATCTACTCATTAAGCCATTTTTAGCTTCTTCATCTGTTTTAGATGCTTTAATTAATTTAATTATTTCATCAATATTATCTAAAGCTATTTTTAAACCTTCATAAATATGAGCTTCTTCTTCAGTTTTCTTTAGATCATATTTAGTTCTTCTAATAATAACTTCTTTTTGATGTGCTATATATTTAGAAATAATATCCTTTAATCCAAGTGTTTTAGGAGTCTTATTATCAAGCATTAATAATATAATACTAAAGTTTACTTGGAAATTTGTTAATTTAAATAATTTATTTAATACTACTTGAGCATTAGCATCTCTTTTTAAAGTAATAGTTATTTTTAAACCATTCTTTAAATCTGTATGATAATCTGAAATACCTTCAATTATCTTGTTATGAACAAGTTCTGCTACTCTATCTTTTAAATCAGAAGTACTAACTCCATAAGGAACTTCAGTAATAACTATATTTTGATGAGTTCCTTTATCTTCAATAGTAGCCTTACTTCTAATAGTAATAGATCCTCTACCTGTTTCATATGCTTTTCTAATACCACTATTTCCTAGAATTACACCACCTGTTGGAAAATCAGGACCTTTAATATAATTCATAAGTCCCATAGTATCAATATCAGGATTATCTATATAAGCAATACATCCATCTATTACTTCTCCTAAGTTATGTGGTGGAATATTTGTTGCCATACCTACAGCAATACCCATAGTACCATTAACTAATATATTTGGAAATTTAGATGGTAATACAACTGGTTCTTCATATATTCCATCAAAGTTTGGAATCATATCAACAGTATCTTTTTTAATATCTTTTAATAATTCAAGAGATATTTTAGATAGTCTTGCTTCTGTATAACGAGAAGCAGCAGCTCCATCACCTTCAATGTTACCAAAGTTACCATGGCCATCAACTAATGTATATCTTTCATTGAAATCTTGTGCTAATCTAACTAAAGCATCATATATTGCAGCATCACCATGTGGATGATATCTACCCATAACGTTACCTACAGTAGTAGCACATTTTCTATGAGGTTTATCTGGTGTATAACCATTTTCATACATAGACCATAAAATACGTCTATGAACTGGTTTTAAACCATCTTTTAAATCTGGTATAGCACGAGCTGTAATAACAGATAAAGAATAGTCAATAAATGATTTTTGAATTTCATTAACTATATTGTTTTCAATAAAACTATCTCTTTCATGAAAATCACCACTATATTCAGTAGTTATTTCTTCATTTTGTTCTAATAATTCTTCATTTTCCATTAATTACACCCCCTAACTATATATCTAGATCTGCATTAATAGCATTTTCTTCAATAAATTGTCTTCTAGGTTCAACTTCTTCACCCATTAATTGAGAAAATACAGCATCTGCAGCCACTAAATCATCTACAGTAATCTTCTTAAGAACTCTTGTGTTAATATCCATTGTTGTTTCATATAGTTCTTCAGCGTCCATTTCACCAAGTCCTTTCATACGAGTAACTTCGGCTCTAGAACGTTCTGTATCTTTAATATTATTTAGATATTCATCTTTTTCTTCATCAGTTAATACATATTTTCTTGTTTTACCATGCATTATTCTAAATAAAGGTGGTTGAGCAGCATATACATGTCCTGCTTCAACTATTGGTCTAAAATATCTAAAGAATAGTGTTAATAATAATACTCTAATATGAGCACCATCAACATCGGCATCGGTCATTATTATTATCTTGTCATATCTTAATTTAGATATATCAAAATCATTACCAATACCTGTACCAAATGCAGTAATTATAGACTTAATTTCTTCATTTGATAACGCTTTATCTAATCTAGCTTTTTCAACATTTAATATTTTACCTTTTAAAGGAAGAATTGCTTGAGTCATTGAATCTCTACCAAGTTTAGCAGAACCTCCGGCAGAATCTCCCTCGACTATGAATATTTCTGATTCACTAGGATCTTTACTCTTACAATCTGTTAGTTTACCAAAGAAATTACTAATTGATAAATCTGATTTTCTAGAAGCTTCTCTTGCTCTTTTAGCAGCATTTCTAGCTCTACAAGCTGATATTGCTTTTTCAACAATAATTCTAGCTTCTGTTGGATTTTCCATTAAGAATCTTTCAAATCCTTCAGAGAATACACTATCGGCTAACTTTCTAACTTCAGAGTTACCTAGTCTACCTTTAGTTTGTCCTTCAAATTGAGGATTAGGATGTTTACAAGAGATAATCATTGTTAAACCTTCTTTAACATCGTCTCCTGTAAGTGATTCATCTTTTTCTTTTAATATATTATTCTTTCTTGCATAACTATTTATAACTCTGGTAAGGGCTCTTCTTACACCTTCCTCGTGTGTTCCGCCATCATGAGTATTAATATTATTAACAAATGAATAGATACTATCTGTGTTATATCCTGAGTTATATTGCATAGCAACTTCAAACATAACACTATCTTCTTCACCTTCTAAATGAATTACATTTTCATGTATTGGAGTTTTATTCTTATTTAAGAATCTAACATATTCAGATATACCACCTTCATACATAAATGTATCTTGTTTAACAGGATCTACTCTATTATCTGTTAATGTTATTCTTAATCCTTTATTTAAGAATGCAAGTTCTCTACTTCTTACTTTTAATGTTTCATAATCATAAATTTCTGAATCGAATATACTTCCATCAGGTTTAAATGTTACTTTAGTACCTGTATCTTTTTCATCACATGTACCTATTTCTTTTAGAGATTGTGTAGTTTTACCACCATTTTCAAATTTACATTCATAAATTTTACCATCTCTTTTAACTTGGACATCTACCCAAGAAGATAAAGCATTAACTACTGAAGCACCAACACCATGTAGTCCTCCAGATACTTTATATCCTCCTCCTCCAAATTTACCACCTGCATGTAATACAGTATAAACTGTTTCTACTGTTGATATACCTGTTTTAGCATGTATTCCAACTGGAATACCTCTACCATTATCTTGTACAGTTACTGAATTATCTTTATTAATAGTAATCTCAATATGATTACAGAAACCTGCTAAGGCTTCATCTATTGAGTTGTCTACTATTTCCCATACTAAATGGTGAAGTCCTTTAACATCAGTTGTACCAATATACATACCAGGTCTTTTTCTAACAGCTTCTAAACCTTCCAATACTTGAATATCCGATGCATCATACTTATCTTGTGCCATATTATTCACCTAATTTTACCTTTCCCTCTTCTATATAAAATATATCAGCGTTTTTAGTTATTCTTTTACTTATACTATGTAAGTCTGTTGATGTAATAAATATTTGTAAGTCCTTATCTATATATTTAATTATGTTTATTTTCTTCTTTTTATCTAACTCACTAAATATATCATCTAATAATATTATTGGTTTAATATTATATTTCTGTTTATATATTTCTATCTCAGCTAGTTTTAAACAAAGAATAGCTACCCTATGTTGTCCTTGTGATCCATAATTATTAATCTCTTTTCCATCTATATATATAGAAAAATTATCTCTATGGACTCCAATTAATGTTGTTTTTTGATTTAATTCACTATCTCTAACTCTTAAGTATTTTTCTCTTAAATCTTCTACTATATCCTCTTCATTATCTATAAATGATTCATATTTAACATATATATCTTCTTTTAAAAATATTTTCTTATAAATATCCACAATATAATTATTTAAATCATTAATAAACTCTTTTCTATATTTATATAGTTTAATATTTAAGTCTATTAATTCATCAGTTAAGATATCTAAATAATTAAAATCAATATTATGTTCATTCTTTAAATATTCATTTCTAGTCTTTAATACTTTATTAAATTTAGCTAAATAAATGATATATTCATTACTTATTTGTCCTATTTCTATATTTAGAAACTTTCTTCGATCACTAGGTGTACCTTTTATTATTTCTAAATCATCTGGACAAAACATAACAACATTAATATTAGATAGATAATCACTTATTCTTTTAAATATATTATTATTAATAGATACTCTTTTACCTTCATTATTAATAATAATCTCATATATATTCTTTCTGTCGTTGTTTTCAACTTCCCCTATTACCTTAGAAAAAATACAATCATTTTTAATTAAATAATTATCTTTATTACATCTATGGGACTTGGTTACTGCTAAGAAATATATACTTTCTAGGATATTTGTTTTACCCTGTGCATTATTTCCTATAAAGATATTAATATTCTTATTGAATTCTAATTTTAAATCTTCATAATTTCTAAAATTTTTTAATTCAATTTTTCTTAAAAACATTTTTAACCTATTTTAAAGCCCATTTTTAACACCTTTATAGTAAAACCAATTACCTACCCATACAAGTATATTATATCATAAAAATGGGTAAATAAATTAAAATTTAGTAAAAAAACTCAATTTTTTTAGTAATTGAGTTTTATAATTTTAAAAGTTTTCTAGTCTTTTTCTTAATATAGATTCTAGTCTATAAGATCTACTTATTTGATTTTCAAAAGATGCTATAGAAATTGTAATATTATAAACTAAATTATTATCAAATATTATATTTGTAGAATTAGAATCACCATAGAAATTCTTAATAGGATTTAATATAACCCATGCACATTCATTTTGTCTTGGTGATGCTGTTGGAAAACAGATTATTTTTCTACTTTCTTCAATTATAATTGGAGACTTATGTGTAATATTCATGATAGATTTAGTACCAAAATGTCTTCCTTCATAAGTTGAACCATAGAATTCACAATTATATTTAATAATATCCATAGGTTCTTTATTAACTATTATTTCTTGGTTCTTTTCTATTATTTTTGATTTATTTAAACCATATGGAAGAATTATTAATGTATCTCTATTTATTTCATAATTATCCATAATTTCACCCCTTTCTTGGGTTTCTATCATATGTTTTATTCTCTATTTGTAAAAAAAAATCCACTAAAAAAGAGAACCATAGTTCTCTTAATATGTTTTAATTGGTAATAAAAGTTGAATTAAATCATCATTTTCTTCATTAGTTAATATAATAGGATTTATTTCTCCATTTAATGAAATTTTAACTTCTTTAGATGAAATAGTTCTAAGAGCTTCAAGCATATATTTAGCAGAAAATGAAATACTTAAATCATTACCAGATTCATTTAATATACTTAATCTTTCTTCTACTTTACCAATTTCTGGTGTATTAGATGTAACAATTAATTCATTTTCACTAATTTCAAATTTAATAACATTCTTTTCTTTTTCAGATGTTAATAAAGATGCTCTATCTACTACATCATATAGATCATTAGTAGTAGCTTTAACTACTAATTTATATTCAGTAGGTATTAATCTATTAATATCAGGAAAGTTTCCATTTAATAATCTAGATTGAAAATATATATCATTCATTTCAAATAAAATTTTATTAGTAAATATGTGAATATTTAAATTATCATCACTTTCTTCAATTATTTTAATTAATTCACCAATATTTTTTGATGGAACAACAATATTAATAACATTATCCACAGCTTTATCTAATTTAATAGTTTTTTTAGCTAATCTATATGAATCTGTAGCAACTACTTCCATTAAATCACCATTTATTTTAAAGTTAATACCTGTTAATATTGGTCTAGTTTCTTGAGTAGATGTAGCAAATATAGTTTGATTAACTATTTGTTTAATTAATTTTTTACTTATAGATATAGGACTTGAAGATTTTTCTATTTTAATATCAGGAAATTCATCTGAATCAATACCATTTAAATTAAATTTAGAATTTTCTGTGTGGATAAGTATTTTTAATCCATCAATAACTTCTATATTAATAACAGTATCAGGTAATTTTCTAACAATATCTAATAAATATTTACCTTGAACTACTATAGTTCCTTCTTTATCTATTTTATCTATCATCTTTTTATCTATAAATGTTTTAATATCTATTTCATTGTCACTAGCTTCTAAATATAATCCTTCTTTTTTAAGATCAAATTTAATTCCTCCTAATACAGGAATAATATTTTTACTTGATATAGCATGACTTACTATATTAAGACTTTCTAATAATATATCTTTTTTAATTGAAAATTTCATTTTGGTTTCCTCCTATTATTTTTTATTATATATTTTATTATTATTGCAGTGGATAATGTTTATAACTACCCTATTTCATTTATTTATAAGGAATAGTGATTGTTTATAAATTGTTAATAACTTTTATTTATCCACTTCTATTTAATTTTTTTCTTCAACTCCTCTATTACTTCTTTTAATTTTTCATTATTTTTTATATCAGTACTTATCTTATCACAAGAATTCATTACTGTAGAATGATCTCTTCCTCCAAATTCCATTCCTATTCTAGGAAATGATTCATCTGTCATAGTTCTACATAAATAAATAGCAATATGTCTTGGAAGAGATACTTTAGCTACTCTTTTCTTTCCTTTTAAATCATCTATTGTTATTCCATAATAGTCTGCTACTATCTTTTGTATCTTTTGAATATTATTCTTAGTAGCAACATTACCATTAAATGATCCTTGAAGAGCTTCTATAGCTAATTCTTCAGTTATTTTTTCTACATTAAACATTTCTGCATATGCACAAACTCTAGTAAGCATTCCTTCAAGACTTCTTACATCAGATTCAGATACATTAGTAATAAAATCAATTACTTCTTCATCCATATCTTTAGCATATGTCATATTTGTTAACTTATTTTTAAGTATTTTTTTCTTTAATTCATTATCTGGTGGATAAATATTAACTTTTAATCCCCAGTTAAATCTAGTTTTTAATCTATCTTCTAGATTTCTTAAATCATCTGGTGAATTATCAGAAGATATTATAATTTGTTTCTTTTCATCAAATAATGTATTAAATGTGTGGAAAAACTCTGCTTGTGATTTAGGAGCAGTTCCAAGAAATTGTATATCATCTATTAATAATACATCTATATTTCTATATTTATTTTTGAATGCTTCAATATAATCAAAGTTATTTCCATCTATATTTTTTCTACTTATACCAAGGAAATCATTAATAAATGTTTCACTTGTTACATATAAAACTCTTAAATTTGAATTATCAACAATATAATTACCTATAGCATGCATTAAATGTGTTTTACCTAATCCACTATTACCATAAATAAAGAATGGATTATATATTTTACCAGGATTTTCTGCTACAGCTAATGCAGCAGTTCTAGCAAATTCATTACTACCTCCTACCATAAAACTATTAAATGTATATGTAGGATTTAAATTAGTAATTTTCCTATTTTTATAAGAATTATCTTCTTCAGGAGCCGTTTCAATCTTTTCTTCTTTTTTAGTATCTAAGTCTTTTATTTCATCAGATAAAACAAATACCATATTGAAATTAGTACCAGTTATACTGTTTAGAACTTCTTCCATCATATCTTTATAGCTTTGTTCTAAATGTTTTTTGTGAGTAATTGAAG
The DNA here is from genome assembly GCA_017553685.1 of Bacilli bacterium. Classification (GTDB taxonomy): domain Bacteria; phylum Bacillota_I; class Bacilli_A; order RF39; family UBA660; genus RUG13038. Next base: position 31,159 of record JAFZKH010000003.1, on the reverse strand, counting down.
GAACTAAAACAATAGCTTCTTCATTTAAATCAACTAATTCAGTATCTTTAAACCAGGTATCATATCCTAAAGAAGATACTTTTTTCTTGATCAGAGACAAAAATTTCTTCCACAATAATTCCTTATTGTCCATTGTTCCTCACCACCCTATTTTTGTAGTAACATTCTAACTAAATAATATCATAATTTTGTTTAAAATCAACAAAAAAATCACTTTCCACATTATTGTCCACAGGACAATATTTTTAATTATATTGATATTATTACATAAATTATAGTTTTCCACACTTTCCACAAATTTACTTATCAACAGTTAATTTATACACAATTTGCTTATTTTATGGTAATTGTGGATATTTGTGGATAATTTTATTAGTTATATATTATAAGGATTTTTAACTCATTTGTACACAGTAAACTGTTAAAAAGTTGTTATTTTATAAAAATATTCTAAATTTGTTGACATTACACATAAAAAAAAGTATAATTTTATATGTTTTATGGACCTGGGAGGTGTAATATATGAAAAGAACATTTCAACCAAATAATAGAAAAATGAAAAAAACTCATGGATTCTTCTCAAGAGTAAAAGGTAACGTTTTAAATAGTAGAAGAAAAAAAGGAAGAAAAGTATTATCTAAATAATAATCCACAACATGTGGTTTTTTTTGTATAAGGGGATCTGAATATGAAAAAATTAAATATAATTAAGAAAGAATCAGAGATTAATGATATAATTCAAACTGGTCATAAAGTCTATAATAGATACTATTATATATATAATAAGGAAAAAAATGATAATAAATATTATAGATTTTGTATATGTGTATCTAAAAAATTAGGTAATGCAGTTATTAGAAATAAGAATAAAAGGCAAATAAAAGATATAATAGATAAGAGTAATTTATCATTTAAAAGAAACATGGACTATGTTATAATATTAAGGAAAGACATTACATCGCTTGATTATGAACAAAAGAAAGATGAATTATTAAATATATTAAAATAGGAGATCAAAATGAAAAAGAACATTAAGAAGTTTTTAGTATTATTCCTAGCTTTATTCTTATTAACTGGATGTACTAAAGTATTAAAAGATGGTAAAAAAGCAGTTGTTTATGAAAATAACTCTGTTAGAATGACTATGTATGAAAATATATTATGTCAACCTGAATCAAAAGGTTTAATTAAGGAATATAACAAATATAAGAAAAAAATTGATATTTCTAAATTACCTAAGTGTGAAAATTTTAAAATTAAAGATAGTAAATATGAAGGATTATGGGAAAACTTATTTGTTAAACCATTAGCATGGATTATAGTAAGAGCTAATAAATTCATTGGTAACTATGGTATTACAATTGTATTACTTGGTGTATTAATTAGATTATTACTTGTTCCATTCTCATATAAGACTATTGAACAATCAGAAAATATGAAGAAAATGCAACCAGAACTTGATAGATTAAATAAGAAATATGAAGGAAAAGATGATCAAGAATCACAACAAAAGAAATCTCAAGAAATGATGGTTCTATATAAGAAATATAAGATTAATCCATTATCAAGTTGCTTATTTGCATTCATTCAATTACCATTAGTTATGGCATTTTATGAAGCAATTAATAGAGTACCAGTAATATTTGAAGGTAAATTATTTAGTTTAGTTCTTGGTACTACACCAATGAAAGCTATCTCTGGAGGACATTGGGCATATATAATAATTATAATTTTAATAGCAGGATCAACATTCCTATCATTCTTTATGAATAGAAATTCTCAACCAGAACAACCAGGAATGAATCAAAATGTTATGAGTATAATGATGACTGGTATGATTACATTTATGGCTTTAAATTTACCAGTAGCATTATCATTATATTGGATTGCAAGTACAGTATTTACAATCCTTCAAAATTTAGTTATTATATTAATTAAAAAAAGAAAGGCAGAATAAAATGAAAATATATACATACGAGGGTAAAAATTTAGAAGAATTAACACTTCAAGCATTAAAAGAATTAAATGTTAAAGAAGAAGAAATGTTAACTTCAGTAAAAGAAGAAACTGTGGGGTTATTAAAGAAAAAGAAATATACATTAACTGTAGTATTAAAAAGTGATGTATTAGCATTCTCAAAAGAATATTTAAAAACATTAGTTGAAGGTATGGGTATAGGAGTTAACTTTGAAACTCTTAGAAAAGATAATTATTTAAAGATAATTCTTCATCCAGAAAATACTTCTATATTAATTGGTAAAGAAGGAAGAACTCTTTCATCAATTCAAAATGTTTTAAGAGCAGTTTTAACAAAAGAAACTGGTATGCATATAAATATTATTTTAGATGTTGAAAACTATAAAGAAAAAAATCAAAAACATATAGAAATTCTTGCTAAGAAATTAGCTAAAGAAGTTCAAAAAACTAAAGAACCTATAAGAATGGATTCAATGAACTCTTATGAAAGAAGATTAATCCATGAAGTTCTTAAAGATTTCAAAGGAATTACTACTGAAAGTGAAGGAGAAGAACCTAATAGAGCTGTAGTAATTAAACCTACTGAAGAATAAAAACAATCATTTGATTGTTTTTTTTTACACTATTTATGTTAAGTGTATTTGATAATTAACTATTATATTTATAAAAATGTTATTATTATAATAGGATATTGTAGTCAAAAATTTGATTATGAGTTATAATACTTAAATCTAAAAAAGGAGGGATACCATGAATGATACTATTTGTGCTATATCTACAGCAGTAGGTATAGGAGCAATATCTATTGTTAGAGTTAGTGGAGATGAAGCAATAGATATAGTAAATAAGATATATGATAGAGATCTATCTAAAATGGATAGTCATACTATTAATTATGGTCATATAGTTGATGGTAAAGAAGTAATAGATGAAGTAATGGTATCTTTAATGAAGGCACCTAAAACATTTACTAAAGAAGATATTGTAGAAATAAATTGTCATGGTGGTATTAGTGCTACTAATAAAGTATTAGAATTATTATTAAATAATGGTGCCAGATTAGCAGAACCTGGAGAATTTACTAAGAGAGCTTTCTTAAATGGAAGAATAGATTTATTAGAAGCTGAATCTGTAATGGACATGATAGATGCTAAAACAGAAAATGCTAGAAAACTTGCTATGAATGGTATTGAAGGAAAGATATCCAACTTAATTCATGAAATAGTAGATAGATTATATGATATTAACTCTAATATAGAAGTTAATATAGATTATCCAGAATATGAAGATATAGAAGTAATGACTATAGATAACATAAAAGATATTACTTCATTTATAGATGAGAAATTAAACAAGCTTTTAAAAGAGTCTGAGAACGGTAAAATTATAAAAGAGGGTATAAATACTCTAATAATAGGTAGACCGAACGTCGGAAAGAGTTCTATACTAAATAAACTAATTAATGAAGAAAAAGCAATTGTTACTGATATTGCTGGAACAACTAGAGATATAGTAGAAGGACAAATTAGGGTAGGCGGAGTTTTACTTAATTTAATTGATACTGCAGGTATTAGAAATACTGAAGATGTAGTAGAAAAGATAGGAGTAGAGAAATCTCTTGGATTAATTAAAGAAGCTGATTTAATAATATTAGTTTTAAATAATAATGAACCTCTAACTAAAGAGGATAAAGAATTATTAGAGTTAACTAAAGATAAGAAAAGAATAATTGCTATTAATAAGGTTGATCTAGAAACTAAATTAGATGAATCTGAATTAGATGGTGAAATAGTTAAAATATGTGCTACTAAAGATATTAGTATCTTAAAAGATAAAATAAGTGATTTATATAATTTAGAAGAACTAAATAATAAAGAATTAACATATTTATCTAATAGTAGACAAATATCATTAGTTAAAAAAGCTATATCTATTAATAATAATTTAATAAAATCATTGAATGATGGTTTACCAATTGATATACTTGAAATAGATATTAAAGAAATATGTGAAACATTAAATGAAATTATAGGCGAAAGTTATGATGAAAAACTTATTGATAGGTTATTTGCTAACTTCTGCTTAGGAAAGTAGGTAATTATGACACAATTAAGAGTAAAAGTAAAAAAGAGAGTTACAGTAATAGGTAGTGGTGCATATGGATGTGCTTTAGCACATTTAATGGAAGAAAAAGGTAATGCACATGTAACTATATGGTCTCATAGTGAAAATGATTGTAATAAGATTAATAATGAACATATTTGTCCAATATTAAATGTACCTATTAATGAAGATATTGAGTGTACTACTTCACTTAAAGATGCAGTAGAAGATGCAAGTTATATTGTTATGGCTACAGCATCAAATTTTGTTAAGAGTACATGTGAAAATATGAAAGATTATTTTGATGATGATAATCAAAGAATTGTATTAGCTACTAAGGGTATGGAAGGTGACCAAGTACTATCTAAGGTTATTCAAGATACTCTTGGAACAAATAGTTTGGTATATGTTATATCAGGTCCTGCTCATGCAGAACAAATACTTAAAAATGGTAATACATACTTAGATTATTATGGTTCAGAAAAATTTAAAAATTTAATTGAATCTGAAAAAACTCATTTATATACAAGTGATGATCCTATAGGAATACAAGTAGGTGGAGCATTAAAGAATGTTTTATCTATTGGAGTAGGTATTCTTGAAGGATCTGGTATCTCATCTAATGAAATAGCAGCTTTTAAAACACTTGGATGGAGAGAAATAGTACAACTTGGTTCTTGTTTAGGAGCTAGTGAAAGTACATTCTATGGATTATCTGGTTTAGGAGATTTATTTACTACAACAGATAGTTTAGATTCTAGAAATAAAAGATGTGGATTAGCATTAGCAAAAGGTGAAAGCATTGAAGAAATAAAAGCAAAAATGGCTCCTGCTACTATTGAGGGATTAAATGCAATTAAATCAGCATTAATGATAGCAGATAAATATGGAAAATTATGTCCTGTTATTCATGGTATTCAGGCTGCTATTGTTAATTCAATGGACGAAAATAAAAAATCAAACAAAGGAAATGACCTAGTTAAGTCATTAGTGTTATTCAGATGAAAAAGATATTAATAGCTTTAGGAATATTATTATTAGTAACAGGTTGTTTTTTAACAACTAAAAAGAGTGAAGTTAAAGAATTTAAATTAGATGGATATGGTTCTTTTACTATAAGTGATAATTATATGATAAGAGAGGATCATTCTACTAAAGATAAGCCATTCTTTGTAGATAAAAAAGATGAACATTCATCTAGACCAAATAATATATCTGTTAATGGTGGAACTAATTATTATTCAATAGATCAAGTAGATTCCTTTAAAAGTGCTATTTTCTATCAAATGGCTAATCAAGCTAAAGCATATAATGCTACTTTAACATCTAGTGGTTCTACTACAACAAATGGTTATCCATTACTTAGATTTAATTTGGAAGGTAAAGATCAAAAAGCAATTCAATATTATATTATGGGTGATCATAAATATGTAATGGTATATGCAACTATATTTGAATTTGATGATGAAGAATCAGTTATAGAGGAAGCAGAGTATATAGCAAATTCATTTATATGGGAATAAAAAAGAGCTAATGCTCTTTTTATTTGATATAATATAAATATTGTAGTATAATACTTTTGCTTTTAAAAAGGAGGTGGATTCATGGACTATGAAGTAATAGTTGTTGGTGGTGGTCATGCAGGATGTGAAGCAACATTTGCAGCTGCTAACAAAGGACATAAAACTTTATTAGTAACAGGATCTATTGAAAAAATAGCTATGATGCCATGTAATCCACATATTGGAGGATCTGCTAAAGGTATCGTAGTAAGAGAAATAGATGCCTTAGGTGGAGTTATGGGTAAAATAGCAGATAAAACTCTTTTACAAATGAAAATGCTTAACTTTAGTAAAGGACCTGCTGTTAGATCTCTAAGAGCTCAAGCAGATAAAGTTGCTTATCCAAAACTAATGCAAGAAGAATTACAAAAACATAAGAATATAGATATAATAGAGGACCATGTAGAGGACCTTTTAATAGAGGATAATACTATTAAGGGAGTAAAACTATCTAATGGTAAAGAAATATATGCTAAAGCAGTTATTTTAACTACAGGAACATATATGAAAGCTAATATCTTAGTAGGGGATACTAGAACAGTATCAGGACCTGCTGGAACAAGACCCTCATTATATCTAAGTGAAAACTTAGAAAAACTAGGATTTAAAATATTAAGACTTAAAACAGGTACTCCGCCTAGAATTCAAAGAGATACAATAGATTTCTCTAAGACTAAGATGGAACCTGGAGATGATAAATACTATACATTCTCATTTGATGATAAACCATATTATAAATTAGATGAACAAGAACCATGTTATTTAACATATACAACAGAGGAAACTCATAAAATAATAATGGATAACCTAGATAAATCTAGTATGTATGGTGCTATTCAAGAAAAATTAGGTACTGGACCTAGATATTGTCCATCTATCGAAGATAAAGTAGTTAGATTTAAAGATAAAGAAAGACATCAATTATTCTTAGAACCAGAATCTAAATACTTTGATGATATATATGTACAAGGATTCTCAACAAGTATGCCTCATGATGTACAAGAAAAGATGGTTCATTCATTACCAGGATTAGAAAATGCTAAAATACTTAGATATGCTTATGCTATTGAGTATGATGCAATAGATTCAAGAGACCTTTATCCATCACTTGAAACTAAATTAATAGAGAATTTATATACTGCAGGTCAAATAAATGGTACTAGTGGTTATGAAGAAGCTGCTTGCCAAGGTTTAATGGCAGGTATTAATGCTACTTTAAAGATTGAAGGTAAAGAACCATTAATATTAGCAAGAGATGAAGCTTATATTGGTGTATTAATAGATGATCTAGTAACTAAAGGAGTTAGAGATCCATATAGATTACTTACTTCAAGAGCAGAATATAGATTATTACTTAGAAGTGATAATGCTGATTTAAGACTTAGAAGACATGGTTATGAAGTAGGTCTAATAAATAAGAGACAATATAATAAATTAGTTAAAAAAGAAGATAATATTAATAAAATATTAGATGAATTAAAAGAAATAACTATTAAAACTGATAAAAAGATTACTTTATATGACTATGTTAAGAGAGTAGAGAACTCTATATTTGATATAGAAGATAAATTAAAGAATAAATATGATTATTTAGAACTAGAACAAGCTGAAATAATTATTAAATATGATGGATATATTAAAAAAGCTAGAAAAGAAGCAGATAAAATGAGAAAGCTAGAAAATAAAAAGATACCTGAAAATATCAATTATGATGATATTCCTAACTTAGCTTCAGAAGCAAGAATTAAACTAAAAGAAGTAAGACCATTATCTTTAGGACAAGCCTTAAGAATAAGTGGTGTTAATCCATCAGATATATCTATACTTACTGTATATATGAAGAGGTATTTCAATGACAATAGATAAATTAAAAGAATTATTAAGTGAAATAGGTATTACTTTAACTAAGAATCAAGGTAAGAAATTACATAGATATTATGACTTAGTTATTGAAGAGAATGAAAAAATTAACCTAACAAGAATAACTGAAAAAGATGATTTCTATTTAAAACACTTCTATGATTCATTAACTCTTATTAAAGCAATAGATCTTAATCAAGAATTAAGTGTATTAGACTTTGGTACAGGAGCTGGATTTCCTGGAATAGTTCTAAAGATTTGTTTTCCAAATCTAAAGATTACTCTAGTAGATGCTTTAGAGAAAAGATGTAATTTCTTAAATAAAGTAATTAAAGAATTAGAATTAACTGATATAGAAGTTATTCATACTAGAGGAGAAGATTATGCTAAAAGACATAGAGAAAAATATGACTTAGTAGTATCTAGAGCAGTTTCTAAACTAAATACATTAGTAGAAATCTGTATGCCTATGGTAAAAGTAAATGGTTACTTTGTTGCTATGAAAGCAAATCTTGAAGATGAAGTTAAAGACTCTATGAAAGCTATAGAACTATTAGAATCTAGATTAGAAGATGTAATTAGTTTTGAATTACCAATAGAAAATTCAATAAGAAATTTAGTTAAGATTAAGAAACTAGGAAAGAATAAAAGAATATATCCTAGAAACTTTGATCAAATTAAAAAAAGACCACTATAATGGTCTTTTTATGTTATAATAATTCCACAGGTGATGTTTTTTGAATAATATTGATAGATTTAGTCACATGGAAAATGATTATTCAAAGTATAGACCTAATTATTCTAAAGAAGCAATTGAATATATTATTAGCAAATATAATTTAAATAGTAATTCAATAATTGCGGATGTAGGGGCAGGTACAGGGAAACTATGTTTACCTTTCGTAGAAAAAGGAATAACTGTATATGGGATAGAACCTAATTATGATATGTTTCATAAATGTTTAGAAAACCTAGGTAGTTATTCTAATTTCAAAGGTGTAAATTGTTCTGCCGAAGCGATTGATCTAACCAATAATTTAGTAGATCTAGTTACTGTTGGTCAAGCTTTTCATTGGTTTGATGCAATTTTATTTAAGAATGAATGCGCTAGAATATTAAAAGATAATTCAGTAGTAGCTATTATTTATAATAATGGTGATTATGATAAAAAAATAATTAAAGAAATACATAGTTTAAGTTCTAAATATTGTCCAGAATATAAAGGATCTAGTGGTGGCTTAAATCGTAATGAAGAAATATTTAATAATTTCTTTCTCAATTATGAAAAAATTATATTTAAAAATGATTATGTATTAAATAAAGAACAGTTTATTGGTTTAAATTTTTCAGCATCATATGCTCCAAAACAAAATAGTGAGAATTATACTATATATTTAAATGAATTAGAAAGAATATTTGATAAATATTCAGAAAATGGATATATAACAATGCCGAATAATACGATTCTTAGAATTGGTAACATTAGGTAATTATATAGAAAAATTAAAAAGACCATTGAAATAAATGGTCTTTTATAGTATCATTATATTTAGAATAAAGAGGTGTTTGTCATGGTAAATACATTAGATAAAGAAGTTATTGAAGTATCTTTAGATGATATTATTCCTAACAGGTTCCAACCAAGATTAGCATTTGATGAAGGTGCTTTAAATGAACTAGCTAAATCTATAAAAGAACATGGAATAATTCAACCACTTGTACTTAGAAAAATAGGTAATAAATATGAAATTATTGCAGGTGAAAGAAGATATAAAGCAGCTTATATAGCAGGATTACATAAAGTACCTGCTGTTACTATAGATTTAAATGATAATGAATCTGCAGAAGTTGCAATAGTAGAAAATATTCAAAGAAAAGATTTATCTCCAATAGAAGAAGCTAAATCTTATAAGAAACTTCTTGAAAGAGGATATTTAACTCAAGAACAATTAGCTACTAGAATGGGTAAAACTCAAGCTACTATTTCTAATAAATTAAGATTATTAAATCTAAGCCCAAAAGTACAAGATGCTTTATTAAATAATAAAATATCTGAAAGACATGCTAGAAGTTTACTTAGAATAGAAGATAAATTAAAACAAGAAGAATTATTAGATAAAATAATAGCAGATAGAATAAATGTTAAAGATACTGATGATATGATTAATAATATGTTATCTACTCCTAAAGTAGAAGAAAAACCATATAGTAATCCATATAATGAACCAGTAAAAGAAACTAAAGATGATGAATTTGATATAGATGCTATTATGGCTAGAATTCAAAAGAAAATTGATGAATTATCTACTGAGGATGATCATAAAGAAGTATTAGAGGCTCCTGAATATAAAGAACCTATTAAATCAAGAGGATTCTCATCAAGTTCTATTACATATGATGAGCCTGAATTAATCGAAGATAATACTTTTAATATGATAGAAGATAAACCAGATTCAGAACTAGCAGAACAAAAAATAGTAGAACTAGTTAATAGTTTATCTAATCAAGGCGTTAAAGCTTCTTATGACAAATTTAAGTTTGGTAATATATCTCAATTTGTAATAAAGATAATTGATAATGAATAATGAAGATGTAAATCTTCATTTTTTATTGTAAAAACACTTGTTTTTAGGTGTATATATGATATACTTTTACTTGAAAAAGTGGTGAAATAATACATGTTAGATTTATTTATTAAGAATAATGATGGTTTAACTGAATTTAAAGGTATTAATTATACTAAAAAAGGTAATAAATTATTATTTAATACTTCAGAAGATAATTATGAGTTTATAATAGATAAAACTATTAAAATGAATAAAGAAAATAAAGAATCTAAAATAAGTATATTATTTGATAAAGATAATAAATCTAATGGATTATATGAAATAAAAGAAATGAATACCATTTTTAATTTAAATATAATTACAAATAGTCTTGAAATAACTGAAAAATCAGTTATAATTGATTACGAACTTTATATTGAAAGCGAATATACTGGTAATTTTGAAATTAAAATAATTATAAAGGAGTAGAATATGACAGATATAAAACAAATTATTTCTTCTTTAATTGAAAAAGAGATTAATATTGATGTTTATGATTATATTAAGGAAATAGAGGATCCTTCTAAAGGAGACTATGCTTTTCCATGTTTTAGTTTATCTAAAGAAATGCATAAATCACCAGTAGATATTGCTAATGAATTAGTAGAAAAGATTAAAGATGAAAGGATAGATAAAATAGAGAGTGTTAATGGTTATCTTAATTTCTTTATTAATAGAGAATACTTAGCTAAGTTAGTTCTTAGTGAATATGATAGTGATAAAGAAAACTATGGAAGAGAAAAACATTCAGAGACAGTATTAATTGAATATTCGTCTCCTAATGTATGTAAGCCATTCCATATAGGACATATGAGAACTACTTTAATAGGACATGCTTTATATAATATTTATAAATTTCTAGGATATAACACAATAGGTATTAACCATTTAGGAGATTATGGTACTCAATTTGGTAAATTAATCGAAGGTTATAAACTTTGGGGTTCTGAATATGATTTAAGTACAGATGCTATTGATAAATTAGTAGAAATCTATGTAAGAATTAATGAATTATGTGCTAATGATGAAGAAGTTCTTGAAAGATGTAGAGAAAACTTTAATAAATTAGAACATAAAGATCCAGAATGCACAGCATTATGGGAAAAGTTTAAAGAACTTAGTTTAAATGAGTTCTATAAAACATATGATATGCTTGGTATTAAATTTGATTCTATTAGAGGAGAAGCTGCTTATATAGATTCAATAGATGAAGTAATAGATATGTTAGCTAAGAAAAATGTACTTGAAGTATCAGAAGGAGCTACTATTGTAGATTTAACTAATGAAGGTATTAAAGCTCCATGTATAGTTAAAAAGAGTGATGGTAGTAGTATATATGCATCAAGAGATTTAGCTGCTATCTTATATAGAGCAAGAACATATGATTATGATAAGAGTATCTATGTTACTGGTTATGAACAAGAATTACATTTTAAACAAGTATTTGCAGTAGCTAAATACCTTGATTTAGATAAAAAGTATGTAGATGGACTAGAACATGTATCTTATGGATTATATTCCTTAAAAGAGGGTAAAATGTCTACTAGAAAGGGTAATTTCATTAAACTAGATGATGTTATTAATGAAGCTATTACTAAAGCTAAAGAAATTATCTTAGAAAAGAATCCTGATTTAGAAGATATAGATGAAACTGCTAAGAAAGTAGGTATAGGAGCTGTAATCTTTAGTGATTTATATAATTCAAGAATTAAAGATGAAGTATTTGATTTAGATACTATGCTTAATTTCCAAGGGGAAACAAGTCCATATATTCAATATATGTATGTAAGAATTCAAAGTATATTAAAGAAAACAGATGATAAAGTATTGCTAAATGATATTAGTTATGATAAATTAACAGATGGTTTATCTTATTCATTAATTAAAACATTATATAGTTTTAATAGTGTTGTTAATGAAGCTGCTAAAAAGAAAGAACCATATATATTATCTAGATATTTAATTAAACTTGCTAATGAATATAGTGCATTCTATACAAGTAATAAAGTACTAGATGATAATGAAGAAATAAGAAAAACAAGATTATACTTAATTAGTATGGTTGGAGATATAATTAAATCTGGTATGAATATACTTGGTATAGAAATGCCAAATAAGATGTAGGAGGACAATATGAGTTTAAAAGAAAAAACAATCGAAGAATTAGAACAAATGAGTTATACTGATATAGCTTATGAAATAATTAAAGAAAAAGGAAAGAAATTTAATACTCCTAATTTATTTAAGGAAGTATGTAAATTATTAAAACTTAGTGATGCAGAATTTGAAGAAAAAATTGGTGATTTCTTTACTGCATTAACAACTGATGGAAGATTTATCTTAATAAATAGTACTTATTGGGATTTAAAAGAAAACCATAAAGCAAATATAGTAGTTGATGATGAAGAAGATGAAACAGAAGATGTAGAAAAATCAGAAGAAGATGAAGATGATGTAGTTAGTGATGATTTAGAAGATGATTATTCTGATGAAGCTACTGATGATTCTGATAATGATGAAGATGATTTCAATGATTTAACTATTATAGATGAAGAAGATTTAGATGAATAGGTGATAACTATGATAGAAAGACTAGAGACAATTTTAAATAGATATAATGAATTAAGTACAGAACTTACAAAGATGGAAGTAATTAATGACGTTAAACTTATGACAAGTTTATCAAAAGAAGCATCTAGTCTTGAAACTGTAGTTAATTTATATAAAAGATATAAAGAAGTTCTAAAGAATTTAGAAGAAGCTAAAGAATTAGTAAATGACGCAGAAATGGCTGAACTTGCAAAAGAAGATATTAACTCTTTAGAAACTGAAAAAGAAGATTTAGAAAAACAAATAGAAGTAGAATTAATACCTAAGGATCCTAATGATGATAAAAATATCATTGTTGAAATAAGAGGAGCTGCTGGTGGAGATGAAGCTAATCTATTTGCGGGAGACCTTTTTGAAATGTATAGTAGATATGCAGATAGTAAAGGTTGGAGAATTGAAATAATTAATGCTGAAGAAGGAACTGCTGGTGGATATTCTCAAATAGAATTCATGGTTAAGGGTGAAAATGTATATTCTAAACTTAAATATGAATCAGGAGCTCATAGAGTTCAAAGGGTTCCAGTAACAGAATCACAAGGAAGAGTTCATACATCAACTGCTACAGTATTAGTTATGCCTGAAGTAACAGATGTAGATGTAGAAGTTAAAGAAGAAGACCTAAGAATTGATGTTTATAGATCCTCAGGAGCAGGAGGACAAGGAGTAAATACTACTGACTCTGCTGTTAGAATTACTCATATACCTACAGGAATAGTAGTTACTTGTCAAAATGAAAGAAGTCAATTAAAGAATAAAGAAAAAGCTTTAGAAATATTAAAATCTAGAATCTATGATGAAGAACTAAGAAAGCAAGAAGAAGCTGTTGGTTCTGAAAGAAGAAATAAAATAGGTACTGGAGATAGATCTGAAAAGATTAGAACTTATAATTATCCTCAAAATAGAGTTACTGATCACAGAATAAATTTAACTTTAATGGCATTAGATAGAATTATGCAAGGTGATATAGATAAATTAATAGAAGCTTTAATAAATGAAGATCAAAGAAGAAAAATAGAGGGAGAAGGAAGTAACATATAATATATGTTACTTTTATTTAAATTATGACTGATATAGAATATTTAAAAAAATACTATAATGGTAATATTGAGGATGCCATTAAAAGATTAGAAAATGGTGAACCTGTTCAATATATAGTAGGTAATGTAGATTTTATGGGTAATATAATAAATGTTAATCCATCAGTATTAATTCCTAGATTTGAAACAGAGGAATTAGTATCAGAAACTATAAAAAGAATAAAATCTACATTTAATACTAAAATAGATATATTAGATTTATGTACTGGATCAGGCTGTATAGCTATTTCTTTAGCAAAAGAGATAGATTCTAATGTAACTGCTACTGATATATCAAAAGATGCCTTAGAAGTAGCTAAAAATAACTCTAAATTAAATAATACAAATATAACATTTATTAATACTGATTTATACACAGGAATAAATAATAAATATGATGTAATAATAAGTAATCCACCATATATTTCAAAAGATGAAGAAATAATGGATATAGTATATAAAAATGAACCAAATATAGCTTTATATGCTGATAATGATGGATTAGAGTTCTATGAAAGAATATTAAAAGATATTAAATCTATAATAAAAGATAAATATATAATTGCTTTTGAAATAGGTATGACTCAATATGATAGAATTAAATCTCTAAAAGAATTATATTTACCAGAAGCAAGTATAGAATGTAAAAAAGATTTACAAGGAAGAGATAGAATGGTTTTTATTTATAATTAACCATTCTTTTTTATGCTATAATTTATTTAGGTGATAATATGGGTATATTATTTATTGTGGATAATTCTCTTGATGAAAGAGAATTTAGAAATGTTTCAGAATCTTATCTAGAAAAATATGGATTTGAATATATTAGATTTGATGATGAAAGATTATCAGATAATGATCCAACAAATGATAATGATATTCTAGTAAAAAAAGATGGAGTAACATATACTGTTCAAACATATTTAAATAAACAAATTACTAAGAAAGAAATAGAAGAAACAATTGAGGACATGAAAAATGAAAAAGTATATGATGGAATAATTGTTACTAATAAACCAGTAGATGATGAATTAAAAATATATGCAGAATCATTATTTGTTAAAATATATGATCAAGAAATATTTAAATAATAAAGGAGATTAATATGGGATTAATAGATGTATTAATTGGTAATGATAAAAAAGAAGAAAAGAAAAAAGAAAAATCACTTTTAGAAACTTTACTTGATAATGATAAAAGAGATAGAGAATTAGAGGAAGAAATGGATGCATATGATCTTGATGAAGAAGAAAGAAAACAAGTAAAAGAAGGCAAACAAAACCCATGGGATTTCGAATATCAAGATAATGGTGATGGAATAGATGATGATGACTATTATGGAGAAGATGATTAATCATCTTTTTTATTGACTAAAAATATTCATAAGACTATAATGTATATACTACTCTTTTAGGAGGAATACTTATGAATAATGATTATATAAAGACTGCTAATAAAGTATCAATTGTATCAATTGTAGCTAATATTTCTTTAGCAATTTTTAAATTAATAGCAGGTATCTTTGCACATTCAAGTGCAATGGTAAGTGATGCTGTTCATTCTGCATCAGATGTATTTAGTACATTCGTTGTTATTATAGGAATTAAACTAGCATCTAAAGAACCAGATAAAGAACATCCTTATGGTCATGAAAGACTAGAGTGTGTGGCTGCTATGATACTTTCAATAATACTTTTCTTAACTGGTTTGGGTATATTTTATAGTGCACTTAAAAATATAATAACTGGTTCATACAATAGTATAACCATTCCAGGAGTTCTAGCATTAATTGCAGCCTTAGTTTCTATAATAGTTAAAGAATTAATGTATTGGTATACTAGATATTATGCTAAAAAAATAGATTCAAGTGCTTTAATGGCAGATGCTTGGCATCATAGATCAGATTCTTTATCATCAATCGGTGCATTAATAGGTATATTCTTTTCTAGAATAGGTTTTCCAATAGCAGACTCAATAGCAAGTATAGTAATATTTATATTTATAGTTAAAGCTGCTATAGATATATTTATAGATGCTACTAATAAAGTAGTAGATCATTCATGTAGTGAAGAATTTGAAAAAGAAATATATGATTATGTAATTAATTATAAAGATGTTAAAGATGTAGATTTACTTAGAACTAGATTATTTGGAAGTAAAATATATATAGACCTAGAAATATGTTTAGATTCTAAACTTACTTTAAAAGAAGCTCATGATATAGCAGAATCTCTACATGATGATTTAGAAAAGAAATATGATAATGTTAAACATGTAATGGTTCATGTTAATCCTATAAGTAAAAAAGATATTAGAAAATAATATCTTTTTTTATGTTATAATTATATTAGAGGTGACTAATATGGAATATGTAGAAAGTAAACTAAAAAGTATGTTTAGAACATCTATAATTGTATCATTACTATTAATAGCTATAGGTATCTTTTTAATAGTATATCCAGAAACTACATTATCATTCTTATCATATGGAGCTGGAATAATACTATTAGTAACAGGTTTAATACCTACAATTAACTTCTTTATTAATAAAGAGAATCAAAAATACTTAGATATAAGTTTCTTATTTGGAATAGTATGTATAGTAGTAGGTATAGTTATAATTATTAATCCAACTATAGTAGGATCTATAGTACCATTACTAATTGGTATCTGGATGATTATAAATGGTGTTATTAAACTATATTATTCAATATTAATTAATAAAGTAATTAAATCTATTGCTAGTATAATAATCTCTTTATTTATATTAGCTTGTGGATTATTATTAGTACTTAATCCATTCTCAGGAGCAGTAGCTCTAACTATAATAATAGGTATATTCTTAGTAGTATACTCATTACTAGATTTAGCAGCATGCATTATTATCTATATTTTCAATAAGAAATCAAAGAAAGAGGATAATGTAAAGGAAGCTAAATATATTGAAAAAGAATAAAATATATATTATAATTAAAGTAGCATAAACTAGAGGAGGGTAAAATGAAGGTTACATCAGTTAATGTTAAGAAGATTGAAAAAGAAGGGTCAAGAATGAAAGGAATAGCATCTGTATTACTTGATGATTTAATTGCTATTCATGATATCAGAATTATTTCAGGAGACAACGGATTATTTGTTGCTATGCCAAGTAGAAAGACTGCTACTGGTGGATACAGAGATATAGTTCATCCAATTTCTCAAGAAGGAAGAGAAATGATTGAAAAAGCTATTTTAGAAGAATACGACAAAGCAGAAGAAGGAACTGAAGAATAATTATAAAACCATGTTTATACATGGTTTTTTTATGTCCAAAATATTAAATAAAACTTATATAAGAAGGTACATATCTAATAAAAGGTGAATTATATTTCTAATTCGGCGGAATTCCGCCGATTTAAACTATACAGAGAATAATATTTAAGTTGGCTACAAAATGTAGCCAACTGAATTATTTAATATATTAAATAATTAAAAAAGAAGATGTCTTTGAGTTGTCTAGTATTACTAGACAACTGAATAAAGGTACATATCTAATAAAGAGCGTATATATTATATAGGCGCTCTTTTATAGTGTTAAGAAAGGAATAAATATGAACTTAGATAAAATGTACCTAGTTAATAAAATATTTAATAATAAGCCCATTAGAACTATTTGGGATGAAGAAAAAGAAGATTACTATTTTAGTGTAGTAGATGTAATAGATGCTTTAGTTGAATCTAAAGATCCAGGCGATTATTGGACAACATTAAAAAGAAGAATGATAAAGGAGGAAAAAAGTGAGATCCCGACAAATTGTCGGGTACTGAAACTTAAGTCAAAGAAGGATGGAAAGTATTATTCTACTGATACACTTAATATGGAAGGTATCTTTAGACTTATTGAATCCGTACCTAGTCCTAAAGCAGAACCATTTAAATTATGGCTTGCTAGTTTAGGAAAAGAAAGAATAGATGAAATAATAGATCCATCATTAGGTATCCAAAGAAATATAGATTATTATAGAACTAAAGGTTATGATGAAGACTGGATTAGTAAAAGAGTAGATGGTATTCAAGTTAGAAAAGAATTAACAGACCTCTGGAATGAAGGAGGAGTTCATTCTAATAAAGAATATGCTATATTAACAAATGAAATCTATAAAGAATGGACAGGAATGACTTCTAAAGAATTAAAGGCCTATAAAGGCCTTAAAAAAGAGTCTCTAAGAGATAATATGTCTCGTATAGAAGTAATCCTTTCTGACCTAGGAGAAGAAGCTACTAAAGAACTAGCAAAAGAATTAAAACCCTTTGGTTTAGAAGAAAATAAAGTAATAGCTAAAATGGGAGGTAATACTGCTAAAGTAGCTAAAGATGATTTAGAAAGTAAATTAAATAAAACAGTTATAACTTCTAAAGAAAATAAAAAGATAGAGTAATCTATCTTATTTTTGTTTATATTTAATATTTTAGAAATTATTTTAAAAAGATTTCTAAAATATTAAATGATATATAATGATTAAAGTTTAATATTAATATAATATTAATCCTTATATGCTTTAATCCAGTCTTCTACTTTTTTATTATTAAATGCATCTATTATTTCAGTTTTATTTAATTCTTCTATATACTTCTTGCAAAAAGAATAACCTTCATCAATTTTACAAGTAGCATTAAATTCTTCATTAAATTTGCTTTTAAACTCATTATATATTACTGGATCTGCTGAACCCTCTCCCTCAAATATAAATGGATTCATTTCACTAAGAAAATCACCAAGCACTACATTTTTGCTCTTTTCCCATTCTGAATCTAAAGCATAGTATAATATTTTAAAAATATCCCATGAATTCATATATTTATCCTCCTTTATTTAAATTTGTTTAATCCTGTTTCTTTATTCATTTTTCTTGGTGTGGAATTAATACCACCATCACTTAATGTATTATTATATACTGATCCCCATGTTTGTGTTCCATCTTTGTTAATTTTAGCATACCACGTTTTTCCATATTTGTCTTTCTCTAATATTATATTTTTTTCATTATTTATTAGATTTGACAGTTTTTGAGCATTCTTTTCAGAAAAAGTAATATGACCATCACCTTTTCTAAAAATATGGTCAATTTGAGAGTTCTTTTCAGGTATTTTATTTATTTTGTTTTTATTTATGTTATTAATAATTAGTTTTTTATTATTTGAAACTAATTTTTTTATGCCTGATGTTTTACTATGTAATCCTGAATTAGGTTTCATTGTTTTTCTCCTTTTTGAAAGCCTTACTTGTTTGACTATCATATTGGTATATAGTTAAACCACTTTCTTTATATTTTTTAAAAAATTTATCTGGAGTATTTCCATATACAAGTAGAATTCTTGGTTCGAGCCTTTTAATCATTTCATCTAATCCTTGTTGATAGAAATCCCAATTGATTTTTTCTTTAATACAACCTATAGTTCCAATTGATATTATGCTATGTTTTGGTATACCAGAAAAACAGTATTCATATGAATCTGGTTCTGACCATCGTACATTATGTATTACATTTATACCATTCTTTAATAAATAACAACCGAATGCTCTCATTCTATATGTATTATAAATTTTTAGTGCTACTGGAAAATCTATATAGGTAGAAAAATCTGGTATTATAACACCTTTAAATTTTTTTAGTCTCTCTAGTGCTTTTTCTGGTTTATTCCATATTCCTTGAGGACCATCAAATTTTTGATCATCAATATAAAAATGTACATATGCATCATAATCTGTGGATGACATAGTTAAGTCATATGCTATTAGTTTAGTAGGTACCTCATTGTTTTGAGTTATACAAATAGGAATATCATATTTCCCTTCAAATTCACAATCTTTAACCATAAACGCATTAAATACATCCTTACATCCTTTTCTTGTTTCCTTAGTCATTTTCAAACCTCCTTTTTAGCTAATTTGACTTTTTATAACATTGCGTTATAATAGGAAATTGTAACTAGAAGACGGGACCTTTTCTTTCTAACTACAACTACATAATACAAGAAGAAACAATAAGAAATGTTCCAAAAATTTCCATTTGGGAGGTGATGCATATGGAGTTTAGTGATTTTATGAGTGTACTATATACTTTTACTGATAAAAGATATGAAAATAAAGAAATATTCTTTAAAGATATTATTAGCAATTCTGTTATATTAAATAAAGATTCATTTATTCAAAGCGTTGATGCGAGTACTGTCAATAGATATATGAATGGTAAACTATCATTTGCTAAGAATGCAAGAAAAGTATTATCTAACATGGATAAAGAGAATCTTGCTAGATGCTTTGATTTGATTTTTGATGAAGATGATAAATTGATTTCTTTTAAAAATGCCCTAATTGAAAAAGGAGCTGTAATAGATAATGATTTTGAAGACAGTTATGATGTTGTTGAATATTTTTATACATTATTAGAATTAATTGCTTTAAATAAAAAAGAAAGACTTTCTTCCCAAGCTAAGATGAGAAGAATTTCATTTGATTCTTTACCTATAAATTCTACATATGAAGAGTTTATGAATGTATTAAATTGTAATAATGATGAACTATCCAAAGGAGATGATAGATTAAATGATCTATTACCACCTTATTTAAAAGATGATTTTGAATATAAAATTGATAGACTTAATAGTATAATTTGTCCCAATCTGTATGCAAAAAATATAAATGCTTATATTAATCATAAGCAAAGTTTTAAATATAGGTTTAAGAATAAAAAAGATGCTGATAAATTTGTGAGGAGTATTTATAAGGCTAACATGTTAAATAAATGGATAGAAGTATATCCAGATAGTGTTGAAAGCTATATAGATGATTATAATGATAAGTTTTTTAATTATATGAAACATAGATATTTTATTGGTCCTTCTAAAAACAAAAAGCAAGAATTACTTATGAATTTAAGCATAGATAACAAACACTTTTTACTTTGTTTTGATAATCTTTTATTAAAAGAAAAAAGCATTAATGGAGACATATTAGAATACAATAATATAGATGATGATAATTGGTTATTTATAAGATTATTATTTAATTGTAAGGATTCTGAAAATGGACGAGTAGAGTTTAAAATGTCTTTGGGGATTAAGAAGAAAGAAGAATCTAATGTTGATATATTAAAAGAACTATATAAATTAAATTTGCTAATGCAGGATAATAGTACTCATATAACTTTGATTAATACTCCAAATAAGGGCGTATTTATGGATAAAAAACTAGATGGAAGGTTAAACATTGATGAAAATGAGTATATTAAAATAAATAATAGTCTAAATATTATGAATAAAATATCAGAAATACAAAGAATAACAAATAAAACATTCAAGTTTGATCCTGAAGAATTTGACTTAAAATTACCTACATATGAAATAGCTTATGCTCTTGTAAAAGGTAAACCAACAGTAATTAAGAGAGATGTTAATGTCGATATACTTGTCCCAAATGAATTAATAAAAGACTATTCAATTGGTTCTAAAAAAGATAGAATAGATGAAGTAGATAATATAACCATTTTTGATCAGAATATTACTTTTGAAAAACAACAAGTTATACTTAAGAATGCTGAGACCATAAATGTTTATATAGAAAACGGATTATATCATGCTGTTGTATTTTCTAGATTTATAGAAATAAAAAAACTATAATAAGGGAGTATATGATATTATATTTATAGGTGATATATATGGATAAATATGTATCTGCAGTAATAGGACATGCTATTGGAGATGCAATGGGTGTTCCTGTAGAATTTGTAGATAGAGTTAATTTAATGGATACTCCAATTACTACATTAAAAAAGAGTTATGCTGGTCCTGCTGGAACATGGTCTGATGATACATCAATGGAAGTAGCTACTATGGACTCATTTATTAATAAAGGTATATGGGACTATGATGATATAATGGTAAACTTTGGAGATTGGATAAATGATTCTAAGTTTACTGCTAATAACTATACTTTTGATGTAGGTAGAACTTGTTTAGCAGCTATAAGAAATTATATAGAATTAGGTACTCCTGCATTAGAATCAGGTATAGATGGCTTTCTATCTAATGGTAATGGTTCTTTAATGAGAATATTACCAGTAGCATATTATTGTTATAAAAAAGATCTAAATAAAAAAGATATATTAGAATTAACTAAGAATATATCTTCTTTAACACATAGAAATGAGATATCTATATTAGGCTGTTATATATATGTATTATATGTTATTAATCTATTTAAAGGATTAGATAAATTAGAGGCCTATAATACTATTAAAAATGAGGATTATTCATCTTTTTCAAAAGAATCTATAGATTTATATAAAAGAATATTAAAAGAAGATTTAAATACTTTAGAAATAGATGATATTAAATCATCTGGATATGTAGTAGATACTCTAGAAGCTTCTTTATGGACATTATTAAAAGCAAGTAATTATGTAGAAGCTGTTATAGGAGCTATTAATCTAGGAGGAGATACAGATACAATAGGAGCCATAACAGGATCTATGGCAGGTATAATATACAAAGATATACCTGAAAAATGGATTAATAAATTACAAAGAAAAGATTATTTAATAGAATTAGCTAATAAATTTGAAGAAACTATTAATAAGTAGATGATATATTCTTTTTTATTAGATTTAATATTTTAGAAATTATTTTAAAAAGATTTCTAAAATATTAAATAATATATAAGGATTAAAAAATCTAGCATATTGCTAGATTTTTATTTAGTTAATAAATCTAAATTACAAGCATATAATATATCATTTACTTGTTCTATATCATATATCTTATTCTTAATACACCATTTAATAGCTATATCAAAATAAGAGTTATCGCTTAATACATCATGATTAGCCTTAAGTAACTTATCAAAGTCTTCTTGATTAAGTTCTAAAGCAAGTCCTAAGCATATAACAGTATTTTTAGATACATATTTAGATTCATCATTTCTTATTTTAGAAAATAATCTTTTATCTACTTTAGCCTTCTTATATACTTCAGGATCTGTTAATCCTTTACTATCTATAAAATTAAATAGAACTTCTTTAAAAGATGGTTCAAGTTTTGTTAATAATATATCACTATTAGCATTTTCAAGTATATCATCATCTAATGATAAAGAATATTTAATAACGGGTTCACTAGTATTCCCCTTTTGTATTTTATTAAATTCTAATTGTAATTCTTTTGGTATTTCTTTTCTTTTTTTTAATAACATAAAAAGTCTCCTTTACTGCGACCTTTATAGGTTGCTTTACTGCTATAATTATATCATAGAATTATTTAATTCTATAAATTCAAATTGATATCTCGTGAAACAAGCTCGGCCTTTGAGCCATCTAATTTGCTTGCTTCCTTGATATAGATGGGATAGGTTATGGTAACCTAAGCCCTTAGTCTAAGAGATACTTGCTGGGAAGTAGACCCAGTGAATACCACTTAGAGGTCAATAGTTCCGGAGGACTAAGTGACCAGTATAAATCGATGACTATTTATTGAAACAGATAATATATCACCGATTTGAAAGAACCTGACTGCAGGATTTTACCTGTATTCTTGTTCATTTATGGTGCTGGATTAAAATGGTCGGTTTAGATCATTTCCGGTATCAAGAGGATGTACTCCATTCGTTTAGGACGTGTTGCTTAGGGTTATACATTAAGCTTTGGAGATTCCTCGTTTAGGACTTTAATTTATGTTCTTTATGGATGAATAATATCTATATCAATGGCACAGACAATTGGAGTCCAAGACCATTATATGTTTGCTGGAAATTAGATCCATCAAATATATATTAATGGGGCGAGTTATGGTAATTCTGTCCCTGGTTTGCTCAGCACTTGTCTGAGTGAACATTTTTGAGATAGGAGTTGAACCCAATAGGAAGGCACCTGTTTTATGGTGAGTATATTGGTCACTTTGACTTTACCTGTCTAACATAAACTGTTGTATCAATGGGAATAGATTATTTCTTTACAGCAGTTTACTACAGAGAACTTGTAATTCCTATTATAGTTTATTCATATGATCTGATTCGTGCGTCTTGTTTGGTATATCCGGCAAGATAGAATCAGTAGTTTATGGATAAACACTTAGGTATAGTTCTCTGTATTTATATATTTTAAGAGGAAAAAATGGAAACAAAAGAAATCTTGAAGGGTATTTTGATGCACTTCATAAAAGAAAAGGACAATATAATAGGGATTCTATCAACTTTGAGAACAGAGAAACAACAAATAGAAATGATAGAGTGGATAGAAAAAAACTATAAAAAAACTGAGTTAACAACAGATATGATAATAACTCAAGCATTGAAGATAGCACATTTAGAGGAATAGATATATTAGATAATATATAAAGGTGCTTGCTGGCAATTCTCACCAGTGACCACTATTATTAGAATTTGGTTGGATGAAAATCTGTAAAAATTCTATTATAAATAGATGTACCAAGATTTATAAAGCAGGATGTAGTGAAGATTTATCGATGTACTATTAGGCCTGCTTTTTAAAAAATTCGGAGGTAATATTGATGAATTTGAAAAAAATTTTAGCAGGCCTATTACTTAATTTTATGAAAGAAAAGGATGATATCAGGGGAACAATAATGTTATTGAGAACTGATAAACAAAAGATAGAAATGATTGAGTGGCTGATAGAAAATAAAGATAATGATTTAAATACTGATAAAATAATAACAAAAGCATTAAAAATATGTCATTTGGAAGAGTAATGTAAGTGAAAGAATTGAGAAATAAGATAATGGATTACTTATTGAAGATACCAAATATGAATAAAGAAACAATAATTTCAATTTTGAATCCATTGAAAACAGAATATCAAGTAAAGAAACTGTTAAATTACTTGAAGAAGAATCAAGACAACAAAGAATTGATGAGAATAGACAACTTATTGAAAATAAGGAGAACAATAGCAGAGGAGTAGATAATACTTCTTTTATGATTTGATTAGGAGATATATATGGATAATAAAGATAATGTTTTAACTCAAACAGAGATATATTTAGTAAGATTATTAGCAGTATTAAATGTAGATGAAACTACTACCATTGGAATTATGTTAGTTTTGAAAAAAAGAGAAGATCTTCAAAACAAGATGATAGACTATATTATTGCAAATAAAGAAAATATTGATACTCAAATGATTATGGATTGCTTGCTTGAAATAGCAGAATTACGTCAAACACAAACTGAAAGAAGTCCCAACTATCTTTAATAACATGCTACACTGTCATTTCGTGTACCATAGTTTATTGAGCATGACTGCAGGAATTTACCTGTACTCCTGCTCTTTTTTGCTATAATATATTTAGGTGATATATATGGATTTTGATATTATATTACATAGAAAATTTAATAAAGAAATAATAGATTATGGAATAATAAAAGGTAATTCTAATATATTTTTTATAAAAGCAGGTCAAAATGGTTCTTTATATGGTTATAATAATAAATACTTACAAATAGCATTAAATATAAATAAACAATATGGATCTACTGTTATATGTTCTTCTAATCCATTTGATGGAATAAATCCTTTAGAGGATGCTATGGAAGTAATAGATAACTATACTAAAGAAAATAATATAAAAGACTATGAAATATATTATATGGGACATTCAGCAGGAGCCTTAATCGGAGTCTGGTTTGGAACTAAGTATCCTAAAATAAAAAGATTATTACTTATTAATGCTCCATTAATGTATAACTATCATAAAACAAAAGAAGGTTTAGAAAACTTTAATAAAGAACAAATAGTATTAATCTATGGTAGTGAAGATCAATCTATTAATTATGTTGGTTTATTAGACTTAATTAATAATAACAAAGTAAAATACTTTGTTATTAATGGACAAGATCATCATTTTTCAAAAGATACTTATGATTTTAAACAATTACCATTTGATTATTTATATAAAAAGATAGAATAATCTATCTTTTTTTGTTTATATTTAATATTTTAGAAATTATTTTAAAAAGATTTCTAAAATATTAAATAATATATAAGGATTAAAATTTGATTTTATATATACAAAAAAACAATTTTTGATTATTTTTAATTCAAAAATTCATTTTTTATAAATAAATATAACAAATATTTATTTTTAGAAGAAATTCACCTACAAAAAAATCATTTTTGTTATACAAAAATCAATTTTTGCAAATATGATATAAACAAACAAAGATGGAAAATCCATCTTTTTATATTGCTCTCTTCCCCCTGCCACATCCAATGAAAAAATAGAATTGATTTAAGCCAATGTTTATAAGGGTTTGCAAGCATATAGAAGATTGAAAAGAATTCTTGGGAACAACTTGGGAACAAGTTTTGCTAAAACTGCGTGATTATTGCAGACATTTAAGAGATAAAGTAGTATAATGTAATCATAAAGTTCTATACAATTTAAAGTATAGAATTTTTCTTTTATAAGGAGGATAATATATGGAGTTTGAGAAATTAAAAAAGGTTAAAGATCAAATGTTAAAAGAATATTTATCATCTCAATTATCATATGTTGAGTTTACATCTTATATTGAGAATAAAGTAAAAAATATTCTTATTGAAAATGGAATTAAATACCAATCATTAAATAGTCGTGTTAAATCTTATGATTCACTGAAAAATAAATTGACGGAAAAAATAATTAATGGGGTTTGTGGTAATATTAAGAATTTAAATGATCTTAGTGGTGTAAGAGTTATTTTTTATAATGAAGAAGATTTAAAAAGATTTAATGATATTATTTACGATGAATTTAATATTGAATCATATAGACCATCTGAAGATATTATGAAATATGATGGAACTAATATCACAATTTCACTAAAAAAAGATGTAAATAAGTTTAAGGGAATGTTATGTGAAATTCAATTGACAACAGTATTGTCTCATGCAATGAATGAATTTGGGCATAATATAATTTATAAGGATGTAGATGAATTACAATCAAAGGATAGCAAAGAGTATGAAAGAATAAAGAAGATATTTGAAAAATCAAGAAAAGATATATTAAATGTTGTAGCCAGTTTAGAATTTATTAACAGACGTGTAGATAGCATCAAAACAGGTGCCAAAAACATAGAATTATTATTAGATAAAGATTTTAATAAGAAGCTTCAAGAAGTAAATTCTTTAAATGAATTGGAAAATATTATTAATAAAATGGTTGAAATCATTCCGTTGGTTAATGAAAATGAAGAAAAGTATAAAAATATTTATGATTCAGGAATAATATATTCCATAGTGAAAAAGTTTAGTGAATTACCTGTAGAAACTGCTAACTTTTTGAATTATGATACATATGAATATAAATATGGTAAATTATTAGAATTCTTACAATATTATAAATATTTATGGCTTGATGACTTTAAAAATATAATTTCAATTTTATATGGAATATCTGTTAATAATAATATTGTAGACAAATTTGATAAATTTTTAGAAAATTTAATGGTTTCGGACAAAGCTGATTCTAGCAGAGGATATGGATATTATAATGTCCATGAGATGGCATATTCTTTAATAATTGATAAAGAAGCAGACGAATATATTAAGATAAAACTTGCTGAATACTTTTGTGATATAAACTATAATTATTGTGAAGAAGTTGAGAAGAATAAAATTAATTTTGTAAGTAATAAGACAAATCCTAATGATAATTATAAAACAAAGATATATAGATCAATAGATGAATTATTAAATATATTCTTAAATAATCATTCAAATGAAGCTTTGCGTGCATTGATTAATATTAACTATGATTTAGAAAGAAATACTGATATATTTGACTGTAATCCAATATACGATTTTTTTAATAATAATTATGATAAAATAGATATTTTTAGTAAAAATGAATTATATAAATCTGTATGTGTTTGGAAAAATACGCAACTAAAAGATAGTAAATTTTATAAAAGATTAAAAGCAGATAAAGTGCAAAAACTATATGCAATGATATTTAATTTTTCTATCGATGAAATACCGGGTGCTAAGTACAATGAAAAAGAAGAATTTAGAAAATTATATTTGGATAAATATACTAAAGATTTTAAAGAGGATAACATTGAGGAAATAATTGCTATATTGAATACAATGGACAATGAAGAAACTTGTAATTCAAATATATATAATGCAGGAAGATTTTTAATTGATGTCGGATCATTAAAAAAATACGGAAAAGAAATAATTAAAACTAAATGGAATGAATATGTATTTCTTGGAATTGTTAAACAAGATAAAAATTATAAGTATGAAATTGATGATGTGATAAAAGCAGACAAAATTATTCAAGCTATGCTTAGAGCTGGGAATATAGATTTAAAAGTATTAGATAGAATAATAAAATATGCAGAGAAAGATAAAAACGAAAAACTGATATTAAGTATATTAAAACTAATTGTTAATAATAACGATTTAGTAAATAATGAAAAATATAAAAAATATTTCTTAAATAAAGTCAAAGAATATAATGATCACAATAAAGGAATTATGGGAGAATTGTTATATAATCCTCATGCAGAAAAAAAGATCATTGAGAAGTATAGTTATGATGACCTACAAATATTACTTGTTAATTTTAGATATAGTGAATTTAACAGATTAGATGAATATTTTTTAAACGATTTATTTGAAATATATCCAGATGATTTAAGAAAACTTCTTAGAAATAAGATTGCTGACAATCCAAATGCTAATCTATACAATTCGTATAGTCACATTAATTTAACTGATTGCAGTAATTATAGTGAAGAAAGATATAATAACTTATCATTGTGCATGGATATCTTAAAAGAATATGATTACTATAAAATATCAAATTATATACATTACTTGATAGGCGAATATAATGATGAATTGGGTAGTGATATATTAAAATATTTGAGCGAAAATGATAATTATGAAACTTATACTAAAGTAATAGATTTATGTAGATTATTTGATGCTTCAACATCATGCTGGAAAATTTTTGAATTTATTATATCTAAGGTTGATGGAAGTGATAAAATATTAAATGAAATAGATTGTCTACTTTTCAATACCGGTGTTGTATCTGGTGAATATGGTATTGCAAACGCATTTAATGACAAAAGTTTATTCTTTAAATCTCTTAGGCCAAAGAATAAGAAAGTAAAAGAGTTTGTAGATAAAGAAGTTAAGAGATTTAAAACACTATATCAAATCGAAAAGAATAAAAGAGATAAGAGTATAATTAAAGATGAAACTACATACAAACTCGAAACTAAAAAAACCGATGATTAGAATTCGTCGGTTTTATTGTTATCTAAATTATCTATTACGGCAACCACTTCATCTAAAGTGCTTGTAAAAAGGTGCGAATAAGTTTTTAGTGTTTCTTCAACTTTTGTATGTCCTAGGTATTTTGCAACAACTTGCACATTGGCTCCTTTATTAACCAAAAGAGATGCACATGAGTGCCTGAAATCATGCAATCGAATCTGTTTAACATTAGCAAGTTTGCAGTTAATATTTTTATGATGGGTTAGAGTATTACTACATACAGGAAATATATCTCCAGCTACAAAGAAATTATCATTGAATCCAGATATCTTTTCTGCCTCGCATTTCATCATTTTAAGGTCATTTGTAAGGACTTGTGGCATCTTTAAGGTTCTTATACTACTTTTGGTTTTAGGAACCGAGAATCGCCAGTTTTTGATGGAACCACAGCGGTCATTAATTTGCTTTGTTATGCTTAAAGTTCTATCCTTAAAATTAATGTCTTTCCATTGTAATCCTCTAAGTTCACCACGTCTTAATCCACAATAATATAATATTTCAAAAATACCAATCCACTTAATATCAGTTTCAACAGAAAGAAATTGTTTAAATTCTTCATAAGTAAAGAATAATTGTTCTTTAGGAAATTCATTAGGATCATTAAAGTTATACATTTTAGGATATACCTTAGCAAAATTAAACTCATGACAAGCAGTAGCATAATTTAAAATAGTCTTTAATAGCTTATAAATATCATTCTTAGTTCTTGTAGCAAGATGAGTGCTATTTATTTCATCATGCCATCTTTCAAAAACAGGATAATTAAAGTCTTTTAATTTAACCTTATATAACGATTTTAAATAGGGTAATTTATTGTTATAACCATATAAAGTATTTTCTTTAACTTTATCCTTTCTAAAATCAATAAACATCCTAATCATTTCTTCAAAAGTTACATTATTAGTATTTTCATATTCTCTTAGTTTTAATTTAAATTCAAACTCAGCATCTTCTGCTTCTTTTTTAGTTGCATATCTACCTGATTTTTTAGTTTTATGAGTACCATCAATATCTTCATATTGAGTCTTAAAAAACCAAATCTTACCATCTTTAGTAGGCCTTTTGTCTTTATACACACCCATATATAAATTCCTTTCTACAAAGGAAATACCGTTAAAAACTTGTAATATTATATAAAAGTGGTATAATTAATTTAGGAAATCCCATTACATTGTATTTATATAATGTTTATTTGTTTAAAGTTTCTCAGACTCGAACAAAACGGTATTTCTGATTGATCTCGTATTCCAGTACGAGATTTTTTTTATATATTTTTAGAAACTCTTATAGCTTTATGAGGTTGTGTAGCACTTTCTGTGAATTCTTTCTTAGTATAAAATCTAGGTAAGATTGATTTTGAATTGTTGTTATTAAGTGGTGCAACTAAGTAGCCATCTTTTTTTACATAAATATGAATGAATAACCAAGAATCAAATTCTTTTAATTTAACTAAATAATCTCCGTCTTCTTTAATAGATTTATTATTTAGAAATTCTACTAATACAGTATCACCGATATCATACTTAGGTGACATTAAATCATCTATAACATCAAACATTAAATAACCTGTTTCTGGTGTAAGATATTTAGTAGAAACCCATTCATAATCAACAGGATGAATAATCCAATCTTCAGAGCCAATATCTATTACTGATATCTTGGCTTTTTTTGATGATTGTTCAGGTTCAAAACCATTATCATTAATTAATGAATCTCCATCAGTTAATTGCTCAACAGTAGTTTTCAAATAATTAGCAAGTTTTCCTAACTCGATTTCACTTGGATAAGTTCTTGCTCTTGTCCAATCACATACCTTTGTATAAGATAGTTTAAGATCATCAGCAACATTCTTTCTTGATATTTTTTTATAGTCTAATAATACCACAAGATTATTAGCTAATACTTTTCTCATTTCAATTTTATTCATGTTTGCTACCTCCAATATCATAATAAAATAAAATGATAAATTTGTCAACATAAAAGTAAATAAAAATGATAAAAATGATAAAAAGATATTTACAAACAGAAATGATTAT
>JAFZKH010000001.1 GCA_017553685.1 Bacilli bacterium | reverse complement strand
TGTTATTATTGCTGTTATTATTATTGTTATTGTTATTATTACTAGGTGTAGATGGAGTACTTGGTGTAGGATCTGGTTTAGCAATAACATTAACATAAACTGTTAATGATTGAGAAATTATTTCCTCTGTTTCAAAGTTAGCAAAACTTCCAGATGCACTAACAGTTACATTCCCTGTACCTACAGAATTTCCTTTAATAGTTAAACTAGCACTATTACCAGGATTTTGAATAAATACAGATCCAGGAGAAGCAGTAATTGCTCCACCTGAAGCTGATATATTTAATCTTCCAACAGCACCACTTGTATTAATAGTTATAGTTTTAGTTTCACCAGGATACATAGTTATATTTGTTGAAGATAAACTAAATCCTGCTGCAAATACCTTTAAAGGTACAAATGCTACTAATAGTAACGATATAAATAAAACTAACCTCTTTTTCATTATTCTTCCTCCATTATGATTTTCATAATTCTTATATAATCAATGATATCTATTGAATTATTACCGTTAACATCAGCAGCTTTTCCAAATGCTCCTGTTAGTTTTTCAGTATCCATGATATCCTTCATAATTCTTATGTAATCAATGATATCTATTGTACCATTTCCATTTACATCGCCTACTACTACATTAGTAAACTCTGCAACTACTACATTGCCTTGTAATATTCTAACTTTACCGCCAGTATATAATACTTGTTTACCATTAACAGTCTTAGAATCAACTTCAACTCTATAACCATCACCAAGTGTAATATTACTAGTAAAGTTTTCTACTGTAGTTCCAACAGTAATACCCAATATCATACTATTTGCTTCATCTATATTATAGTTACTAATTTGATAATCAGGAATTGCATCAGTAATAGTTATTGAACCCATTACTATTTGTGAATTAGTATGATTTGAATCTCCAATTATTTGTACATAAACATTTGTAGTTCCAACATTTGTTCTTGTAGGATTAACATTAACCCAAACTGGATCTTCACCAGGAATATTATAATTTGTTGAATATAATATTGTTCCATAAGATACCGGTTCAACAGTTATTGAATGTGGTTCT
This sequence comes from Bacilli bacterium, assembly GCA_017553685.1. Lineage (GTDB taxonomy): Bacteria > Bacillota_I > Bacilli_A > RF39 > UBA660 > RUG13038. Next base: position 121,101 of record JAFZKH010000001.1, on the reverse strand, counting down.
CCATCATAAGCACCAACATAATTTGTAATAACTGGATTAGTCGATTGTGATTGAACAATACTCCAATTAAACGAAACATCTTCAATAGTATGATCATTCCATTCAGTATTATTAGTATCAATTAATCCAACAGTAGCAACATATGAACCAACATCTGTTGCTGTATATGTTCCAGTTTTTTCCATCCATTCAGTCCAGTTGTCATTATAGAAATTAATACTGAAATTAACTGGTTCTCCAGTAAATAAATAATTACTAGTTGTTCTTGTTGGTTTAATTAAAGTTCTCTTACTAATTGTAACAAAAGCACTAACAGATTCAGATGGTTCATGGTTATCATCACCTTTAACTCTAACAAATACTTCAAGTGTATCCGCATCAATTAATGTAGGTTTTTCTGAAGTAAATGTAATATCATCTAATGAATATTCTAATTCTCCAGATCCAATTGCTTGAATTGAATGTGGTTGTTTATCATATATTCCAGTATATCCCATTGCTGTAGGTTTATCACCAGAAATCTTAGCTATAGTCCAGTTAATAATCTTTGTTCCATCTTCTTCATTAGTCCACATAGTATTATTTCTATCATTAAGTGAAATTGCAATACTATATGTACCAGCATTAGTACCTGTTAAATCACCAGATACAGTCATGTTATCATAATCAACACCAGATAAAACAGGTGTAATTTCATCGCCAGTATAATTAAATAAAGATTCTTCTAAAGTTGGAAAATCAAATACATTTTTATTAATAGTTACAGTACTAATTACTTCTGCAGATGCATAATGATTATTATCAGCCTTAACTCTTACTCTTACCTCATATTCTCCGGCATTAGTAAATTCAAAGTTATCATCTTGCCAATTAATACCATCTGTTGAATATTGTAATTCGCCATCACCAGTAGCTGTAACGCCATGAACATTTCCATCATATTTTCCAAAGAAAGGTTCTACAGTAGGAACATTATAACTTACTTTATTAATCTTCCATACTAATGAAATAGCCTCATTAGTTCCACCTACCCACTCATAATTTTCAGGATATTTTAAACTAATAGTTACTTCATATTGATCAGCAGCATCTGTTGCAATATCTGTTCCCTCTTTATTCATAATATAATCATTATAATTATCAATTATAGGTCTTATTTCATTACCGCTATAATCAAATTCAAAAATAGTCATTACAGGAACTGGTTCTTGCTTTTTAGCAATACTACAAGTTATATTTTTAGGTTCAGTTGTACCATCTCTCCATTTATAATTTTCTGCTAAAGTAGCAACTACTGAATAATCTCCAGCATTTGTTTGTTTATGATTACTCCATGTATAACCAGTATCTTCTAAAGATACTAAAGTTTTTTCAGTACCATCATAAGTAATATTAGATAAACACTTATCTGTAGTAGGTTCATCTATAGTAATGATTTGACTAGATAATGTACCATTTTCATCAAAACAGTAATATCCATCACCATAAGTTACACAAGCGTCTTTTAGCATTGAACCTAGTGAACCAGTAGATACTTCATCTTCACTAGTTCTAAAGTAATGTGGTGCACCATCAATATATACAAATCCTGTTACCATTGAAGCTATAGGACCATCAGTAGGACTATTTTGTTCAGTTCTAAAGTAGAAAGTTTCACCATTATAATCCATTAATCCTGTAACCGCGGAACATTTAGTTCCATTATTAGGATTATTGTCTGTAGGTCTAAAATAATAAGTATATGAATCAATAGTAGCAAAATCTGTAAGAGCAGCTCCTTCTTTACCTGGTAAAATATCATTTTCACTAGTTCTAAAATAGAAAATACCACTATTTAAGATTTTCCAACCAGTTTCCATTTGACCATAAGTAGCATAATCATCGCTTAAATAGTAACGATTACCATCAGTATCGTCATAAATTCCTGTTGCCATTAATCCAGAATAACCATCTAATACATACCATTTATTATCTGAATATTTCCATCCAGTATATAATGAGCCATTTTCAATATATACAAATGCTCTATCAGTATGTTCTTCATTATATAGATTTGTATCCACATTCATATACTTCCATCCATCAGGATAAAAATATGAAAGTTCAGAAACATCAGTTGATTCAGGAAAACCATTTTCATCATATGCTTCTACGGAGCCATCATCAAGATTAACAACAATTGCTCCTGTTACTTGAGAAGCATTATATGCTTTAGTACCAAATCTATGCTTTGCATATGCTATTGCAGCAGTATTATCTGATTTTGGATATGCTATATTATCTTGAGTATAAAATGTTCCTCCTTGAGTAATATATACATTTGGATAATACATATTTAGTGCATATAAAGAATTTGATGAACTACCTCCATGATGTGCAGCCTTTAATACATCTATATGAGTATCAATTACTCTTGCAATTTGGTTTTCAATTCCAAGACTAACACATTCATAACATGTCCCAGTAGGATTTTCTATTAATGTTGTTTTGTTTACAAAACTAGTAACACCTCTTAATTCATCCAAATCTCCTCTAGCAGTTTCAATATCTCCAGTTAATAATGCTGTTTTACTAGAGTTCTTTTGAGTAACCAATGTTACAATTGAGTTTAAGTTTTCTACATGATATGAAAGAATATTCAAATTATACATAGTGATTCTATAATCACCAAAATCAAAATATACATTTTCTTTAACATTAGAATCAAAATCAAAATCTTCATTTGCATCATAAGATACAGATTCTATAAAATCATTAGAAAGAGTAGATAAATCACATTTAGGATCATTTAAGGAATGAGCTTCTCTTAAATCGCAAGTAATAGAATTACTATTTTCAAATGTACTAAGAGCTTCAGTTAAAAACCAATGGTTATTCCAATGAAGATCTCCTCCATCTTCATAGTCATCAATTACATCATTTGCATCCTTTGAAACAATATCTTCTTTAAAGAATACAAGAGTCTTATCGTTGAAGAATGATCCTAACTCAGGAATACCACCAATATGATCATAATGGCTATGAGTCATAATAACAAAATCAAAATATGAACAACCAGCACCAATAGCATAGTTTACTATTTTTTGAGCATTGTCTTCAAAAACTTCTACTTCTCCAGTATCTGGATTAGTATACTCTTCTGGATTAAGTGCATCCACTAAACCACAGTGTCCATTACTTTGAATTATTATTGAATCTCCCTTTTCTGCCGATATAAAATGAAGTTTATTATCTGCTGCAAACGCTACAGTAGGAATAAATAAAATCGACAAAATTAATAAAAACATTACTACTCTTGTTTTCCTCATATCATACTCTCCTATTATGTAATAATTATACTAAAATATAATATTTTTTTCAATAAAAAATGAAGTTAATTTTCATTAACTTCACTATTTAATTTCATTAATTAAATCTTCTTTTAAATGTGATATAGAAGCGCAGCTCATAAACACATAAATATTACCTTTATGACTAACTAAATCACCAATTTCTTTTTCATCTAATAGTTTACCATTTCTAGTATTCTCAAGTATTAAATTTGATGTTATTCCAGGATAATCTTCTTGTTTTTCTCTATTAGAATCTATATTAGTAATATATACATAATCTGCTATATCTAAAGCTTTAGCAAAATCATTATAAAACTCTTTAGTTCTTGAATATGTATTTGGTTTAAATATTGCAATAATATCTTTATCAGGATATTTAGCTTTAGCAGCCTCTAATGTTACTCTAATTTCAGTTGGATGATGAGCATAATCATCAACAATTATAGAGTCTCCTACTCTTTCTTCCTGAAATCTTCTTTCTGCATTTTTAAACTCTTTTAATAATGATTTTATCTTATCTATTTCTATTCCAAGGTTTAATGATACTATAGTAGCCGCACAAGCATTTAGAGCCATATGTCTACCGTATACAGGAACCATTATATTAGATATAAACTCGTTATGGTGATATAAGTCAAAATATGTTCCATCTTCTTTGACTTCTATATTTTTAACTATATAATCATTGTTATCATTTTCACCATAGAATATTACTTTATTATTAAACGTAATACTTCTTATGTTTTCATTATCTCCACATACAACAGAATACTCTTTAGAATTATTTAAAAACATACTAAATGAGTTAATAATATCACTAAGGCCATCATAACATTCAGTGTGTTCAAGTTCTATATTAGTACATACAGATATAGATGGATGATACTTTAAAAAGTGTTTATTATATTCATCAGATTCTATTACAAACAAATCATTTTCAGGAATAGCATAACCTCTTCCGTCTCCTATAAAATAATTGCATCCAATAGTATTATTAACTATATGACTAATCATAGAAGTAGTAGTAGTTTTACCATGAGTACCACATACTGAAACAGTTCTAAATTTATTAGTTAAGTCTCCTATTATTTCATTATAAGGAGTTATATTAAAACCTGATTCCTTAATTCTTTTTATTTCTTTATGATCTTCACTAAATGCTTTAGAGGCAGTAATAATAGTATTACTATCTATTTCTTTAGAACCATCATAATAAATCTTAATACCTCTTTTATCTAATCCTTTTTCAGTAAATTTAAAATCTTTAGTATCATCATAACCAGATACTTCATAACCTAAATCACTAAGTAAGCAAGCAAGTGTAGCCATACCTGCACCTTTTATTCCTATACAATAATATTTCATATTCATCACCTAATATAATTATAACATTAAAAATTTGATTTATTTTATATTTTTGATATAATATACATGCTTTTTAAAAAGGGGTGAATTTTATGGGATATATAGACCATTCAAAAATGCCAAGTAATGATTATGTATATAGAAAAGGAGAAACAACTGCGTTCGTAAGTGATTATAAATCATGTTTACTAGAACTATCTCCTTTAGAAAGAAGAGTCTTAAGACTATGGTATGATACTAATTTTCAAATTAGTCATAGTCCAGAAGAAATTAGTGAAAAAACAGGATTATCTACAGATGAAGTTAGAATTATTTATACTTCAGCAATACATAAAGTAAGAAATAATCCTAAAATGAAAAAATATAGAAGATTTTAATAAAAAATAGAGTATAACTCTATTTTTTTATTTACTACTTTTTAAAATTGTAATATAATAAAAAACTATACGATGAGGTAAACATATGGCAAAAAAGTATCTAAGAAATAACGGTGAAAATAAAGTATATTCAATATTGAGTGTAGGAAGAAAAGATAATACAGGAATACTATTTTGTGCTAGTGAATATATGAGAGCATATCCTGATGATGAAATAACAAAGAATCTTAGAGAATGGATATTCAATAATATAAAAGAAGCATTTCAAAATCCACTATTACAAAGAGCAATACAAATACCTGATGAATACCCATTTACAAGAAGAATAGAAATATATAAATGTTTACCATTTGTAAATAAATATAACTCATTTAGATATTATGTTACTATATTACTTAAACTAGAAAAAGATAAAAGAAATACTCCAGTAAGTTTATATAAATCTTGTAAAGAATATTGTAATAAATACTTTAAAGGTCAAATAGATGATAAATATTTTGATGATGTAATTAAAGCCGTTGAAGATTATGATTTAAATTTCTTTTCAAATTCTACATCTGATTTATCATTTGATGAAAAGAAAGCTTTGTTTGTAGGTAAATGTGGTGAATATATTATTAGTAACTTTCTAAAGAGATATGATGGAAGAACTACTTATGTATCTAAAGATTGTTCATCTAATTTTGGGTTTGATGTATTATATGATGACCCTTATTGGGATAAAGAAGTTTTAATAGAAGTTAAATCTACTTTTAAACCATTTGATGAAGATCATGGAATTATTGTAAGTAAGAATGAAAGAAGAATAATGTTTAGTACAGCAGATTTACCAAAAACAGAATATGTAATAATAAGAACATATCTAAATGAAGAAACTAAAGTAACTTCATATTTAATACTATATTATGATAAAAAAAGAGATATATTCTATAACTACTATCTTCCAAACTATGATATAGAATACCATAGAAAAAAATCTCGTAAATCAATAAGATATGAAAAAGTGTTAATACCTAAAAATAATAATAGAATTGAACAAAAAGAAAACTAAATGATTACTCATTTAGTTTTTTTACTAAGTCTTTAAACTCTGCTCCCCTAACTTCACATTCTTTATATTGATCCCACGAAGCTGATCCAGGAGATAAAAGTATTACTGAATTTGGTGTAGACATATCATATAATTCTTTAAATCCATCTTTTAAGAATTCATGTACTATTGTAGGTATACCTAATTTATCACCAAATTCTTTTACTCTATTTCTGCATGTTCCAATTGCTAAGATTCCTTTAACATTTTTCATATATGGAGTTAAATCATCAAATGATTGTCCTCTTTCCATACCACCTAAAATAATAAATGTATCTTGTTCAAATGAAGATAATGCTATTTGAGTACATTTAATATTAGTAGCTTCTGTATCATTATAGAATCTTCTTGTATTTACTTCACCAGAAAACTCTAATCTATGTTCTACTCCATTAAATTCTGATACTACTTTTTTAATTACTTCAGAAGGTACATTATACTCTTTTACTATTGTAGTAGCAGCCATAACATTTTCTACGTTATGCATACCAGCTATTTTAATATCAGATCTACTAAGTACATATTCATCATAGTAATAAATATCATCACCTACTAAATATGTTCCATCTACTTTCTTCTTAGATGAGAAATATTTCTTAGTAGATTTAATATCTTTAGTTTCATTAAGTACATCTTCATTATCTGCATTTAAAATAGCTACATCATTAATAGTTTGATTAGCAAATATTTTTGCTTTAACTCTTTTATAGTTTTCATAACTCTTTAAGAAATCAATATGAGCAGGACTAAAATTAGTAATTAATCCAACATTTGGTTTATACTCACTCATGTTTTCTAATTGTTGACATGATACTTCCATTACAATATAATCACCAGGTTTTACTTTACCAATTAAATCTATCATAGGATATCCTATATTACCTGTTAAATATACTTTATCTTTATAGTATTCCTTCATAATTAAATAAGTTAAAGTAGTTGTAGTAGTCTTACCATTAGTACCTGTAATAGACATTAAATTAACTCCTTCAGGTAATAATCTAAAAGCCATTTCTGCTTCATTAATAACTTCTACTCCAAGAGTTCTAGCTTTTAAAACATATTTATGATCTATTGGTACTCCAGGATTCTTAATTAAATAATCAAATGAGTCATCTAATAATTCATCAGGATGAGAACCAAATACAAGTTTAACTCCTAAAGCCTTTAATTCCTCTACTTGATTCTTATCTTGCTTTTCTTCATCTTTATTATCATTTAATATTACTTCATTATTATGATTAATTAAATACTTAGCAGCAGCATATCCAGATCTTGCTAAACCAAGTATTAATATTTTTTTGTTTTCAAACATTTATTATCACCAATATAATTATAACATAAAAAAAGAATAATCTTAGATTATTCTTTTTATTTACATGTGAATCCTTCTAGGTTTTGTTTTATAAATTCATCTACAGTTATATCAGTTTTAGTATAGAAATCAGTATCATCTGATAATCCACCTAGAGCTTCTTTTACTTGTTCTGGATCAATTTTATCATATACAGCAATTAACTTCATTTCAATTTTATTACTATCTATCTTTGTATAACTTGCAGTAATACCATCTAATTTATCTAATTCAGTAGCTATTGCTTGACCAAAAGTATATACCCAATCAATTGTTTCAGAATCCATTTCCATAATAGAATCAGAATCTACTTTTGTTACTTTTTTAGATGTATATGTAATTTTATAAGTACTACTTGTCTTATAACCATCTTCATCTACTTCTTCTTTTGTACAAGTCATAGTTTTCTTTGTATCAAATAAACTCTTTTTCTTTGTAGGTTCTCCCTTAGTACTACCACAACCTGTAATTAAAAATACTGATAAAACAATTAAAAATAATAAACCAATCTTTTTCATAAATACCTCCTACTTTCATTATATCATGCATAATTATCTAATAATAGATTACTTTACACTATGCTATTTTATACTTTTTCTTAGTCTTTTTAGCAGCTATACTCCATTTAATAATACCATATATATTTATTAATAAATAACCAATAGAGACTAATAAAACCATAGTAGAACCATCACCACCATGTACTACTGTTATAATCCAAATAACTAAATCAATAATATTATTTATTAACCAAAGCCACCAAGCTTCTTTAAATCTTAATATCATTAGGATAATACCACATAGATTTATACAATTTGATGTAGCATCCATAAATGCTAATCTTTGTGTAGGTATTAAAGTTAATATATATCCAAGTAAAAGGCTACCTGCTATACAAGATAATGTAATTATGATTGAATTACTTAAAGTAAACTCTCTAACTTTTACATCATTTTTTCTATTTAAATTTTTACCCCATGTAGCAAATCCTTTAATTTGTAATGGTGCAAATATAAATATATAAAAGAAAAATATACCAAATAAATTATTCTTAAATGCTACATATCCCATTAGTATATAACTAATAAAGCCAAATATATAGTTTATTTTTTTACCTTCACTAGCTAAATAAGCACATAATAGTCCAGAAAAAAGCATTGAACCACCTACTACTAGGTCTTTAGATATTATTCCTGATACTACTGATATAACTAGACATATAATTGTTATTATTATATATTTCTTTTTCATTTTTACTCCTTATAAAGTTCTTATTGAATTCTTTTAATATTATTATTCTTTGAAAGTGGTTTAAATCTTTTTGCTAGACTTTTGTCATGTTTTTTATTCATTTCATCCCATCTTTTTATAGACTCTTCAAATCTCTTTTCATATCTTAATTTGTTTTCTTCTAAAGTTTCTCCAGCAATAATGAATCCATTTGGTGTTAATATTCTTTTACCTTTTGGCACCTTAATAATTATAGATTCATCTCCGCCGCCAATCATAACTAAAACTTTCTTTTCTTCTTTTTTCTTTTTCTTACTAAATAATCCCATATAAGCACTCCATTTTTACTTTCTTTAATAATTATACCACATTCAAAATTATAAAAAAAGTGGAGCCATAAGGCTCCTTCAGGGGGTTTGGTTCACTTTTACAAAAGCCAGTAAAAGTGAGCATAACTTTTATCTTGTTATGCTATATTTATAATAAAATATTTTAGTGTTTTTGTCAATCGTGATTGACGGTACTTTTTATAATATTTTGAAGTAAAGGATATTTATCAATATCCTTTAAAATTTTTTTAGAATCTTCATTAGAAGCCTTAAGTACATCTAAATCTCTAGGTAATTTTGCTACTTTAAAATTCATATCTCCATGTTGTCTCGTTCCAAATAAATCTCCAGATCCACGAAGTTTGAAGTCTTCTTCTGAAAGTTTAAACCCATCATGGATAGATTCCATTATTTTAAGTCTTTCTGTTTCTTTATTAGATATTAATAAGCAATAAGAATCTAAATCATTTCTTCCTACTCTGCCTCTTAATTGGTGAAGTGTAGCTAAACCAAACTTTTCTGCATCAAATATAACAATCATAGTAGCATTCTTTACATCTACTCCTACCTCTATTACAGTAGTAGATATTAATATATCTATATCATGATTTTTATATCTTGTCATAATTTCATCTTTTTCTTTAGATTTCATCTTACCATGAAGAATATCTATATTATAGTTTTTAAATGCTAAAGAAAACTTTTCTTTTAACTTTTTAATATCTAAAGATTCATCTTCTGACTCTATTAAAGGAGATACTATATATACTTGATGATCTTCTTTTAATTCTTTATAAATCATATTTAAATATTCATCAGTTTGATTATTTTTAAATACTTTAGTAGTTATTTCTTTTCTACCAGATATTTTACTTTCTATAATAGATATATCCATATCACCGAAAAGAGTTAAAGCATACGTTCTAGGTATAGGTGTCGCAGAAAGATATAATACATCTACATTGTTACCTTTATTTCTTAGATTCTTTCTTTGATTAACTCCAAATCTATGTTGTTCATCAGTTACTACTAGACCTAAGTTATTAAATTCTAATTCTTCATTTAAAAGAGAATGAGTGCCTACTACCATATTAATTAAGCCTGTTTTTAAACCTTCATATATCTTATTTTTTTCACTCTTTTTAGTAGATGAAGTAATTAATGCTACATTTATATTAAAGTCCTTAAATAGTTTAATCATAGTATTATAATGCTGAATAGCAAGTATTTCTGTTGGAGCCATTAAAGTAGACTGATAACCATTTAAAAAGTAAGCATACATAGTAATTAGAGACACTATTGTTTTACCAGATCCAACATCACCTTCGATTAATCTATTCATTCTTGAATTAGACTCCATGTCTTTAAAGATATCCTCTAAAGCATTTTTTTGATCTTTTGTTAATGAATACTCTAAAGATGAAATAAACTCATTTATTTTAGTTTTATCTACTATAATAGATATTCCTTTATTATCTCTTTTAGATTTTAAATAATTCATCTTTAAAGAATATATAAATAATTCTTCATATTTAAGTCTATCTCTTGATATATCTAAATCTTTTATAGAAGTAGGATTATTAGCTTTATATATAGCCTCTTTTTTAGATATAAAGTTATATTTATTAGATAATTCATCTGGAATATAATCATAAACATATGATGCTTTTAAAGCATCATTTATATATTTATTTATATTTTTAGATGTTAGTCCTTTTACTAAATGATAAACTGGTATAACAGTAGTACCATTTCCTATATCATATAGAATAATATCTGATGCAGTAATACTATTCTTTTCATATTTACCTAGAACTGTTATAGATTTACCTAAAGATAATTTATCTTTTAGGAAACCCCTATTAAAGATAGTAACTGTTACTATCTTTTTTTCTACTTCCATTTGAAATGAAAGTCTATTCATCTTTTTAAAATAAGATAATGCTGGTGTAGATATTATTTTACCTGCTACTGTTACTTTTTCTTCATCTAAAGATGTTTTTCTTAGTAGTTTATACTTATATGGATAGTATGAAACTAAGTCCTCTACAGTATATATATCTAGCTTATTTAATTTATCAATTGTAGAAGGTCCAATGCCTTTTATAGTATCTAAACCAAACATATGTTATCACCTAGATAAATTATATCATTTTTTTAATATTTTTTTCAATTTTTAGTTGACAAAAGTACCTAAAATCATTAATATAATTGATACCAATTCCCGAATGGCGAATTGGCTGCTAGTATCACACTAGCCAACCCCTTTTTATTCTTTTTTAAGAAGGCGCAACTTCAGGGGGGCGCCTTCGAATTTGTAAAATAAAAGAGACGATTAATCGTCTCTTTTTTTATTGTACTGTAGGTAAAGTAAGTTCTGCATTTACTTTTATTATTTTACCTGTATCATCTTTTTCATAACTATAATTAGTTACATATCCATTACCTACTATATTACATTCAGCATTTATTAATTTACAATAGTTCTTTAATAGTTTAGTAGAATAATTCTTTAAATCAGATTCTCCTATATTACCATTTGTTTTAAGAAGTAATTTACCATCAACATAGTTATTCTCTTTTGGATATTGATTAATAACTACATCTCCGTCCCCTATTACTTCATAGTTAATACCATTTTGTTCTAATATAGTTTTAACATCATTTACTTTCTTATTTGAATAGTTTTCAGTCATCTTAATAGAATTAGTGTCTGCTCTTACATTTGTTAAATTATAATAAGCTTCTATATCTTGAATAAGTGATTTAACAGCATCTGCCATTTCATTACTTGATGGTGCATTTTCAAATGCAATATAAATAATATATTTAGGATTATCTTTAGGATACATACCTGCAAAAGATCTTATATTTCTATATGTAGTATTATAATATCCTCCACTGTTTGCATTATATACTTCTGCTGTACCAGTTTTACCTATAATATCATAACCTTCCATATTAAAGTTAGTACCTGTTCCTATAGTTACAACATCATTCATTAATGATTTTATCTTAGTAACAGTTTCTTTAGATGCTACTTTAGTTCCCTTTTGAGGTTTATTTTGATATATTACTTCTCCTGTAGATGGAGATACTACTTTTTCTACTATTGTAGGATTTAATATATAACCATCATTTGATATAGCAGTTAATGCTTTAATCATTTGAACTGGTGTAATAGTTATACCTTGGCCAAATGATGCAGTAGCTACTTCTACTTTATATTGGAAATCTATTTTACCAGATACTTCTCCAGGTAATTCTATACCTGTTTTAGAACCAAATCCTAGTTTCTTTAAGTAATCTTTTAATTCCTGACCAGTTATATATTTTTGAGTTAAATTAACTACTCCTAAGTTAGAACTTTGTGCATATCCATAATCATATGAAATATTACCCCAACCATAAGTATTCCAGTCTTTAATAGTATAATCATCTATTTTAATAGTACCTGAATCATAAGTATCAGAACCATTATAATTACCCTTTTCCATTGTAGCCATATAAGTAAATGTTTTCATAGTAGAACCAGGTTCATATGAATAAGATACAAGTGGATCTAGATAGTTTTCAATATTCTTTATATTTGGATCAAAACTTGGTTTAGTAGCAGATGCTAATATCTTACCAGTTTTAGCTTCAGCTACTACAAATATAGCTTTAGATGCATATGATCTACCAAAAGCATCATTTAATGCTCTTTCTGTCATTAATTGTACATTAGAATCTATAGTTAAATAAATATCATATCCATCTTCTTTATCTATTCTTATTTCAGGTGAATTAATTAATTTATATCCTAAAGCATCTTGCTGATATGTAACAGATCCATCTACTCCAGTAAGTTCACTATTATATTTAGCTTCTATACCCATTTCACCTTTTACTTCACCGTCATCATATTCTCTAACATAACCTATTACATATGAAGCAAAATCTAGATTAGGATAATATCTTTTCTTAGTGGATATAAATCCTATACCAGGTAATTCTAGTTTTTCTATTTCTTCTTTTTGAAGTTCAGTAAGTCCTTTACCACCAGGTCCAAGTTCTACTTGATATAATCCCTTTTGACTCATAAGTTCTACAAGTCTTTCTTCAGTCATATTAATTCTAGGAGCTAATGCTTTAGCAGTAGTTTCTACATCCACTACGTGTCTTGGTTTAGTACTATTTTTACTTCTAGATTTATCTAAGTATGCTACTAAAGTATATGAATCTACTGTTTCTGCTAAAACTTCATTATTTGAATCATATATTGTACCTCTATTAGCAGCTAATGTCTTTTTAACTGTGTTTCTATTCTTAGCAAATTTAGATAGATTAATACCATCTATATTAGGAGATAAATTTAAATATATTAATCTGGCTATTATTACAGCAAATAAAAAAAGTCCAAATAAAATAACAAATTTATTTACGTTTATTTTATTTGGTACTTTTTCTTTCATTGTAAATTCTCCTATCTACTATTAACTATTCTAATATTACTATTATTATAAGCTAATCCAGTATTATTTGCAACTTCGTTTACGTTTTCTAAAGATGCAAGTTCATTTATTTTCATAGATAATCCTTGGTTTGATTCTGATTGAATTCTTACCTCTGTTTTTAATTCTTCAACTTCTACATTTAATGAAGATAAGCTATTGTTGGCAAAGAAACAAATAGCAAATAAACATAGTAATAATATACCACCAAAGGTTATGAAATTTTTCTCAAAAGTTTTCTTTTTGCCTCTTAATTTCTTTCCCATTTTATCCTCCTTATATTCTTTCAATAACTCTAAGAATTGAACTTCTAGATCTATTGTTATTTTCTAATTCTTCTTTTGTAGGTTTAAATTTACCTATTAATTTATATTTAACTTTATATTCATCAGGTACATTAGGCATACCTTTATAAAGTTCATTTTCTTTTGTTACTTCTTTAAATTTATTTTTAACTATTCTATCTTCTAGTGAATGGAATGTAATAACACATAATCTTCCACCAGGATTTAATAGTTCTAATGAATCATTTAATGCTTTTTCTAAAACATTTAATTCATCATTAACTTCTATTCTTATTGCTTGGAATACTTTCCTAGCAGGATGATGAAGTCTTCTATATTTTTCAGGTACTGAATTTTTAATTATTTCAGTTAATTCTAATGTGGTTTCTATAGGTTTAGATTCTCTATATTTACATATTGCTTCTGCAATTGATTTAGAGAATTTTTCTTCACCATATTCAAAGAATATTTTTATTAATTTTTCTTTTGGATAATTATTTACTACTTCAAAGGCAGATAACTCCTGATTTTGATTCATTCTCATATCAAGCTTAGCATCGTTATGAAAACTAAATCCTCTTTCAGCTTCGTCTAATTGAGGCGAAGATACCCCTAAGTCAAATAATATTCCATCAACTCCCTTAATATTTCTTTTATTAAGTTCATCTTTTATATTTACGAAATTAGTATTAATAATTTCGTAATTATCATTAATTTGATCAAGAATCTTTTTACTATATTCGATAGCTTCCCCATCTTGATCAAAGGCGAATAAGCAACCCCTTGCTATTCGATTTAATATTTGTGAACTATGACCAGCGTATCCTAAAGTAGCATCAACATATATTCCATCTTCTTTAATATTTAAATTCTCTATTGATTCATTAAGTAAAACACTAATATGCACTAAATAAATTCTCCGCTACATCACTAAAGTTTTCAATATTATCATTAAAGAAGTTATTAAACATATCTTGATCCCAAATTTCAAGTCTATCACCAACACCTATAACTACGCATTCTTTAGATAAAGAAGCATAATTCATTAAAGGCGAAGCAATACAAACTCTTCCATTATTATCAAGTTCACACTCAGTGGCCCCTGATAAGAACATCCTCATGAATGTACGAGCATCTTTGTTAGTAAATGGAAGTGTGTTAAGTTTTTCAATTATCTTATTCCACTCATCTACTGGATAAACAAACAAACATTTTTCAATACCTCTAGTGACAATAAACTTAGAACCAAGTTCATATCTAAACTTAGAAGGAATTATAAGTCTGTTTTTATCATCTAAATTGTGATGAAACTCTCCCATTAACATATTTATCCCCCACATTCAACCACTTTCTCCCACTGGTTAATTCAATTATATAATTATATAGATTTTTTGTAAATATAAAAAGACAAAAAAAAAGAAGTTTACACTTCTTTTTTACAATTATAAATTTTTTCTATTTCTAATGAAATCTGGTATATCCCAACCATCATCATCATCAGAATCATCTGAACTTGATACTGGAGTATTCATTTCAATTACTTGCTCATGAAGAGAATCCATATAAGCATCTCCTACTTTATCAAATCCAGTAGCTACTACTGTAACAATTACATCATCTTCAAGACTTTCATTAATAACAGCACCAAATATTATATTAATATCTGTACCAGATGCTTGTCTAATAACTTCAACAGCATTTTGTACTTCATATAATCCTAAGCTATTACCACCTGTAATATTAACAATAGCATCTGTAGCACCTCTTATATCAGTTTCAAGAAGTGGTGAACTAACAGATTGTCTAGCAGCTTCAATAGCTCTATTTTCACCAGAAGCAACACCTATACCAATTAAAGCATCGCCTTTATTTTCCATAACTGTTTTAACGTCTGCGAAGTCTAGGTTAACTAGTCCATTAACAGCAATTAAATCAGATATTGATTGAACACCAAGTCTTAATACATTATCTACTTCTTTAAATGCAGCTAGCATTGGAGTATTCTTATCAATAATTTCTTTTAATCTATCATTTGGAACAATTATTAAAGTATCAACATGTTCTTTTAATTTTTCAAGTCCTTCTTCAGCATTAGCAGATCTTCTATTACCTTCCCAACTAAATGGTTTAGTAACAATACCTACTGTTAAAGCACCTAAACTTTGTGATATTTCAGCAATAACTGGAGCAGCTCCTGTACCAGTTCCTCCTCCCATACCACATGTAACGAATACCATGTCAGCACCTTTTAAAACTTCTTTTATTTCATCTTTACTTTCTTCAGCAGCTGCTCTACCTATTTCAGGTTTAGCTCCAGCTCCAAGTCCAGTTTTACCTAGTTGAAGTTTTATTTCAGCTTTTGAATTTCTAAGTGCTTGTGAATCAGTATTAGCAACAATGAATTCAACACCTTTAATACCAGATTCAATCATTCTATTAATAGCGTTGTTTCCACCGCCACCTACACCAATAACTTTTATTTTAGCTAATTGATCAATTTCTAATGCCATAATTAGTCCTCCTTATCAAATAAACGACTAAAGAACTTACTAAATACTTTAGTATCTTCGTTCTTAGCCCAGTTACTTACTATTTTAGTTACTTCTTCATCACTAAACATAGAATATTCTCTTCCTCTTAATTCTAGTTTATTTATGAAATATTTAACAATTCCATAAGATGAAGAATACATATTATCTCTAATACCAATTACATTTAATCTATGAGATACTACTTCATTATATACCTCAGAGCAAATGGTATCAAAACCAGGAATATTGCTTATTCCACCTGTTATAATTATATAATGAATTTCTTTTTTTGTTAAGTTATTTAATTCTTTTTTTGCTTTTTTTATTATTTCTAATAAATTATTATATACAATTTCACTAACTTCTTTTTGATTAATACTGATTTTTATACCAGATTTATCTTTTGTTTCATAATAATCTTCTTTAGAAGTCTCTTTTTTATCTAAATTAACAAATATTTCTTTTATTTTTCTAGCTTTATCTAAAGGAATATTATATACATATGAGATATCTTCATCTATATTTACTGTTCCTATAGGTAATACTTTAGATGTAGTTATAATTCCTTTATTAAATATAGCAATATCAGTCTTATTTAAACCAATATTAATAACAGCTGTAGTACTCTTATCATAATTATCATCTTTAAATGTATAATAGTCTCCTATATTACCAAATAGTATATCTACTACTTCTATACCTGCTTTATCAAATAAAGCTAAATTTCTATATAAAGTAGCTTTAGGAGCAGTTACCATCATAACTAAAGTACTTAGTTTATTTGCCTTTAATCCCCTTGGATTTTTAACCTCTGTTCTATCATCTAATAAGTATTTAATAGGCATAACAGTAACTAATTCTTCATCATCAGGTATTTTATTATAAATAGATGCTTGAAGTGAGTTTAATATATCATCTGATGTAACAATATTATCTTCTCCTGTAATAGTAGTATATCCATCTACTATTTTATAATTTGCATCATCCATTGGTACATTTATTAATGCTTTTTTGATTTCTAAATTAAGAGTATTATTAATCTTCTTTAGTGCTTCTTTTAGTGTTGCTAATACTTCATTTTCATCAACTATAACACCCTTTTCAATACCTAAAGAAGGATATATATTAGATGCTAATACATTTAATTTATTATTAACTTTTTCTACTACTACTATCTTAAAAGTATCAGAACCAATATCAATTGCAGTATATATTTTTCTCATAAAGAATACCTCTCTATTATTAGTAATATTATACCATTTTTTTTAATAAAAAAAAAGAGTTTTATTCCATAGGAACAAAATAATTCCCATAGTCTAAATATAAAACTCCTTTTCTATTTCCAATAGTTTTAGTAATAGATGGATAAGAATTAATCTTAGATATCTTACTTAAAGTAACATATACCATATTACCATCATTCATATAAAATAAGAATCTTTCATTATCAACATCATTAGGATCATATTTAATATCTGATACTATACTAAGGATTTCACTATCTACTTTATTCATTTTTTTAATAAATTTATTATATATTTCTTTATCACTTACTTTATTAATAAGCACAGGTGCATCTTCATTAGGTGAATCTATCTTCTTACCTAGTTCATTAATAGCATAATTATTATATTTAAATAATACTTTATATTCTTCTACTATAAGCTTTATTTCAAATGTTTTAGTATGATCTACTTTAACAGTCTTTATCATACTATTATGTTTACATTTATTATTAATTAAGAAAGACCAAGTCAAAAAGTAAGATGTATCTTCATCTAGATTACATGTTTCTAGAATAGTATCTTCATCTACATAACTATTACCTAAAACATAATACCCCTTTACTTTTACTAAAGACAAAAGAAATATAATAGCACCTATTATAAATATAGAAAAAATAAATACAAATACTTTTTTTAATTTCCTTTTCTTCTTTTTCTTTTTCATAATTACTCCCAATTAACAAATTCTTGTTCAATAATTAAATCTATACCATATTTTTCTTTAACTCTTTGTTTAATATATAGAATTAGGTTTCTAATATCTTCTCCTGAAGCATTATTTTCATTTATTATAAAATTAGCATGTTTTTTAGATACTGTTGCTCCTCCTATAGAATATCCTTTTAATCCTAGGTCTTCTATTAATTTACCAGAGAATAATCCTTCAGGATTTCTAAATACTGAACCTGCTGATGGATATTCTAGTGGTTGAGATTCTATTCTTCTTCTTTTTCTATCTTCTATTAAAGCAAGAATACTATCTTTATTACCATGTTCTAATATAAGTTTAACTTTTAAAACAATATACTCTTTTTCTTTACATATACTACTTCTATAAGAAAAATTCATATCTTTATTCTTTAAAGTAATTACATTATTGTCTTTGTCCAATACTGTTACTTCATCTACTATTTTAGACATTTCACTTAAATAAGCACCAGCATTCATATAAGTTAAGCCTCCTATTGCTCCTGGTATACCAGATGCAAATTCAAGACCAGATAAGCCCATATTAGCTGTTTCTAGAGCTAATTTAATAGCAGGATATCCTGCTTCTACAGTAACTATATTATCTTCAATAGTAACATTATTTAAGTTATTTAATTTAATTATTACACCATCATATTCTTTAGATGAAAATATAAGATTAGATCCATTACCCATTACTTTAAATTTAATATTATTTTCTCTAAGTAATTTAACTAATTCTACTAATTTATCTATAGATGCAGGATAAATAATATATTTAGCTATTCCTCCTACTTTATAAGTAGTATATTTACTTAAATCTTGATTATCTAATATTTTATAACTATCATCTAATTTAGATATTACATTATTCATAATTATTCCTTTATTAATTTTATTATTTCGTTATATATTTTTTCTGCTGAATTATCTATTTCAAACTTAGATAAATTCTTCTTTAATTCTTTTATTTTATCATCATCATTAATAGTATTATTAATCATATTAACAAGTGAATCTACTGTCAAATCTTTTTCCTCAAGTATTAATGCTGCATTATCATTAACTAAAGACATCGCATTCTTATATTGATGATTCTCAGTAACATATGGACTTGGTACAAAGATTGTAGGAGTATTAGTAGCAGCTATTTCTGAAATAGTTGAAGCTCCTGCTCTTGTAACAATTAAATCACATGATTTCATAAGAGATGAAAAATTATTCATATATGGAAATAAATATACATTATCTCCTTTTTCTAAACCTAAGTATGAATCATAATAATCTTTACCAGTAATAATAATAGTATTATAACTATCATCAAATTTAGTTAAAGATTCTTTTAAAACATTACTAACAGTCATAGATCCTAAAGAACCCATAACTATTATTACAGTCTTTTTATTATTATTAATACCTAGTTCTTTTAAATCCATTTTAGAGGCATTTTTAGCACTTTCTGAAGTAGGATTTCCTGTATATACATAATTACACTTATCTACCTTCATATCTTTAAAAGAAGTACATAAAGTGTCTGTATACTTTAAATTCATCTTATTAGATAAACCAAGAATACTATTTTGTTCATGAACTATAGTTTTATATCCTAGTTTTTTAGCCATCTTAATAACAGGTGCAGTTATATAACCACCTGCCCCAACAACTATATCAGGATTAAATTCTTTTATTTTCTTTTTAACTATAGAAGTACTCTTTAAATACTTAAATATAGCTTTTATATTAAATACTATATCTTTTGGTTTAAAACTTCTCTTAAGACCATATACTTCTATTCCAAAGAATGGTAATCCTCTTTCAGGAATAATATCTTTTTCCATTCTATTAGTAGTTCCAATATATAAAAATTCTGCCTTTTTATCTTTTTCTAATATTTTATCTACAATTGCTAGTGCAGGATATATATGTCCTCCTGTACCTCCAGCAGATATTAAAACTTTCATATTATCACCACTTTCATTATACCATAGCACAAAAAAAGAAGATATATTTATCTTCTTACTTTATTATTTCTTTGCAGTTTTCTTTTCTGATTTAATTTCTGCATCTTTAATCTTTTTAGTATCTTTTTTTACAGGTTCTTCCCATTTCCAAATAGATTTAGCTAAATCTGCTAATAATGGAATTTCATAATGTTCACCTTGACAAGCTTTAATTAAAGCAATAATAGTAAATACTAGAACTGCTACTTCAGCCATCCATAAAACTAATGATAAAGCCCATCCTACAACTGGTATAAATACCATTGAAGAACTAACTACACCAATACCAGCATAAACCATAAATATAGCTCCTGCTTGGTTATAAGTCCATCTAACTTCTTTATCTACTTCGTCTTTTAAAAATGAGAATATAAATCCAAGTAAACTTACTAAATAAATAAGTATTGGTTCATATTGTTTACTAATACCTGTTATTGTTTCTTTTTTCATTTTATTATCCCTTTCTTGCAATATTATTATAACATTTTTATAATAATTGTCTATATCTTAACGATCCTTAGAATCAATTATTATAGTAACTGGTCCATCATTTATTAAACTAACTTTCATGTTTGCTCCAAACTCACCAGTTTTAAATGGTATATTAGTTTCTTTTAATCTTTCTTTAAATACTTCATACATTTTATTTGCTTCATCAAACTTCATTGAATCAGTAAATGATGGTCTATTTCCATCTTTAGTATTAGCATACAAAGTAAATTGACTAATTAAAAGTATTTCACCATTTATATCTTTAATACTAAGATTCATTTTTTGATTATCATCTTCAAATATTCTTAGCTTTTCTATTTTAGATACTAAGTATTCTAAATCATCAGTAGTGTCTCCATTACATATTCCAAGTAATATCATATACCCTTTATCTATACTTTCAGTATATGAATTATTAACGTTTACTGATGCCTCAGTTACTCTTTGTATAACTACTCTCATACAAATACCCTTTCAACTGATTTAATATCACTATTTCTTTTTAAATTAGCAAAGAATTTATTAAGAGTTTCTAAATCAGATACTTTAATATTTAACTCATACGTATTAGTATCTTGATTATAAATAGTGTTTACTTTAGATACTGAAATATTATTTGATGATGCTGTATTAATAATATCTACTAATGTATTTTCTTTATTAACAGCAACTATATTTATTTGAGTTTCATATTTTCTAGTAGTATTTTCATTCCACTTAACTTCTATTACTCTTTCATCATGAGATACATTTTTGCAGTCTTTATGGTGAATAATTACACCTTGACCTCTAGATATATATCCTATAATAGGATCTCCCTTTATAGGTTTACATCCCTTAGCTAATGTAACTTTAATATCAGATATATTACTAACCAGTATATCATTCTTATAATCACTAGATGTATCTTGTTTATTAAGAATCTTATCTAATACAAAATCTTCTTTTGTTTCTTCTTCTTTAAATGCAATATTTACTGTTTGAATAGATGTATATTTACCTACTCCAATTGAATAATAAAGATCATCTTCACTTTCAAGTTTTAAATTAGATAGAATAACATCTAACTTATCCATTACATCATTAATAGAGCATTTTCTTCTTCTAATTTCTTTTAAGAATAAATCTTTACCTTTAGTAATAGCTTCTACTTTATCCATCTTAGTAAAATAAGCTTTAATCTTACTTTTAGCTTGAGAAGTTTTAGCCATATTAATCCATTCAATTGATGGAGTAGCATTTTTATTAGTAATAATTTTAACTATATCTCCAGACTCTAATTCTTGATCTAATTTAGCAATAGAATCATTAATTAGGGCTCCTACCATCTTTTCTCCAACACCAGTATGAACTCTATAAGCAAAGTCTATTGGAGTACTTCCTTTTGGAAGTTCAAATACATCTCCTCTAGGAGTATAAACATATATACTATTACCTAATACTTCATTCTTAACAGTACTTACAAAGTCATTAGCAGACTCATTTTCTTCATTGATTTCCATGATATTTCTAAACATTTGAAGTTTTTGTTCCATGTTATCTTGAAGACCTTTACCTTTTTCTTTATATGACCAATGTGATGCAATACCTTTTTCTGCTATTCTATCCATTTCATATGTTCTAATTTGAATCTCATATAACTTATCAAAAGGACCAAATACTGTTGTATGAATAGATTGATACATATTTGTTTTAGGGTTTGCTATATAGTCTTTAATTCTTTTTGGCATAGGTTTAAATACAGAGTGAATAATACCCATTACTTGGTAACATTCAGGAACAGTATTAACAAGTACTCTAAGGGCATATAAATCGTATATTTCAGAGAATTTCTTACCCTTAGATAATTTATTATATATAGAATAAATTGATTTAGCTCTACCCTTTATTTCGTATTCTATGTTATTAGCATCCAATATCTTAGATACTTCTTTAATCATATTATCTACTATTTGTTGTCTTTCCTCTTCTGTATTATCTAATTGTTCTTCAACTGATATAAATTCATTTG
Source organism: Bacilli bacterium (assembly GCA_017553685.1). GTDB lineage: Bacteria > Bacillota_I > Bacilli_A > RF39 > UBA660 > RUG13038. Next base: position 98,240 of record JAFZKH010000001.1, on the reverse strand, counting down.
GTTTATAGTATTTTAATGATAAAACTTCAAGTTCAGTCTTTAATTCACCAAGTCCAAGTCTATGAGCTATAGGAACTAATATTTCTAATGTTTCTTTAGATTTTTCTCTACGTTTATCTTCAGGAATAGCCCATAAAGTTCTCATATTTTGACATCTTTCAGCAAGTTTTATAATAATAATACGTACATCTTCAGATAGACCTACTATTATCTTTTTATAATAATTGATATGGTCTTCTGTATCAGCAGATAAATTTAATTTGTTAATCTTAGTAATACCATTAACAAGGTCTGCTATATCATCACCAAATTTTTCTTTAATGTCTTCTAATGTAGCGTTACCAATATATAAAGTATCATGAAGTAATGCTGCACATAATGTATCTGGATCAGCATTTAATTTAGTTAATGTATATGCAACATTAAGTGGATGATGCATATATGATTCACCACTAAGTCTAATATCATTCTTATGTACTATAGAAGCATAATCATAAGCTCTACATAGATTCTTAGTTACTTCATCATCATCTATATATTCTTTAACGGCCTCAATAAGCTCAGAAATATTATCTATTTCGAGTCTCTTTTCCATTTTTATTCTCCTCTCTTTGAGAAAAAAGAATTAAGCATTAATTCCTTTTACGCTTAATTCTTGTACCTTTCTTTTAGTTTCTTTTTTATTTTCTTTCTTAGGTGCTTTTTTAGCTTGTTTCTTTTTACTTTTATTTATCATTCTTTCAATAATAATCATGAATGAACATGATAAGAATACTGATGAGAATAATCCAACAATTAAACCAATAACTATAGCAATATTAAATTCAATTATTTCTCTTGAACCAAATACAATTAAACAAATAATTGGAAGTAATGTTGTAATTGTTGTATTAATAGATCTAAATATAGTTTCTTTAATACTTGCATTAGCTATTTCTTTAAGTTTTACTTCATCAAACTCTTTAGACATATAATGTTTTTTAATATTTTCTCTTAATCTATCAAATATAACTATTGTGTTGTTAATTGAATAACCAATAATTGTTAGGATAGCTGCTACAAAGATAGAATTAATTTCAATTCTAAAGATTGAGAATAGCATAATTACCATAACAGAATCATGTAATAATGCCATTATAGCTGCTAAAGCATAACTAAACTTATATCTAATAGTGATATATAGGATAATACCTACTAAAGCTATTAATAATGCTTTAATTGCATTCTTTATTAAATCTTTTTTAACTAAATTAGATACTACTGAAATATCTACTGATGCATCATATTTTTCACTAATAGCATTCTTAGTATCAGTAACAGCATCATCAGTTAAAATTTCAGATACTTTTATGTAGTAATTATCATCTGATTCACTACTTTCAATAACAGTATAACCTAAATCAGAAACTGTTTTATTAATTTTCTTTAATGAAGCTTTTTGAGATGTAACTGTAATATCAGTACCACCAGTAAAGTCTATACCAAAGTTAAATCCTTTAAATATAGCAAATCCTACACCTACTAATAATATAATTGCAGGTATAATTATTAACTTCTTAAAGTTCTTAGCAAAATCAAATTTAATTTTCTTTTCAAATCTTGAATCTACTCTTTCAGTAGATTTAACTATTTCTTTCTTACTTTGATTAATAAATAATTTTAATCTATTATTAAAGAATCCAGTATTAATAAATACATATGTAATTAATCTAGTAACTAATACTACAATAAGCATTGTCATAGCAATGTTAATCATTAACATTGTAGCAAATCCCTTAACAGAACTTGTACCAAATATAAATAGAATAACTGCTACTATAAATGTAGTTACGTTTGAATCTAATATTGAACTAAATGAGTTTTTAACACCATTCTTATAAGCTTCTTTAAGTGGTTTACCTTTTCTTAATTCTTCTTTAATTCTTTCTGCTGTAATAACATTAGCATCCACAGCCATACCAACACCAAGTACTAATGCTGCAATACCAGGAAGTGTTAATACACCATCAATTAAATAATAAATTAAGAATGTGAAGAATGCATATACAAGAATAACACTTGATGAAATGAATCCTTCAAAGTTATAAATAAGAATCATAAATGCAATAATACATGCAATTCCGATTACTCCAGCAATCTTAGTTTTATCTAATGAATTTTCTCCAAAAGCAGAACCTACTGTTTGTGAAGAAATTTCTTTAAATTTAACATTATTAGATCCTGAATTAATTAAGTCTACTAAATTTTGAACTTGTTCTTCAGTAAAGTTACCTTGAATAATAACATCACTACTAAATCCTTGAGAAACTGTAGCAGCAGATAAACATTTAGCTTCTACTAAGTTATCAAATTGTCCACAGTTAGCAGTCTTATAACTATCTGTTTCAGGATTATAATCTAACCAGATAACTATTAATTGATCACTTGTTTTAGATATTTCAGATGTAACATTATAGAATGTATCATTATCTTTAATACTTAATGATACAGCAGGTCTACCATTACTATCTTGTGATACTTTAGCAGCCATTGAACCACTAAGTACTTCTTTACCCATTAATTTTTTATCTGATGAATCTCTAAATGTTAATTCTCCAGCTAATGTAATATAACTTCTTGCAGTATCTACATCAGAAATACCTGCAAGTTTAACTCTTATTTTATCTTTTCCTTCAATTGTAATTTCAGGTTCTGATACACCTAAAGTATCTATTCTTCTAAGCATTGTTCTATAAGTATCTTCTACCATAGATTCAGTAAGCTTAACATCTTTTTCTGCAGGTGAAACTTTATATAGAATTTCAAATCCACCAGCTAAATCTAAACCTTTAGTAATATTATCAAATACAGTTGGAATAAGTATTGTAAATGATGCAACTAAAGAAAATACTGTTAAAAATACTGTTAAGAATTTTAACTTACTTGAAGTAAATTCAAGTTTATAATCATAATTAGACTTATCAAATCCAAGTAATACAAATGGTATTACAGGTATTAATATAAATAGAATTGTAAATAAAATACCTTTACCAAATTTCTTTGAAAGTCTATATTTAAGCATAGCAGTATACCATACTAGGCATAATGCTGAAAAACCTTCAATTAAATATATTAATTGTTCTTTGAATCCTCCAAAGTAACATATTGCTATTATTCCAAGAGGAATAATAAACTTTAAAATGTTATACCATTTGTATTCTGCTAATTCTAATAATTCAATAAAATTAACAACAGGTATAAACCCTAAATACCACTTTTTATTAACCTTTCTAAGTAATTTTGATATTGCAAAAGAATATACTAAATAAACTGCTAATATAATTCCGCAAATAATTAAAGTGTTCATAAATCCATCTCCTACTTCTATATTCCTTTAATATTCTTTTCTCTAATATTAATTATACAAAAAAAATACAAGTTTTAAAACCTAAAACTTGTAATTTTTTAAGAATTCTTCTTTATATTCAAGGATTTTATCCTCATCAATAGCTTTTCTTAGGTCTTCTGTTAATCTAATTAAATATCTTATGTTGTGAATTGATAGAAGTCTAGCTCCTAAAGTTTCTTCTGCTTTTATTAAATGATGTATATAAGCCTTAGTATAATTCTTACATGCATAACAATCACATGTTTCATCTACTGGAGTAAAATCTTCTTCAAAGCCTTTATTCTTAAGATTAATCTTACCGTACTTAGTATATGCATGACCGTGTCTTGCTAGTCTTGTAGGCATAACACAATCAAATATATCAACACCTCTAATAACGTTTTCAATTATATCTATTGGATCTCCTACTCCCATTAAATATCTTACCTTATCTTCTGGTAAATATTTACAAGAGTATTCTACTTGTTTGTATTGAACATCTTTTGGTTCACCAACAGCAGTTCCTCCAATTGAATAACCATCAAAGTCCATCTTAATAAGTTCTTCTGCACAATGTTTTCTAAGATCTTCATATTCAGCACCTTGTACTATACCAAATAAACTTTGATTTTCATTATTAAATACATCTTTACCTCTCTTAGCCCATCTAAGAGTTCTTTCTACTGACTCTTCAACATATTTTCTAGTATGAGGAAAACCAACACATTCATCAAAACTCATAGCAATATCACTATCTAATTTATTTTGAATCTCAATAGATTTTTCTGGAGTAAGTAATAATTTATCACCATTTAAATGGTTCTTAAACATAACTCCTTCTTCAGTAATATCTTTTGGTTTAGCTAAAGAAAATACTTGGAAACCACCTGAGTCTGTTAGTATTGGACCTTTATAATTCATAAACTTATGTAGTCCACCTGCTTTAGCTACTATATCTTCACCAGGTCTTAGCCATAAGTGATATGTATTAGCAAGTATTATTCCTGTATTAACATCATATAGTTCCTCTACTGATAAAGTTTTAACAGTAGCTTGTGTTCCTACAGGCATAAACATAGGTGTTTCAAAAGTTCCATGATTAGTATGTAATTTACCATGTCTTGCTTTAGTATTTTTTTCATTTTTTATTAATTCATATTTTATTTTCATATTGACCTCTAATCTATGATAAGCATAGCATCACCAAATGAAAAGAATCTATACTTTTCATCTACTGCTTCTTTGTATGCTTTCATAATATTATCTTTACCTGCTAAAGCACTAACTAACATTACTAAAGTACTCTTTGGTAAATGGAAATTAGTAATTAGATTATCTACTGCTTTAAATTCATAACCAGGATAAATAAATATATCTGTTTCACTTACTTCTGGAGTAAACTTAGGATATCTACTTAAATTAGTTTCAAGTACTCTTGTTGAAGTAGTTCCTACTACAAATATCTTTTTACCTGATTCTTTTACTTTATTTAATATATCAGCAGATTCACTTGGAAATATATAACTTTCAGTATGCATTTTATGATTAGTTACATCATCTACCATAACAGGTCTAAATGTACCTAGTCCTACATGTAAAGTAACTGGTACTATTATTATTCCTTTTTCTCTAATCTTATCTAATAATTCATCTGTAAAATGTAGGCCTGCTGTTGGAGCAGCTGCTGAACCATAATCTTTAGCATATACAGTTTGATACATATTACCATCTTCTAATTTTTTATGTATATATGGAGGAAGTGGCATAGTACCTAGTCTTTCTAATATTTCAAGAAGTATACCATTATATAATAGTTTAACTATAGTTATACCATCATTATCTAGTTTAACTACTTTAGCCTTTAGAGAACCATCTCCAAAAGTAATAATAGTACCCTCTTTTAATCTTTTTTGAGGTTTAGATAAACATTCCCATGTATCTTCTCCTTTATCTTTTAAAAGAAGTAATTCTATTACTGCACCAGTATCTTCTTTAGTACCTATAATTCTGGCAGGTATTACTTTAGTATCATTAATAACTAAAGCATCTCCCTCTTCTAAATAATCTATTATATCTTTAAAAACTTTATGTTCTATTTCACCAGTTTTTTTATGTAATACAAGCAGTCTTGCTTCATCTCTATCTTTAAGAGGAGTTTGTGCAATTAACTCTTCTGGTAAATAGTAATCAAAATCTGAAGTTTTCATTTAAATCACCAAAGATATTATACTATATAAAGTAATAAAAAAACATATAAAATTATATGTTTTTATTTTCTTCAATTTTATCATTATTTTTAGGATATTTATAATCAAGATTATTATCTTTAGAAATAACACTTCTTCCTAGTTTCATCTCTAAATCTTCTTTTGTTTTCATTTTCAACTGTACTATTTTTTCGTACAGTTGACTTCCCTCTTTTAATAAATCTTTTTTTAAATCACTCCAGTATCTTTTAGGTATAGATGAATCAGTTAATGCATATACTACATCTACTACACTAAAATAATAATCCTCTTTATTCTCATCCCAAATACTTCTTATCTCTTTTCCTTCAAATAGATTTGATATTGTTTCTAATTTGTCTTTCATAATATATTCCCCCTTTCAAAAAAACTATCAGCAATTTGCTGATAGTTATATTATTCTTCAAACAAATTCTTTTGATAGTCAATTCCTAGTTGTTTATATGCTTTTTCTGTTACTACTCTTCCTCTTGAAGTTCTCTTTAAATAACCATTTTGAAGTAAATATGGTTCATATACATCTTCAATAGTAGTTACTTCTTCTCCTATAGAGGATGCTAAAGCATCTATACCTACTGGACCACCATTAAATTTATAAATAATAGATTTTAATAAATTATGATCTGTTACATCCAAACCTTCAGAATCTACTTTAAGTTTTCTTAAAGAAGATTCAGTTATTTCTAAATCTATTTTACCTGTACCCTCTACTAAAGCAAAGTCTCTAATTCTTTTAAGTAGTCTATTTGCTATTCTAGGAGTTCCTCTACTTCTTTTAGCAACTTCATATGCTGCATCATCTTCTATTTCAATATCAAATACTGATGCAGTTCTTTTTACTATTGTACATAAATCATTAATTGAATAATAATCTAATTTAGATATTATTCCAAATCTATCTCTAAGTGGAGATGATAAATCACCTGCTCTAGTTGTAGCTCCTACTAAAGTAAATGGAGGTAAATCTATTTTAATACTTCTGGATGATCCATCAGAACCTACTACTATATCTAAAGTGAAATCTTCCATAGCAGGATATAAAATTTCTTCTATAAATCTAGGCATTCTATGAATTTCATCAATAAATAATACATCTCCTTCTTCTAAAGAAGATAGTATTGCTGCTAAATCACCAGACTTTTCTATAGATGGGCCAGATGCAGTTTTAATATTAGTTCCTAGTTCATTAGCTATTATATATGCTAAAGTAGTTTTACCTAGTCCTGGAGGACCATATAATAAAGTATGATCTAGAGGTTCATTTCTCATTTTAGCAGCCTCTATAAATACTTTTAAATTCTCTTTAACATCTCTTTGTCCAATATATTCTTTTAAATATCTAGGTCTTAATCTTTCTTCATCATCACCTAATATAATATTAGGATCTTCTATTCTATCCATAATAATTAATTCCTTTCTATTTTAATAATAGTTTTAATCCTTGTTTAATCTTTTCCTCTATAGTTAAACTATTATCTATTTTAGGTAAGATACTCTTAATATCAGTTTGTTTATAACCAAGAGTTTTTAAAGCTTCTACTAATTCAGTATCTTCTACTATATTATTCTCTTTAGAAACTAGTTTTCCCTTAAGATCTAGTATTATTTGTCTAGCTACTTTATCTCCTATTTTAGGGAACTTCTTAATATAATTAATATCTTCTTTTTCAATAGCATCTACTAAAGTATCTAATGATCCTACAGAGAATAAAGATAATGCTGTTTTTGGTCCTAAACCTTTAACACTAATTAATCTTAAAAACATATCTTTATCTTCTTTAGTTTTAAACCCATATAAAGAGTTTTCATCTTCTGCTACCTTTTGATATAAATATATTTTATACTCTTTATTTTCAGTAAACGAATATGGATTAGATACATATATTAAATATCCTATACCATTATTTTCTACTACTATATAACCAGAGTTAATCTCTGTTACTATACCTTTAATATACTCGAACATATGTTATCACCTATAAAAATTATAACATAAAAAAATCTAGTTTAAAACTAGATTTTTAAATTTATTTTGCTATAAAGAAACCGTATTTTTTACCATCAGTAGTAATTATAATAACATTCTTTGTATCTTTACTTTGAGAAACACTAGCAATATTTGTATTCTTTAATTTCTTAATCTTAGTTCCATTATAGTAAACAATCTTACCATAATTATCCACAGTGTTATTTACAAATATTGATTTCTTATAAGATAAATTTATTTGTCCATCTTCTGAAAGAAGACTTTCATTCTTTTCAAATTTATATTCTCCAAGCTTATTATTCTTAGCATTTATTAATGTTACTTTCTTATCTGTAACATTTAATATAAGATCTTTAGCAAATGCTATATTTGATTCAGAATTCTTAACTTTAAATAATTCTTTACCATTAGTAGATACTACATAAGTATATTCATCATCTGAATATTTATATACTTTTTCTTTACCTACTTTTTGTTTTTCAGCTAAATTATCATCTGTATTAAACACTTTCTTTAATTTAGCAGAATATATAATAGCTGACTCTTCATCATACTTCTTACCAAATAAAATATCTTTATCTACTACAGTAATCATATTCTTTGATGAAACAACTATTTCATTTTTCTTGTTATATAAAACATACTTATTACTAAATTCTTCAGTTGAATTAGCAGTATATTTAACTAGCTTATATCCACCTTTAATACCTGTGAAGTTCTTAATCTTATTATCACTATATGCATAGTCAAATAATACTTTACCTTCTTTTGCATCATATACTAATATTTTTTGTTCACCGCACATGCCTTCAGTGCAATTAATTTGGAAATATTTATTATCATCATATGATTTAAAACTAATAATAATAGATGATCCATTTTCACTAGTATATTTATATAATTCTTTATAAGTCTTATCTTTTAAATCATATATACCAAATGAATTATCTTCTAAGTTATCTACTAATACTTTATCTTGTAAATTACTATATAATCCTTTTTGATATATTCTATACTTATCTTCATCAATTAAAGGTTTAATCTTCTTAATAATCTTAACTTGAGATTCTTCTTCAGATTCTTTTTGTACACCTTTTTTATCAATATCTAATATTGTAGTTTCTCCATTAGATTCTTTATAAGCTTTTATAGTTTTCTTATCTTCATTAAATTCATATGAATTAAAACTATCACCTTTAAACTTCTCAGTTTTTGCATCAAAATAGTAATATGCTTTAGATGAATCTTGTAATACTAAATATAATGTTTCTCCTTCATCATCTAGTACTTCTCTATCAATAACATAATCAGAAAGAGTTCTATCTCCTCTTTCATTAATTAAATATTCTTCGTCTAAAACTTTAATAGCAGTTACACTCTTATATCTTTTTACCTTAGTTACATTTGAGAATAATACATCACCTTTATAGTTAATAATATTACTCTTATCACCATCTAATTCTTCAATTAAATAATCAGATAAAACTACTAATTCTTTTTTACTAGAATATACTTTCTTACCATTAACTTTAGTAACATAATATTCTTTAATTTCACCACTTTTATTTATATTCTTAAATAATAAGAATGATACAGTAGTATCATATAAAGTTTTAGAATTAGATTTACTATACTTACTAATTTTATTACCATATGAATCATATATTAACACTTTACCCTTTGATTCATCATAAACTGTAATATAATCACAATCTTCATCTATACACTTAATTTCATCATATTTATCTGATAAAACTTTATTAACATTGGTAATAGAATTCTTTCTTAGATATACTGTTAATCCCAATGCCACAATCAATACTATTAATATAATAATTGATATAACTTCAATCTTTTTATTATTTGTTTTCATATTTAACACCTCTATTATCATACATAAAAATTATACAATAAATAGAAAATATAAGCAATAAAAAATAATGCCGTTTGGCATTATTCTTGATACTCAAATTCAAAGTCTAAGATTCTAACGGTGTCTCCTTCTTTAGCTCCCATAGCTTTTAATTCATCATCTACACCCATTCTTCTAAGTTTATTAGAAAATCTTCTAACACCTTCATCAGTAAACTTTGTCATTTTAAATAGTTTTTCTATTTGTTCACTCTTTATAACAAAGTCATTACCTTCTTTAACTATTTCAAATGGTTTTTCTTCTTTGAACTTATATAATATATGACTTTCAAATACTTCATCATCATATAAATCTTCTTTATCTATAGTATCTAATATATCTGCTACTCTAACAAGTACTTGATCTAAACCTTCACCCTTAATAGCAGATATTTCAAATATTTCAGAATCTACCTTCTTTTTAAACTCTTCTAGGTTTTCTTTGGCATTATCCATGTCCATCTTATTAGCAACTATTATTTCAGGTTTCTTTAAAAGCTTCTTATCAAAGTCCTCTAATTCTTTTCTAATAATTTTATAGTCTTCATAAGGATCTCTTCCTTCTACTGAAGCCATATCTATAACATGAACAATAACTCTAGTTCTTTCAATATGTTTTAAAAACTTATCACCAAGTCCTTCACCTTTAGAAGCACCTTCTATTAATCCAGGTAAATCAGCTACTGTAAATACTCTACCATCAATAGTTTTTACTACACCTAAATTAGGTACTAATGTTGTAAAATGATAATCAGCTATTTTAGCTTTACAAGCAGATATTTTAGATATAATTGTTGATTTACCTACTGAAGGCATACCAACTAATCCAACGTCTGCAAGCAGTTTTAAATTAACTCTAATTCTTCTTTCTTCTCCAGGTTCACCATTTTCAGAAAAATTAGGAGCAGTATTATTATGAGTTTTAAAGGCATAATTACCTCTACCACCTCTACCACCAGTTGCTATAACTGCTTCATCATTAGCTTTGGTTAAATCTGCTATTATAAGGCCAGTATTAACGTCTTCTACTACTGTTCCTTCAGGTACTTTAATTATTATATCCTCGGCATTTTTTCCATTCATGTTTTTGCCCATACCATTAGCACCTTTTTTACCTTTGATTTCATGCATGTACTTTAAATCTAATAATGTACTAAGATTAGTATCTACTTTAAATATAATACTAGATCCTTTTCCACCATTACCACCATTAGGTCCTCCATTTGGAACATATTTTTCTCTTCTAAAGCTTGTACATCCGTCACCGCCATTACCTGCCTTAACATCCATTACAACTTCATCGATGAACATAAATATCACCTCTTTTCTTCTTATAAATTTAATTAATTTTTAAAATATGCATCTAAATAATATATTTGTCTATGTTCTTTAAAATATTCTTTTTCAAAATCAGTCATTATGTTTTCTATTTTTCTTTCATCTTTATGTAAGTCCATAGATACTGTTTCAAATGAATACCAATATTTGCTTAAACTTTCAAGGGCTGAAGCAAATAATATCTTATTATCTGTTTTAAGAATAATATGCTTATTCTTTTTGAAAATTCTATCGTATGCTCTTAAATAAGATTCATGAGTAAATCTTTTTCTTTCATCTTGTTTTTTAGGCCAAGGTTCTGAAAAAGTTAAATATATAGTATTAATTTCTTTACCAAAAATATCTATTATTTCTTTAGCATCACAATTAATAATCTTTAAGTTCTTAATATTACCTCTAATATTTTGTGCAGCATAAGCAGCTTGATTCTTATCAAGTTCTATTCCAATATAATTAACTGTTGGATGAGCTAAAGCCATATTAATAATAAATGAACCTCTTCCCATACCAAGTTCAAGCATTATTGGATTATTATTACCAAATATTTCATTCCATTTTCCTTTATTCTTTTCAGGATTCTTTACTACATAAGAACTTGATTTTAATATTTCATCTGCATTTTTTACTATATTATAACGCATATTTATTCCTCCCTTATAAGTGAAAAAATATCATCAAAAATGATGATATTATATTTCTTTATATACACTAACTTGTTTTTTATTTCTACCTTTTGATTCAAATTTTACATAACCATCAATTTTAGCAAATAAAGTATGATCAACACCCATACCTACATTTTTAGCTGGATAAATTTTAGTTCCTCTTTGACGATATAAAATAGAACCAGCAGTAACAAATTCTCCGTCTGCTGCTTTAGCACCTAGTCTTCTACCTTCAGAATCTCTTCCGTTATGTGTAGAACCTTGAGCTTTAACGTGCGCAAACTTTTGTATATTTAAAAGTATTCTTAACATACTGTTACCTCCTTATTATTTTTATATAATCACTATAATCATTTTGTAATTCCTCTAAAAGAAGAATCATATTATTTATAAGTTTTAAAGTTATTTCATCTTTCTTAATAACTTTAATAATAGTCTTATTTCCATTATCACTATAATCAATTGCTTCATTATCAATTTCAATTATAGCATTAATAGTAGTTATAACTATTGATGATACAGAAGCACATACAATGTCTTTTCCAAGTTCATCATATCCTGCATGTCCACTAATTGTTATAACGTTTTCTTTTGTTAAATCTACCTTAATCATAACAAACTCTCTTACTTAATAGTTTTAATTTCTACTAATGTATATGGTTGTCTATGTCCTTGAGTTTTATGGTAGTTACATTTTTGTCTATATTTAAATATAGTTACTTTTCTTTGTTTTCCTTGTTTAACAATTTCTCCAGTTACTTTAGCACCATCAACATATGGATGACCAATTTTATCATCGATCATAAGAACTTTATCAAATGTAACTTTATCTTTTTCTTTACCTTCAAGTTTTTCAACATAGATTTGTGTTCCTTCAGTAACAGTATATTGTTTACCACCAGTTTCAATAATTGCTTTCATTTTATACCTCCTTTTTTTATTTCCTTAAGACTCGCCTATAGTAGGTGCTATGCTTTAATACCTAATTTCGTGCGGTTGTAACGAAGGAAGTCATTACAAACATAAGTAATTTTATCACTAAAACCCTTTATTGTCAACGGATTTTACATAAAAAAGAATAGTTATAAAACTATTCTTTTTCTCCATCTTTTTGATTCATTTTCATTTCTAAAATAAAACTGTCTGGAGTATCTACTTGGCCTTCTTTAGCCTTTCTAAATACTTCATCTAATTCCTCTTTAGTATTCATAGTAGTATATTCTTTTACAGCATCATATAATTGATTATTAGATATAATGGATGCTCCATCTTTATCTACAAATAATGTTGGATTAGTTTTAGAAAATGTTCTAAATACATAATAATGTGGATCTACATGTAAGGTAACCATACCTGCACCATATGAACCAAATTTCTTACCTGTTAATAATTCTACATATTGGCCATGTTCTGCTTTCCTAACAATATAATTGCCATGACTTATTACATATTTTTCATAGTCTTTATTTGATTCAAAGGCTTCATCATATTCATCTTTAAGAGTTACAATTCTTGCTTTATAATAACTTCTTCTAAATGGAAACATACCATTTAATATTGTTAATCTTTCTAAATATGATTCAAGTTCATTATTATCCTTTGTAATATATTCATTCTCCAGATATTTATCCATTTCATCTCTAGTTATTCTTATTAAACTATTATCATCAACAAATATATTTGGATAATCAATCCCATCTGTATATCCATCATATTCAAGTAAATTTAAGTCTAATGAGCCTACACTTTTACCAGTTATTTTTTCAAAATATCCACCATTTATATTTGGACATACTATAAACTTACCAATTGGCTTTAATCTATCCTCTACTGATGTAGAAATATCATTATCATCTTTAGTAGTACAATCTATAACATATAAATCCGCTAAATAATACTTTCTAACTATATTTTTCTTCATAGTTAACCCCTCTTTCAAAGCATGAATATATTACACTTTTATGACTTTTTTGTCAAATAAAAAAGAAGATATTACTCTTCTTCTAATGGTTTAAATTCTTCAAGTTCACCATTCTCTTTAAGTATCTTATTTACTGCTTTAGTAGCATTATCTAACTTAGTACTACATTCTTTAGCTAACTTCATAGCTTCAGTATATTTATTAATAGCATCATCTAGGTTAACATCACCATTTTCAAGTTCTCTAACGATTGTTTCTAGTTCTTCTAATTTCTCTTCAAAATTCTTTTCTTTTGCCATTTTAGTTCTCCTTTACTTCTTTAACACTTGTAATAATAGATCCATCATTTAAGTTTATTTCTAATATATCATTAGATTTAATACCCTTAACAGATGAAATAACTATATTATCTTTCTTAGTTATTGAATATCCTCTTTTTAAAGTATTTAGAGGATTTAATACATCTAGTTTTTCCACTAAATGATTATATTTATCATTCTTTTTATCTAATACTACTTTTATATAATTATTTAATTTATCTATATCATTAGATAATTTTTCTTCTTTTACTTCATATATAGACATAGGATTCTTTAATATATAACTATCCATTAATTTATGAAGTATAAGTTTATTATTAGTTATTAATGAATTAATATTCTTGTTTAATCTCATTTCCAATTGATTAATTAAGTTAATCAAATCAGTTTTACTTGGAGCACACATTTCTGCGGCTGCTGTAGGAGTCTCTGCTCTTTTATCTGCTACAAAGTCTGCTATAGTAAAATCTATTTCATGACCTACTGCACTAATAATTGGAGTATTACATTCATAAATAACTCTAGCAACTATTTCTTCATTAAATGCCCAAAGGTCTTCAATAGAACCTCCACCTCTACCACATATTATTACATCTAAGTTGTAAGAGTCTGCTAATTTAATATTTTTAACTATATCATCTTTAGCATCTTTACCTTGTACTAATGATGGAAACAATATTACTTCACATAAGGGATATCTTCTATTGATTGTAGACATTATATCTCTTACAGCTGCTCCAGTAGGAGCTGTAATAACACCTATTCTATTAGGAATCTTTGGAATAGGTTTCTTATGTTCTACTTTAAATAATCCTTCTTTTTCTAAATCTTTTTTTAGTTTTTCATATAACTCAAATAGATTACCAATTCCATCTTCTTTTATTTCACTAACATATATTTGATAATTACCCGTTTGTTCAAAAACAGTAACTTTACCTTTAACAAGTACTTTCATTCCATCTTGTACTTCAAAATTAACTTTAGAAGCATTAGATGCAAACATAATAGCACTTATTCTAGATTCTTCATCTTTAATAGTAAAATAAAAATGACCCCTAGTATGTTTTTTGAAATTAGATATTTCACCTTTTAAACATACTTCTTGAAGATTTGGATCATTATCTAATCTATATTTAATATAACGAGTTAATGCACCAACTGTTATATAATCATTCATTTTTATTATCCTCGTGATAAATACTATCTAATACTGCATTAATCATATTCTTTACTTTTTCATCAGAATATTCTTTAGCTAGTTCAACCGCTTCATTAATAGAAACTACTTCTGGAGTATCAGTATAAACTAGTTCATATATACCCATTCTAAGAATAGCCTGATCTACTTTAGAAAATCTATCAATAGTCCAATCTTTTAAGTTTTTATTAGCTATTTTATCTATATCATTTCTATTATCTAAGACACCATAAACCATTTCATTTACGAATTCATTTTCTATTTCCATATTTTCTTTTATTACTTCTTTAACATCATAATTAATCTTATCTTCTTCATATAAGAAAATTTGATATAAAATAGTCATTATTTTTTTTCTTAATTCAGATCTATTCATCTTTCATCACCTAAAAAGATTTTATCACATAAAGAAAAAAAATTCTATATTATTAGAATTCTTTTCTTATTAATGAAATAATATTTGATATTATTGCACATACAAATAGGAATGCTAAGACTCCAAGTAATGCAAGTAATAAATAAATAGCAGTTTTTTCTTTCTTGATATTATAATTAGTAAAATACTTCTCTTGTAATTTAATCTCATTTTCTTCTTCAATAGATGTTTTTAATTCTTTTGACATTTCATCTTCATCTTTGATTATTCCACATACTTTATCAGATAAAGAGGTTCCTTTAGTTAATATAGATATAAAATTAGATTCACCATAAGTAGAAACATATACTATAGAATTAGTATTTTCTTCTTTAAATCTAGTCATTTTAGAATCTTTTAAATCAATACATATAAATCTTTGACTATTATAATATTTATTAAAAGATTTAACACTAGTTATTTCTTTTTTACTATATAAATCATTTATATATGGATTTTTTATAAAAGTAATTACAAGAAATACTATACAAACTACATATAATATAATATTAATTATTTTCTTCATTTTCTAACTCCTTTTTCATTCTATATAATTCATTTAAAGCATCTATAGGTGTTAATTTAAGAATATCCATATTCTTTATTTCTTCTTCTATCTTAGATTCTTTAGAAAAATCTAAATTAAGTTCTAACTGAGATGGTTTAATTGAATTAGTTTTATCATTATCCTCATATGTCTTTAATATTTCATTTGCTCTATCTATTAAAGATTCAGGTAAATGTGCAAGTTTAGCTACATGTATACCATATGATTTATCTATTGATCCTTCTTTTATTTTATGAAGGAATACTAGATTACCATTTTCAAGTGATGCTGATACATGTACATTCTTTAAATGAGATAAATGATTTTCTAAATCAGTTAACTCATGATAATGCGTTGAAAAGAATGTTTTTGCTTTTACATTATTATGGATATATTCTATTATAGCAGCTGCTAAGCTCATACCATCAAATGTAGCAGTTCCTCTACCTAATTCATCAAATAGAATTAAACTATTCTTAGTAGCATTCTTTAATGCTCTATTTGCTTCGCTCATTTCTACCATGAAAGTTGATTCTCCAGATACAAGATCATCTGATGCACCAATTCTAGTAAATATCTTATCAAATATAGGTATATTAGCTGAAGAAGCAGGTACATAACATCCCATTTGAGCCATTATAGATATAATAGCCATTTGTCTCATATATGTTGATTTGCCGGCCATATTAGGACCTGTTATAAGCATAACTAAATCATCTTCATTAAAGTATATATCATTAGATATAAATTCACTATCTAATACTTTTTCTATTACTGGATGTCTTCCCTCTTTAATATCTATTATATGTTTATCATTAAGTGTTGGTCTGACATAATTATTTTCTTCAGATACAAGTGCTAAAGAAGAAAGTACATCTATTTCAGAAAGTACTAAAGATAAATCTTGCAGTGCAGGTATATACTGTTTTACTTTATTTCTTATTTCTATAAACATTTCATATTCCATGTTTATTATTTTTTCTTCGGCTCCTAGTATTAAAGCTTCTTTTTCTTTTAATAAAGGTGTAACAAATCTTTCAGCATTAGCTAAAGTTTGTTTTCTTTCATAACCATATTCTTCTTTTATATCTTTAATAGCACCTTTAGATACTTCTATATAATATCCAAATACTTTATTAAATCCTAGTTTTAAAGTCTTAATACCAGTTCTTTGTCTTTCTTCATTCTCTAACTTAGATATAAAGTCTTTATTATTCTTTCTAGCATCTTTTATTTCATCTAATTCAGAGTTATATCCTTCTTTAATTAGATAACCTTCTTTAAGTGATATAGGTGCATCTTCATAAATAGATTTATCTAATAATTCATATAAATCTTTAAATGTATTTATTTCTTCAAAACCTAGTTTCTTTAATATATCATTTATATCAGGTAATACTGATAAAGAAGTCTTTAACCAAAGTAAATCTCTTGCATTAGCAGATGAAAAACCTATTCTACCTACTAATCTCTCTAAGTCATATATAGATGAAAGATTTTCTCTTAGTTCATCTTTAAGTAAGAACTCTTTCATAAGAACTTCAATCTTATCATATCTTTTTTCTATTTCAGATTTATCTGTTAATGGATTTAATATAAAACTCTTTAGTTTTCTAGATCCCATAGCAGTCTTAGTTTTATCTAGTAACCAAAGAAGAGAATATCTTCTTTCTTTAGTTCTAATATTTTCTGTTAATTCTAGATTTCTTTTAGTATTTATATCCATCTGCATAAATGAATTCTCATTTACTATATTTACTTTTCTTAAATAATCTAAACTTCTTTTTTGGCTAGTTTCTAAATAACTAATTAAATTATTAACAGCCTTTATTACTCTTTCATCTTCTATATCAGAATATAAATTAGAATAATCATTTACTAGATTTTCATTATTATAAATAGATATAGTTAAGTTATAGGTTTTTCTTAGTTTATCTAGAATTAATCTATCAAAATCAGATTTAATAACTATCTCTTTTATATTTCTCCATATAATTTCATTTCTTAACTTTTCTTCATCTTTTTCAATTATAAATGCATTTAGTTCTCCAGTTGTAATATCAGAATAACTAATAGCATAAGCATATCCTAAATCAAGTATATAACCAATATAATTATTTTCTTTTTCATCTAATGATTCAGAATTCATTTTAGTACCAGATGATACTACTTGTATAATATCTCTTTTTACTAATCCTTTAGCTAGTTTTGGATCTTCTACTTGTTCACAAATAGCTACTTTATAGCCTAATTCAATTAGTTTATTAATATAGATTTCAGCAGCATGAAAAGGAATACCACACATTGGTACTCTTTCATCTAATCCACAGTTCTTACCTGTTAAAGTAAGTTCTAATAAATTAGAAACTAATATTGCATCCTCAAAAAACATTTCATAGAAATCACCAAGTCTAAAGAATAGAATATTATCTTCATTTTCTTTTTTGATATCTATGTATTGTTTCATCATTGGAGAAATTTTTGTTAAATCAACATCATCTATATGCATACCTATTCACCTTAAAATTTATTATAACATAAAAAAACTGTATAATTATTAAAAAATATAATATAAATATATATTATTTGATATAATATATATAAAGAATAAGGGAGATTGAAAATGAATTGTAATAAATGCGGATTTGTAATAAATGAAAATGATCAAGTATGTCCAAATTGTGGTAATCCATTAACAGCATTATCACATAATGAAGTTGTTATGCAAGATATACCTGAAAAGGTAGAAAATACTGTAGTTAATGAAAATGTTCCTGTAAATGAACCAGTATTTATAGAAACACCTACTCAAAATGAATCAGTAGTTCCTACTCCAATAGTAGAACCTACTCCAGTAATAGAAGAAGTAAAAGAAGAAGTTCCTCTAACTGGATTAACTAATGCTGTTGCCCCTACAGTAGAACCTAAAAAGAATAATAAAACTAAATTAATAATTATAGTTATTATTGCTTTATTAATTATTGGCGCTGGTGTTTTCTTTGGAATTAAGTATCTTAATAATAAAACTCCTGAACCTATTCCATTAGAAGAAGAGGAAGAAGTTTTAGAAGAAAGATATTATCCTATAGGATCTGCTACAGGAGCTAAAATAATAGAAGAATATGATTACTATAGAGTTCAAGCTAAAGAATTAGTTAAAGGTAAATATGATTTATTTGAATCAAAACTAAGAGTAGAAGCTAGTAAAATTACTATAGAAGATTCTGAATTTGAAGCAATATTTACTAGTTATGATCATTCAGAGAAAAAAGATGTAATAACTAGAATTAATACTACATCATATAAAGGAGATACTACTATAGAAACATCAATGGATATAACAGTATACAGTGAAGAAAGAGTTAAAGAAATATTAAAAGCTTTTGTAGATTTATACTCTAATGGAACTAATGCTGAAGATTATGATGCATATGGTTCATATGATGGTGGATATAGAATTGAATGTGCAAATAATATTACTATGATAATTGGTTATAATGAACTTGAAGAAGATGGTTATACATACTATGAAATTAATATACTTGAAAGTATTTAAAAAAGAGTCTTAATGACTCTTTTATTTTTTTATAAAATCTATAATCATATTAAAATCTATATTAAATAACATTATTATAATAGTTCCAAAGGCTAAATAAGGGCCAAATGGTAATAGTTTCTTATCATTCTTTTGTAAGTTATAAATAGCTATAGGAAGTGCCATAAAACATGATATAAATAAACATACTAATGCCATCTTATAACCTAGGATTAATGCTAAAACTGCCATTAATTTAACATCTCCAAATCCAAGTGAATTAGATTTAAAAGCAAAATTACTTATCTTTTGAAGTACAAACATAATAACAAATATTATTATTGCCTCTATAAGCATAAATATAACTTTATAACCTGCATCCATAAAACCAGTTAATTCTTCATTTTCCAAAGCTATTAATAATTTAAATACTATTATTATTATAGATAATATTATAAGTGTTATATCAGGTATTATCATATGATGATAATCACTTATTAAAATAATTATTAATATAGAAAATACTAATATATAAAATATAGTACTAAGTAATACAGTTTCAGAATCTTTATTAACAAAATATGATAAAGCAAATAATATGCCTGTTAATAACTCAAAGAAAGCACTACTAGTATATATTTTCTCATTACAATATTTACATCTACCTTTATTAAAGAATAATCTAAATAAATATAATTTCTCATATAGTTTAAGATGATGACCACATGTATCACAACCAGGATTAATCTTAGTAATACTTTCTTTCTTACCTAAGGTATATCCTAGTTTAGTATATACATGGCCAAGTAATAATCCAATAATGAAAAGTATGCTTATGTATACGACTAACATGCCCCTCATCTCCTATTATCTAAATTATAACATTATTACATATTTAAACAAATATTATTTACAAAAAAAAGACATATTATTCTATGTCTAATTCTTTTTTAATAATTCTAATTAACTTCTTATGATGAAGTATACTTCTTATCTCATGACTTGGTAATTGAAGTAATAAGTTCTCATATTTAAGAAGTTTTTTAGTGTAATATTCAGTAAATAACTCATCTTTGTTTTCTAGAATTCTAGGTCCAAAATATATAGCTTCATAAGAATATTTTTCTTCTCCTCTTACAAACTCTATAACAGTATAAATTATATCTGAATCTTTTACTAATTGTTCTCTATTAATTCTAAATCCAAGACTAATAACAAACTTTCTTAGTTTAATTACATCTGTATTAGATTGAACTATTATTTTATTAACATTAGTTAATTTTTCTTTATTAGAAAGTATATCTTTAATAGTATGAAATCCCATACCTGCAATAATAATAGTATTTATTTCTTCAGGATTAACTACACTAAGTCCATTTCCTAATCTTAAATCTATTTCTTTTAATGCATCATATTTTTCTATATTCTTAGCAGCATTATTAACTGCTCCTTCATGAATATCTGATGCTATTAATCTTTTACCTAATTCCTTTGCGATATACACATCTAGGAGGGCATGATCACACCCAATATCAATTATTTTGTCCTCCGGGGACACGTAGTCCGTTATCGCACTTAATCTATTTGATAACTTCATATTAATCTACTAAATAATCCTTTAGTTTTTTACTTCTAGATGGGTGTCTAAGTTTTCTTAAAGCTTTAGCTTCTATTTGTCTAATTCTTTCTCTTGTTACTCCAAATATAGTACCTACTTCTTCTAGAGTTCTACAAGTTCCATCAACTAAACCAAATCTTAGTTTAAGTACTTGTTCTTCTCTTTCTGTAAGAGTAAGAAGAACTTCTTGAATTTCATCTTTTAATACTTCATTAATAGCATACTCTTCTGGAGTAAGATTATTTTTATCTGAAACGAAATCTCCTAAATGAGAATCTTCTTCTTCACCTATTGGAGTTTCTAGTGAAAGAGGATCAAGAGATATTTGAATTATTTCTCTAACTTTATCCTCAGTTATATGTAGTTTTTGAGCAAGTTCTTTTTCAGTTGGTTCTCTATTAAGTTCTAGAGTTAATTGTCTTTGAACTTTCTTTAATTTATTAATAGTTTCAACCATGTGAACTGGTACTCTTATAGTTTTTGCTTGGTCTGCAATAGCTCTTGTTATTGCTTGTCTAATCCACCAAGTAGCATAAGTTGAGAATTTATATCCTTTAGATGAATCAAACTTATCAACAGCTTTCATTAAACCTATATTACCTTCTTGAATTAAATCAAGGAATGATAAGTTTCTTCCTACATATCTTTTAGCAATAGATACAACTAGACGAAGGTTTGATTCAGCTAATCTCTTTTTAGCTTCTTCATCTCCTTCTTCTATTCTTTTAGATAATTCTAATTCTTCATCTAATGAAAGAAGTGATATTTTACCTATTTCCTTAAGATACATTCTTACTGGGTCATTAATATTTAAGTTCTTAGGTAAATCTTCATCATCAAGTCCTAAACCATCTCCACCTTCAGGATCTTCATCATCTTCGCCTTCTTCAATAACTTCAATATTATTGTCTCTTAAGAAATTATATAAATCATCTAAGCTTTCAGCATCCATTTCTAGACCTTTTAAAGCTGTAGCTAATTGTTCAAATGTTAAATATCCTACAGATGTACCAAGTTCTAATAAGTCTTTCTTTCTATCATCTAATGTTTTTATTTCATGATATTCATCAACTTTTTTCTTACCTTTTTTAAGTTCTTTAGGTTCATCCATTTCTTCTTCAACTATATCTATATTATTATCAGATATAAATTGATAAATATTATCTATTTCTTCTGCAGAAATATCTTCATTTTCAAATATTTTATTTAAATCATCTGCAGTTACATATCCCTTTTTCTTATTAATTTTTAATAAATTCTTTTTTTCTTTTTCTAATATATCGCTCATTAATCTTCACCCTTCACTTTTAATTCTATTATTTTAGCTGCTAATTCTCTTTTAACAACTTCATTAGTTTCTGTTTTCATTTTATTTTGTAATTTTCTAATTTCTTCTTTTTTAATATATTCTCTAATTGTATTAAAATATGAATCTATTTCATCTAATGTATAGTTTTCACTATATTTTAGTTCATCTATATACATAACTCTTTTTATTAGATCATTATTATCTTCTAGATAACTAATAAAATCAGATAAATTAAAGTTCTTATATTTTTTATAATATAAAACTATTTTACTAGCTAATTCTATATCTAATTCATTTGGTAAATAACTAAGATTATTAAAGTAATACTGTATTACATTACTATTCTTTACCATATGAAATAATATAAATTCAGATGCTTTTTCATATTTATTTAATCTTATTTCTTTTTTGATTTCTACTGGTTTAGTTATTTCTTTCTTTTCTACTTTAATTGTAGACATAATAATATCTTTACTTATACCAGTTTCTTTAGATATTTTATCTATTTCTATCATTCTTGCAGTATCATCATTCATCTTTTCTAAATCTTCTTTAACAAGTGATAAATACTTTGATAAATCATTACTATCATTAAAGTTTAATTTAGATTTATAAATATCACTTTTGTAATCTATTAAAGACTTAGCATGTGATATGTGACTAAGCATCTTATCTTTACCTTTTTTAAGTATATAATCATCTGGATCTAGGTCTTCTTCAAGTCTAACTACTTTAATATTTAAATTAGAGTCTTTCATCATACTAATGCATGCATTAGTAGCTTTTTCACCAGCTGAATCACCATCAAATAATAATGTTACATTATTAGATAGTCTTTTAATTAAAGATACATGTTCTTTAGTTATAGCAGTTCCCATAGTAGCTACTACATTCTTAACTCCTATAGAATAAAGTCTTATTACATCCATGAATCCTTCAACTATTATTATATTATCTTCTTTAATAGCATATTCCCTTGCATTATGGTAATTATAAAGAAGAGATCCTTTTTTAAATATCTTTGTTTCTTTAGAATTAATATATTTACTTTCAGAAGTATTATTATATATTCTTCCTGAGAATCCTACTACTTTACCATTTATATCCCATAAAGGAAACATAATTCTATTTTTAAAAATATCATATACTTTATTAGTACTTCTAATACTTATACCTGAATCTACTAAATCATTTTCTATATATTTCTTTAATAGTAAATTAGATAACTTATCATCATCAAAAGAAAGTCCTATACCAAATGTATTAATTATATCTTCATCTATAGATCTTTTATTTAAATACTCCTTAGCTTCTTTACCCAAATTAGTATTTAAATTATTTTGATAATACTTAGATGCATAATCATATATGTCATACATCTTCTTTTCTGATTCATCTATAAATTCTTTCTTTTCATGATATTCAAAATTAACACCAATTTGATCTGCTATTTTTTTAACTGCAGCATAATAAGGTATCTTTTCATATTCTTTAACAAAGTTAAATACATTACCTGATGCACCGCATACAAAGCATTTATACATTTGCTTTTCTTCAGATACACTCATTGATGGATTATGATCATCATGAAATGGACATACTCCAAAATAATTTTTACCTCTTGGAGTAAGTGAAATATAATTCTTAATAACATCCACAATATTTACTTTTCTTTGAATACTAAGTACTTCTTCAAATGTTATTTTATTCATAAAAAACTCCCGACAATAATATTATTCGCTATAAACATATAAAATTCCCCTAAAAACAATAAAAAAAGCTTAAAATTTAAGCTTTTTTTACATCTTCATCATCTTTTATCTCTTCTACAACATCACTTAAGTCAATTGTATCAGATAAAGTTTGTATTTCTACGGCTTCTTCAACCTTTTCTTTTTTCTTAAATATTTTACTTAATATATCTTTTTTACCAAGAATATATCCAAGAACAATTCCTAATGTAAATGTTAAGAATAATCCTACTGAGAATATAATCCATTCTTTAATACTAGTTGAATCTGGACAAGTTGGAACAATCTTTTTATTCTCAGCAAGTCTAGTTACTAAAATAGAATATGTTTTAGTAGTTGTTCCATCTTCTGCAGTTACTAAAATATTAACTGTATTCTTACCTACTACTAATTTATCTGCTCCAGTAATTTGAACTTTAGCAGCTTCATTTTCAGGAGTAGCAGTTATTTCTAATTCTTTTACATCATATGTAACATCTAAATAATATTTAACTTCTTCTACATTAAATTCAATCTTTTGTCCTTTGATTTCTAATTTAGATAAATTAGTATTCATAAGTTTTAATTCTTCTTCTGTAGGAGTTAATTCTAGATTTACTTTAATTGTATATGTAGTACTACTTCCATTTTCTGCAGTACATACAACCTTAATTGTATTTTCACCTTTTTGTAAGTTATTTCTATTATCACTTACTGTGATTTGTGCATTTTGATCACTTGCTGTTGCATTAACTGTTAATTGTGAAACATCTTTTACATTAGCCGTATAATCTCTTATATTTTTATTAAATGCTGGGCTAAGTGGAGTATTTGGAATAGATAACTTACTAAGTGAAGAATCTCCTCCAAGTGCACGTATTTTTACAGAGCCACTATTTGCACCACAATCTCCAGTATCTCCATTAACAGTACACGAAACATCTTTTATTGGAAAATTATAAGATCCTTCTTTAGCACCATCTTTTACTCTAAATCTTAATGTAGCAAGTTCATCATTACCATTATACTTACCACTAATATTTAAATCATTACCATTTTGTGAAGATGCACCACCTAAATATTCAAGTACTGAACTTTCAAAAGTAACTTTAAATGAATAGTTAGTTAATGTCTTATCACTATCATTTGCACCTGATTGTTTTACTTTAATTGTAAATTCTTGTCCAGCTTTAACTGTTCCTGGTCCATCTGTAATAGCAAATGTAACTTTATCAACAGCTAATCCTTTTATTGGAATTAATATTAACGTTAAAAGCATTATAAAAATAAACGATTTAAATCTTTTCATACCTCTTTATCCTTCTTTCCGGGTACCCCTTATCATAGTAAAATTATATCAAAAAATTAATAAAAAGTAAAATAATAATTTTTATTTACATAAATAAAAAAATCTGGATAACCAGATTTATTTACTTAAATCAATAAACTTATCTACTGAAATAATAGCTTTAGCATAACTTCCTAAATTAAATCCATTTTCTGTTATAGTAAATGTTTCAGTAGCTCTACCATTATCAAATAAAGTACTATATTTATATGATCCATTAGATGTTGAACTAATCTTTATAAAATATGTATTATTATTTTGATCATTTCCACCTTTAGCATAAATTCTATTATAAGTTAGTTTGTTATCTTTAACTTCATAAGTACCACTACTTACTTCGATTATTTCTCCGTTTAATGTAGATTTTAATGAAGCATATCCATTTTCATCTAATTCTAGACTAACTTCTAAAGTTGCACCAGTACCATCTTCTTTTTCATTAACTGCTCCAGTATAAATACCTGAATAAGTTATTTTTTCACAGTTAATAATAGTACATTCTTCTTTTATAGGATTTACTTTATTATTAACAGGTTCTACTTTTGTTTGTTTAACAAATAATGTTACGTTATATTTATCTGCTAAATAAACACCAGTTACTACTCCAAAAATGAAGAATAGAATTAATAAGAACAATGTAGCAAAGAATCTATTAGTAGAACTTCTTCTTTTAATTCTTTTATTCTCTCTTTTTATTTCGTCTAAAGTCATTCCTTCTTCTGCTTTTTGTTTAATTTCTTTTTTAGATATTTTCTCTTCTTTTACTTCTTCAACTACTTTTTCTTCTTTTTTTGGTTCTTCTTTAACAACCTTTTCTTTAACTTCTTTACTCATTTTATTTCTCCTTTATTAAAACCATACTCCATATAATATACCAACAATTCCAAGTAGGAAACCAACAACATAGAATAATTTAACTATATTAGGTTCTTGCCATCCTTTAATTTGGAATGAATGATGTATTGGAGTTTTTGGAAATACTCTTTTACCAGTAATTTTCACAGATGCTATTTGTATTATAACAGATAAACACTCAATTACAAATACTCCACCTACTATTGCTAAAGATAATTCTCTATGTGTAAGTATTGCAACTGTAGCTAAAGTTGCACCAAGTGCTAGTGATCCAGTATCACCCATAAATATTTTAGCAGGATATCCATTAAATACTAAAAATCCTAGTAAACCACCTACTAATATAAAACAGAATAATGCAATATTATCATAACCTGCTAGCCATCCTGTATTCCATGCAATCATTCCATATACTAAGAATGCTATTACAGACAATCCACCAGCAAGACCATCAAGTCCATCTGTTAAATTAACAGCATTTGATGAACCAACTAACATAAATAATATAAATATTACATAAAACATTCCAAGATTTAATTTAATATCAAATAAATATATTTCAATTGTAGGATCCATACCATTTTTAACATATAGTAGGAAAAATCCAACTGCTATAATAACTTGTCCTATAAACTTTTGAAGTCTAGTTAATCCTTTTTCATTAGATTTATATTTAATAATTCTATAATCATCAATAAAACCTAATAATGCATATGATAAGAATACAAATAATATGATTGTTAGATTACTTGTATAAGTTATCTTTTTAGTTAATAATAAGATAGCAAGAACAATAATAGTAGAAAATATAAATATTAAACCTCCCATAACAGGAGTTCCTGCTTTTTGAGCATGTTCCTTTACAAACTTACTTGTTATTTGCCCCATTTTTTTTCTTCTTAAGAAAGGTACTATAATAGCTCCTAAAACTAGTGCTACTAAAAAACCTGCTGTTAAAGCTAAAGTAGATTTAGCTAATATATACATAAATCATTCACCTCTATATTAAAATTATAGCACAAAAAAAGTAATTTAAACAATTACTTTTTAATTTACATAAATGGATTAAATGGTAAAGTCATTTCAAGTCTGGCTTCATCATTTATAATATTATTTATTTTTCTAATATGAGATAATTCTTCTGCTAATTTATCCATTTTCTTTCTATTTATAATCATTTTTATAAGTAAAATAGAACATATAATAACTGTAATAAATATTAATATTTCTATTATAGAAACAGTACTAAATATATCCATTTATATCACCTATTTTAATTATAAAAATATAAAAAAATGAAATCAATTAATTGATTTCATTCTTTACAAGGTTTTACATTAATTTGAATATTTGCTTTCTATACCATAATATTTCTCTAAAGATATATCTCCTGCTTCATGTATTTTATTAGATAATTCTTTACCAACATATCTAATATGCCATGATTCATACTTATATCCAGTATATTCATCTTCATTTTCTGGGAATCTTATTATAAATCCATATTTATAACAATTTTCTTTTAACCAAATAGCTTCAGAAGTACCATTAAATGAATCAGATGGATTATTAATATCTGCAGCTAAACCAGATTGATGTTCTGAATAACCTGGTCTTGCAGAATATGTATCAGCTCTATCTCTACCATCTTGTCTTACATACATATCATATAATCCTACTTGATAATCATATGATCTATATCCAGATTGAATCCATAACTTAATACCATCTGATTGTGCATCTGCTTGCATTTCAGTAAATGCATCCATAAATTCTGGTAATAATTTTCCTGGATCATAACTTTCTGGTAAAGGATAACTCTTATTAACAATCATTATTCCATCAATATAATAGATACCATCATCACCCTGAGTTACTTTTGGTTTTTCTTCTTTCTTTTCAGTGTCTTTCTTTTCTTCTTTTTTCTTATTAACTATTATTTTAATCTTTGCAACTGACATATCATTTCCTTTAACTTTAACAGTAGTTTTACCTTCTTTTATAGCCTTTATTAAGCCATGATCTACTGTAATAATATTTTCATCATAACCACTATAAGTTACTTTCTTATTAGTAGCATTACTAGGGTTAAATTCAAGTTTAATTTCTTTAGTATCTCCCTCTGTTAAAACATATTCTTGAGTTGTTTTAATAGACTCTAATTTAACATAGGTAATAAAATAATCAGTATAGTTTTCATATATATTTAAAGTAAAGAATTTATCACTTACTTTAACTCTAGATTCAAGTAATATATAATTACTATTTTCATCTATACCATATAAATCTACATATCCATTTTTATATAAATAATGAGGTAACTTTAATTTTATTTTAGAAGCTATTCCCATTATATTATTATTCTTAATATATAATCCTTTTTGTTTAAGGAAATCATTATTAGTTATTTTTTTATTTTCAGTACTAGGTTTAATATTCATGTTTTTCTTAAAATATGATGAATCCATAGTAACAGTATAATTTCTATAAGTATATGTTAATTCATCCATATCTTCATTAATGTATTTAACGGTTGATTTCCAAAGATTTGCATTATCATGGTATAGTTTAACAGTCTCTCCTTTTTTAGCTTGATTTAGTATCTTAAAGCCGTAAATAGTATATATAGTAAATCTTACTATACATATTAATCCTACTAAAATTAAAAGACAAATTAATACCCTATCAATTCTAAGTCTTCTCTTTCTTCTACTCATTAGCCTATACCTCTACTATCATTATAACATATTTTAATAAAAATAAAAAGGAAGATAAATCTTCCTATAATTCTACATTGTGATATACATTTTGTACATCTTCTATTTCATCTAACATATTAAGTAGTTTATTAAACATTTCTAGGTCTTCACCTTCAAGTTTAACTTTATCTAAAGAAACCATAGATACTTCATCTACATCTAATTCTATATTAGGATTAATAGCAAGTAATGCTTTTTTAATATTATTATATTCTTTAGCATCTCCAGTTATTATTACATCTTCACCATCAGATTCAATATCTTTAATATCTACTCCTTGTTCCATAAGTAAATCTAACATTTCTTCTTCAGTATATCCTTTAACAGCAAATATAGCTAAATTTTCATAGAAATGTGATACTGAGTTTTCTACTCCAAGTTTACCATTACATTTAGTAAAAGCAGGTCTAACCATACCAACAGTTCTGTTAACATTATCTGTTAAACAATCTACTATTAAATTAGATACCCCAGGTCCAAAACCTTCATATCTTAAACTTTGATAGTTTTCATCAACACCTGAATTAACTTTATCAATAGCTCTATTTATAATATCACTTGGAACTTGACTTCTTTTTGCTTTTTCTACTAATTGTTTTAATTTATCATTAGCTTCTATACTAGTTCCACCTGTTTTAGCAGCTATATATATTTCTTTTGCAAAGTTTGAATAAATTTTTGCTTTAGCGGCTCCATTTTTTTGGATAGCAGCTTTTCTTACTTCATATGCTCTTCCCATATTTATACCCTCTTTTCTGCATTTTATTTTACTATATTTATATCTAAAAAAGCAACTTAAAATTTTAAAAATATGTTATAATTTGTATAGGTGATTATAATGATAGGAACAGTCTTAGGAAAGACAATTATTTTTGTAGAAAATATATTTAAATTTAATGCTTCCTCTTTTCCAGGAAGAGTTGTTTTAAAAATATTTCCTAATTATTTAAAGAAATTAAAATATCCAAAACTAGTAATAATGGTTACTGGTTCTTCTGGTAAAGGTAGTACTACTAAATATATAGCAGATATACTTAAAAAGAATAATATGACTGTAGGTCATAATGTATATGGTTCTAACTTACTTGATGGAGTTACAACTGCTATTATTAGATGTACTAAAGGAAAAACAGTTAAAGCAGATGCACTAGTTCTTGAAGTTGATGAAAGATATTTAAAGTTTGTAGCTAAATATATAAAAGCTAATGTAATAGCTATTAATAATATAACTAGAGATCAACCTCCAAGACAAGGTAACTACGAAGAAGTATTTAATGAAATCTGTAAAGGACTTAATACTGATACTTTAGTACTTAATGCTGATGATCCACTTTTAAAGAGATTTGAAGATAGATTTAATGGTAAAATCATTTACTATGGTATAGATAAAAACCAATATAGTTTTAATGAACTAAATGATATTAAAAATACTGCATATTGTCCTAAATGTCATACTAAATTAGTTTATGATTATTATCACTACTCTTCAGTTGGAGACTTTGAATGTCCTAAATGTGACTTTGATAGAGGCAAAATAAACTATGAAATAGATTCTATTAGAGATAATGTTATAACTATTAATAATGATATTAAAATTACTATAGATAATGATACTCTATTTAATCTATATAATATTGTAAGTACTTATGCAGTATGTAAAACAATTAATCTAAAAGATGAAAATATAGTTAATGCATTAAATCATGATAAAACTATGAAGAAATTATTTAATGAATATATAGTTAATGATAGAAAATATACTATATTAAATTGTAAAGCAGAAAATAATGCTACATATAATTTAAACCTACTTCATGTTTTAAAAGATAAAAATACTAAAACATTAGTTATAGGTTTAAGACAAATCTCAAGAAGATATGAACACTTTGATTTATCTTGGTTATGGGATATAAATTTTGAAATATTAAATAACAATAATGTAGATAAAATAATATGTGCAGGTCCATATAGATATGATATAGCTGTTAGAGTTAGATATGCTGGATTTGATGAAAGTAATATAATAATAATGGAAAATACTGATGGTATGAAAGAAGTTATTGAAACTAAGACTAATGGTAATATTTATGGAATACTAAACTTTGATTATGTTGAACCATTTATCAAAGAAACTAAAGGAGGTAAATAATGAATATTGGTTATATATATTATGATTTACTAAACCTTTATGGTGATGATGGTAATATTAAAGCATTAAAATATAGATTATCTAATCAAGGTATAAATGTTAATATAGACTATATTTCACTTGGAGATATAATTAATTTTGCTAAATATGATATAGTTTATTTTGGATCATCTACAGATGACAATCTATTAATAGCACTTAACTATTTAAAAGATTATAAAGATGATATTAAAAGATATATAGATAGTAATAAATTTTTACTTGCAACAGGTAACTCAGTAGAATTATTTGGTAAGTATATTCAAAAAGGTGAAGAAAAAATAGAAGCCTTAGATATACTTAACTACTATACTGTATATAATGAATCTAGAATAGTTAATGATATTAATTATTCATGTACTATGAGTAAAAATAATATTATTGGTTTTGAAAATCATAGAGGTCAAATAATATCTAAAGAAAAGAATTTCTTATATAAAGGTGATAATAAATATGGAGTTATTCATAATAACTTTATAGGTACATATTTACTTGGACCTATGCTTATTAGAAATCCATATTTTATGGAAGATTATATTAAAAGAATTCTTAATAAAGAAGATATAAAAGAAGATAATTATAATTTAGAGATTGAGGCATACAAAAAAGCAGTAGAATTACTTAGTTAATTCTACTGCTTTTATATTTAAGTTTTGTTTATTTATATTACTTTGTTTATTTATTTGCATTCCTAGTAATAATATTAATATTATACATAATAGAATAGCAATAATATTAACAGCCTTAGTAATATTAGATTTAGCTTTTAAAAGCATTAATTTTAAATCTAATAATGTAGGTGTTTTAACTACTCTATTACCTGTGGAATAATATATGATAGAAGTAACTATCAAAGCAATTATTCCTATGATACCTGAGAATATAGCTATATTTCTAAATCTATTAGCATAGTTAAGAATTAATCCAGTAACAGCTATCTTTTCATGTAACATTATAGGTAACGAATATCTTAAATATAATATAAACGCACTTATAGCAATACCAAATGGTATAAAAGTAATAAAGTCTAATGTTCTCTTTGATATAGCCTTTGTCATATATTACCCCCCCTTTTTTTAATAGCCTATATACTACCATAAAACCCATATTTTGTCCAATTTTTGAGGCATAAATAAAAAGAGTATAAAATACTCTTTTAATCTTCTTTATTTTTCTTAGGATGCATAGTATGTTTCATTTCATCTTTTTTAGTTATATCTGCCACTATACTTATTCCATTATCGTTACTTAAATCACCAAAGGCATTTTCATAATCAAGAATATGATTCATTGGTTTACTACCAGATCTAATTATATATCCATGTTCTTTTAATCCTTGTATAAAGTCCTTTAAGTTAACAATATATAATCCAATTAAATCATCACCTAGGCACTCATCAATCAAGCGCATAGAATCAACAGCACCATATTTATCAGTATTACTTTCATCTTTATGAGCAGAAGCATCAAATACCCTAATTGCAACAATATCAGATAGAGACATTGCACCTAAAAGTTGATTATAAAAAAGTACACCCTCTGTTTGACCATTAAATACATAGTTATGATTTTCATCAACTACAAAAAAATCTTTTATACCAGCACTATACCATTCAGCAATACTTTTTGGACAAATAAGAGCATAATCGCACCATAAGACTATTTTACTAAAATCAGAACTAGATTCTCCTCCAATATATTCTACAAATCTTGGATCAGACATAGCTCCCATATATTTTTCAAATATACCTACAATACATTCAATTGCATTTTCTGTTTCTACGATACTATAAAATTCCTCTTTAGGTAACATATTACCAATACCATATGCATTACCATCATAAAATATTCCCTTAATTAAAGGTACATAATCTTGTTCTCTATATTTTATTTCAGACATACTAAGGCCTCCTAATAATACTTTATATTATATGTAATATATGAATATAAAGTCAATAAAAAAACATTACAATGTTGTAATGTTTATTTTAACTTTCTTTCTATCTTTTAAATTAGAACTAGCTTGTACTATAGTTCTTATAGAATTAGCAATCTTACCAGATTTACCAATAATAGCACCAGCTTCTTCTTCATTAACTACTACTTCAATTAGAATTCCATCTTCTTCATCAAATTCTTTAACAGATACTGAATCTGGATCACTAACTAAAGATTTAATAATCATTTCTGTTAATTCTACTAAACTCATAATTATTTACTCTCTTTTTTACTATTTTTTTCAACATGGAATTTTTCCATAATACCTACTCTAGATAATAAATTTCTAGCAGTATCAGTAGGAATAGCTCCTGTTCTTAACCATTTTAAAGTTTCTTCTTCTTTAATATCTACTTGTCCATCTAATGGATTATAAGTTCCTAA
The DNA here is from genome assembly GCA_017553685.1 of Bacilli bacterium. GTDB lineage: Bacteria > Bacillota_I > Bacilli_A > RF39 > UBA660 > RUG13038. The sequence continues at coordinate 64,601 of JAFZKH010000001.1, read as the reverse complement.
AGTTTCAATAAACTTACCATCTCTAGGACTTCTTGAATCAGCAGCTACTAATCTATAGAATGGTCTTTTCTTAGCACCCATTCTTTTTAATCTAATCTTAACAGCCATTTTCGTTCCTCCTTTTTTCAACTGATATAATAATATAACAAATAAAAATAAATGTCAACCTTTTTAGTTGACATTTATTAATTAGTATCCAAGTATTTTACCAGCAAATTCTAGTAAACCTTCAAATCCACTAAAAATAGCTACCATTATTGGTAATAAAAATAAAATATATAAACATGCAAGTCCAATAATTCTAAATACTTCAAGAGTTGTACTTACATTCTTACCTCTTTTAATCCATACTGTTGGAAGTATAAACATTGGTGGAATAACTACTATATAATACCACACAAAGGCTACCAAGAATATTGCACCAAATATAAAGAATCCAAGTATTCCATATCCACATGCATCATCAGAACCAGAGCATCCACTAGCTATAGCTAGTATAACTAATACAACAATAGTAATAATTATTGAAGCTATTAAACCTAGTGTTACGAATCTAGATACATAACCTATTTTAGCAGATACTGGTAAACCAGCTAATCTACTTTTCTTTGGAGTACTTTCTATAACTGCATTCTTTTTATTTCCACAGTTTGTACAAAAAGTTTCTCCTTCGTTTATTTTAAATCCACAATTTTCACAAAACATAATTAGGGCCTCTATTAATAATTAAGTGAAGCATATTCAAATGTATATGTTTCATCATTTTCAAAAATAATTGTTACTGTATCTTTACCATAATTATATTCAATTTTCTTAGCAGGACTATTATTTATTTTTTCTATCTTAACATTGTTTTCTCTAGAACTATAATCATATACATATGAATAAGCATATCCATAAGAATCAATAAATCCTTGCATTGAAGAACTAACACTACCAATTACTACAGCTTTAACTGAACCAGAACCACCAGCTAACTTAGATTCTCTATTTGTACTAATCCAGTTATTTGGATCATCATAATAATAAAGATTATCCATATCTAAAATAGCTTCACCATTTAAATCATAATATTTACCATCAGATGTTTTACCTAATGCAATAATAGATCCACCACATGTAAATGATTGATTATAAGTATAAAAGTATCCGTTATATTTACCTGTTATTTCAACTGCTTTTATATTTGATAAAACATGTTCATTTACATTAATATAATATGCTTTATCATTTGTTACTATAAGAATTGTATCAATACCAGAACAATCAAATTCATGATAATATGCTTTCTTAACATTATTATAATTAAATAATACTTTGTTTTCATAAGTATCTTTAATAGCTACTTGATCATTATTACGAATAACAGTTATACCCTTTTCAAATTTATATTCTTTATTAACAAACTCATCAAATTGTCTAGGGAAGAAATCTTGTCCAACTAAGTTTTCTTTTTCTGTATTAATATTAGATATTTCAATAGTATCTATATAATCTTCAGCATCGTCATCATCGTCATCATTATAAATATCACCCCAAGGATCTGGGTAATCTAATGGATTCTCAGGATAATTATGTCCAATATAATTAACTACATTATATACACTTAAAAATGTAAAAACATAACATAATATAATAACAATTACATTTTTAATGAATCCAATTAAAGCTCCTATTCCAGCTTTTTTAGATAAGTCCTTTCTACTATTTTTAAATACTAAAAATAATATTAGACCTACTACTGGAACGCAAAAACCTAAAACAGCCCAAGCAAAATTAGCTTTTTCATTAACTACTTCAGTTTTTTTAGTTACAACTTTTTCAGCCTTTACTTTTTCAGTTTTCTTTTCAACCTTTTTATCACATTTAGGACATTTACCATCTTTTAATTTAGTACCACAATTTCCACAAAACATAATACCCTCCACTATATAGTCATTAATTCTTTTTCTTTTTCAGCAGATATATCTTCAACTTGTTTATTAAATTTATTAATTAATTCTTGAACTTCATTTTGACCATATTTTTCTTCATCTTCATTTAATTCAAGTCTCTTAATATCATTATTAGCATCTTGTCTAATATTTCTTAAAGCTATTTTAGCTTCTTCTCCCATAGCTTTAGCTTGTTTAACAAGCTCTTTTCTTCTATCTTCAGTAAGTTCTGGAATAGTAATAAATATTACTTCACCAGTATTATTAGGTGTTAAACCAAGATCAGCTTCATAAATAGCCTTTTCTATATCTGATAAACAAGATTTATCATATGGTTTAATTTGTAACTTTCTAGCTTCTGGAACAGAAATATTAGCTACTTGATTAAGTGGAGTTTCAGTTCCATAATAATTAACCTTAACACCATCAAGCATTGATGGATTAGCTCTACCTGCTCTTATATTTGTAAGCCTATCTTTTAATGATTCAATAGACTTTGACATTTTTTCTTCTACTTCTAAAAGAATATCATCTAACATATTCATACCTCATTTCTAATATAATTATATCATAAAATAATAAAAAAAGTAATGATTTACATCATTACTTCATTTGAGCCATAACTTCTTCAGCGAAGTTTTCTTCTCTCTTTTCGATACCTTCTCCAACTTCATATCTAACCATGTTAACTAATGAAGAGTTATTTGATGAAAGGTATACTCCAACTGTCTTAGATGGATCTTTAACATATTCTTGTTCAACTATACAGTTTTCTTTAAAGAACTTAGAAATTCCACCCATAACAATCTTTTCAGCAATAGCTTCAGGTTTACCTTCGTTAATTGCTTTTTCTTTTAATACTTCTTTTTCTTCTTCAATATCTTTTTCTGGAACTAAATCTTTAGAAATATATTTAGGATTCATAGCAGCTAAATGCATAGCAACATCATTAGCAACTATTTCATCTGATCCATTAACAACTGTTAATGCAGATATTTTTCCACCCATATGAATATATTTACCAAATACTTGATCATCAGATTTAGTTAATTTAGTAAATCTTCTAAATGAAATTTTTTCTCCAAGTGTAGCAGTTAAATTAATAACTGAATCATTAATAGTTCCTTCATCAGTAGCTACAGCCATAGCTTCTTCCATAGTAGTAGTATCACTATTAACTAATGCATTAGCAATCTTATCTAAAAGACCTGTAAATCTTTCGTTTTTAGCAACGAAATCAGTTTCACAGTTAACTTCTAAGATAACAGCATTATTACCATTAATTAATACTGTAGATAATCCTTCAGCAGCTATTCTATCTTGTTTCTTAGCAGCCTTAGCAATACCTTTTTCACGAAGCCATTTAACAGCTTCATCTATATTTTCATTATTTTCTTCTAATGCTTTTTTACAATCCATTAAACCAGCATTAGTCATATCTTTTAATTTTTTAACTAAACTTGCATCCATTTTTTATTCTCCTTTTATTATTTTAAAGCATCAATTAATTCAGCTTTTTTTAATTTAGTATATCCTTCGATACCTTTAGCTTTAGCCATTTCTTTTAATTCAGCAACAGTTAATGTAGATAAATCTACTTTTTCTTCTTTTTTAGTAGCTTTCTTAGTAGTTTTCTTTTCTTCTTTTACTTCAGTTTTTTTAGTTTCTTTCTTAGCTGGTTTTTCTTCTTTAGTTTCTTCTTTCTTAGTAGTCTTCTTAGTTGCTTTCTTTTCTTCTTTAACTTCTTCTACTTTTTCTTCTTTAACTTCTTTTTTAACTGTTTTCTTAACAGGTTTTTCTTCAACTACTTTATCTTCTTTTTCTGCTACATCAATTTCTTCAATTACTTCAGCCATATTAACTTTATCGTCTTCAGTAACATAGTCTACTAATTCTTTATTTGTTGCTTCACAAATAGCGTTAGTTAATACTCCAAGTACTACTTTAATAGATCTTACAGCATCATCATTAGCTGGAATAACATAATCTACTAAATCTGGATCACAGTTTGTATCAACAATACCGAATACTGGGATATTTAATTTTCTAGCTTCTCTTATAGCATTTAATTCTTTCTTAGGATCTACTATAATCATAGCATCTGGCATTTTCTTCATTTCTCTAACACCTTCGAAATAAAGTTTTAATTTGTCATATTCTTTTCTGATTTTAATAACTTCTTTCTTAGGTAACATTTCGAAAGTACCATTTTCTTCCATCTTTTCGATTTGTTCAATTCTGTTAATTCTTCTTTTGATAGTTCTAAAGTTAGTAAGAGTACCTCCTAACCATCTTTCTACCATGTAATAACTATCAGATCTGATAGCTTCTTCTTTTGCAGCTTCTTGTGCTTGTTTCTTTGTACCAACAAAGATAACTTTTCCACCATCTTCTGCAATTTTCTTTAAAGCATCATATGCTTCTTCAATCTTCTTAACTGTCTTTTGAAGATCGATAATATAAATGTCATCTCTAGATGTATAGATGTATTCCTTCATCTTAGGATTCCATCTTTTTGTTTGATGTCCAAAATGAACACCTGCTTCTAATAAATAGCTCATTGAAACTACTGTCATAAATAAATTCCTCCTTTTGTTTCATCTTCCAAATATCTCTTCTTTGCTCCCCACAATTACTTGCACACGGTTCACAAATCAATATTTGTGCATTTTTTCTAAAAGCAAAGATATTATAGCACATTTTTTCTTTATTTGACAAGGGTATTTTACATAAAAAAAGAAGGTTTTAACCTTCTTATCTTTGACAATAATATATGTTATTTATTGAATAATTATCATAGAAACCAATTATAGCAGTATCATTATCATCTACTTCTAGTAATTCCATTTCAAAATGCATAGCAGTCTTATCATAAACCTTTTGACCATCTATCATAGCATCTGAAATTGTAGCATTTACATCCATAAATGATTCACCTTTAGATTTATATTGTTCATTCTTTTCTGTTTCTACAGTATATTTAAATGTTCCTTTATAATAATTCTTATAACTTTCAGAATATGGACCATATCTAAATGAATTATCTGTATAAAGATTTAATACTGTTTTAGAATCAGCTGGAGCTTTAGTTACATCATCTGAATATTGAGTAGCTTCAGAACTATAATAACTTACACAAGTCCAAGTTCCATATGGATATACGGATTTAACTGTTTTTTCAACTGTTTTAATACCTTTTTCTATTTCAGGAGTAGCAGTTTTAATACCTTCCTTAACAGCTACTAAACCAGCAATAAACATAATAATACAAACTGCTATTGATACAGCATTTAAAATAATACCTGTAATCTTGAATCCTTTTTTACCTTTAGCACATAAACCTAAAATTAAACCTGCAATTGGAACTAATATAATAAAAATACTTAAGATCCATGAGAAAATAATAGATACAATACCAAGAATCATACTTACTATTCCAAGAGCACTAGATCCTTGACTTACTTCTGTTTTAACAGGTTCTACTTTAACTTCTTTCTTAGTTTCTTTTTTTGGTTCAACTTTTGCTTCAACTTTAGTTCCACAACTAGAGCAAAACTTAATACCATCCTTTAATTCTTTTCCACATTTACTGCAAACCATAATAAATACCTCCTATTTGCATATATTTATAATATCATATTAATTATTAAAAAGCATTAGGATTAATATCAAATTGGACGTTAATTTTACTATTATTAATAGTTATATTTCTAACATCATTTAATAATTTAATAATATTATCTTTATCTCTATATTTAATAATTATTTCAAAATAATAAATATTATTTATTCTAGATAAAGAACCTACTGATGGACCTAGTACTATTTCTTTATCTATATTACTTCTTAAATAGTCTCCTATTTTATTAGCTTCTTTTAAAGTATTATTAAAATCTTTTCCACCTACTTTTATAAGAGCAATAAAAGAATATGGTGGATAATATAATTTCTTTCTAATAGTTATTTCTTCATTATAGAAGTCTTCATAATTATTAGATGAAACTAATTTAATAGCATAATTATCTTTATTATATGTTTGAATTACTACTTTTCCTTTTAAATTAGATCTACCTGCTCTACCAGATACTTGAGATATTAAATCATATGTTTTTTCAGATGATCTAAAATCAGGTAGATTTAGAATAGTATCTGCATTTATGACTCCTACTAAAGTAACTAATGGAAAATCTAGTCCTTTAGATATCATTTGAGTTCCTACTAAGATATCTGCTTCATGATTCATAAATTTCTCTATTATTTTATTATGAGATCCTTTATTACTAGTAGTATCTATATCCATTCTAAGAACTCTAGCAGATGGAAATAATTTAGTTATTTCTTCTTCTACTTTTTCAGTACCTAATCCTACATTAGTTAATGGAGTATTACATTTCTTACATACTTTTTTATTATTATCTGCATATCCACAATAATGACATCTATTCATATCACTAGTTTTATGATAAGTAAGAGTTATATCACAATTAGGGCATTTAGTTACTTCACCGCAACTAGGACACATTAAATAATTAGAATAACCTCTTTTATTAAGAAGTAACATTACTTGTTCATTTTTATTAAGTCTATCTTCTATAGATAAAAGTAATTCTTCAGAAAATATTTTATGACCTTTTTTTATTTCTTTAGTCATATCTACTATATTTACTAAAGGTAAAGATGCATCATTAGCTCTCTTATCTAATTTAACTAATTCATAATATCCTTTTTTAGCCCTAGCATAGTCTTCTATCATAGGAGTAGCACTACCAAGTATTACTTTACAATTATGAGTTTTGCCTCTTAAAATAGCTACATCTATAGCATTATATCTAGGATTATGATCTTGTTTATATGAATCAGAATGTTCTTCATCAATAATTATTATTCCTACGTTATTTAAAGGGGCAAATATAGCAGATCTAGCTCCTATGACTATATTTACTTCTTTATTTAAAATCTTTCTATATTCGTCATATTTTTCGCCTTGAGATAGTCCACTATGAAGAACTGCTATTCTTTTAAAATGCTTTTTAAATCTATTTATAATTTGAGGAGTTAAACTTATTTCTGGTACAAGTAATATAGCTTCTTTTCCTTGATTAATTACATCTTTTATTAAATGCATATATATTTCTGTTTTACCAGATCCTGTTACTCCATTTAAAAGAATAACATCTTTATTACTATTATTAATTTGATTATAAGCATCTATTTGATACTTATTTAATTTAACTAAGTCTTCTATTGGATTATCATCATTTAATCTATAATATTCCTCTGAATATTTTTCTATAATACCCTTTTTGATTAATGCATTAATAGATGCATTATCAAACATAGTAGTTAATGCATTTTTATTCTTAAGTAAATAAGATACTATATCTTTTTGTTTATTTGATTTAGATGTACTTAAGAACTCTATTACATCATCATTTATAAGTCTAATATAGTTCTTAGTTCTAATAGATACTTTTCTTTTATTAGAGGCCTTATATCCTACTGGTAACATACTTTGATAAACAGATGTTAAATTACATACATTATTCTTACTTATTTCTTTTCCTAAAGATAATAATTCATCATTCAGTATAACTTCATCATCTATAACATCTATAATATCTTTTAAATCAAAATCACTTTCTTTTTTAATATTAATTATAAAACCTTCTAGAGTTTGTTTTCCAAAAGGAACTAATACTCTTTTACCTAGGCAAATATTACCTATAAGATTATCAGGTACATTATAATCAAATACTTTGTCTATATTTATTTCTACTAATACTGATATAACCATATTTGCCTCCTAATTAAATTATAACACAAAAAAAGTAAGAGATTATCTCTTACTTTTGTCTGTTTCTTTGAACTGTTCTAGTTTCTTCTTTATAACCAGTTTGAATATATTTTTCTCTACTTTTACCAGTAGCTATCCAATCTTCACCTGGATTAGTTTCAGACCACATATATTCAGTTTTAGTTTCAGTGTTTAAATACTTATATCTATATTGAGTTTTAGTTTTAATGTTATAAGTATATTCTCCAAGTAAATCTTTACTTAATACCCATTTACCAAAATCAACATATTTTTCTGTTTTAGATCCTCTAGTTTCACCAGTATATTCATAACCAGTTTCAGGTTTACTAGATTTAGTCCATTTAGTATCTTCAATATATTTAGTTCTAGTTAAATCAGCATACTTGTATTGAACTGCTGTAGAGATATTATAAGTATATTCTCCAAGCTTTTCTTTACTTGTTACCCATTTACCTAATGAAGTATATTTATTAGTAGTTCTAGTACCAGTTTCACCTGTCTTAACATAGTTAGCAGGAACTGAAGCACCTTCATCTAACCAAATCTTATCTTCAACAGTTGTACTCTTTAAAGTATAACCTTGTTTTACTAAACTATCTGAATCAGCTTTCTTGTAAACTGTTTTTGTATCTGTTTTATTAACAGAGTTAGTTTCACAAGTTTGATAGTAATATTGATATTCATTACTTGAATTTTGTTTATAAATATTATAATAATAAATTATATTGTTTGCAGAACAATTAGAAGTACAATTATCTTTATCAACTTTACTTACTAATTCATATTTATATTTAGTACCATTATTTTCAACAATTGTTGGCATAACAGTAGTTGATTTATATGAACTTTGAATTAAAGTCCAAGATGTATTTGTTCTTGAATTATAACTACTTCCCCATTTTTTAGAAGTTGTATTAGAAGGTTTACTTGATCTCCAAGTTGTATCCTTCTTCCAATCAGAACATGTTGTTTCTGAAGACTTAACAGTCTTAGTTAATACATACTTAGTTTTAGCATATTCATATCTAGGAGTTTTAATAACTTCTAGTTTTTCACCAGTATATAAAGTTCTCTTAGAATATAGTTTATGAGTTTCAGTTTCAGTTTCTGTTTTATTAACCCATTCACCTATAGTCCAGTTATCTTTATAACCATATTTAATATGTTTGTATTCTGTATTATCAGTTACAATTTTCTTTTGACCAGTATATAGAGTTCTTGTTTCAGCTAACTTAACTGTATTAGATTCAGTTACTTTAGTATCAGTCCATTGACCTAAAGACCATTCATCTTTCTTAAGTTCTCTTTTATACTCATATTCCTTTACATATTTTCCTGTTGGAACTTTAACTGTAATAGTACCTTCGTCATCAGTTACTACAACTGGTTTCTTAGTTTCTTCTTTCTTTTCTTCAGTTTTACAGATTCCGTTAGAACAGAAATCATGACAACCTATTCTTTCAATAATGTAATTAGATTCATCTGAACATGTTAATGAAACTTTTAAAACGTATTCATCACCGTCTTTAGTTACTTTAACATAAGACTTATTCTTATCACATGACTTACCATTCTTGTCTACAAAAGGAATAATTAATTTCTTTTGTTCCATTTCCTTTAAAGTCATTTTTTCAGATTTACCATCTTCAGTTGGCATTCTACTTACTGTGTAATAATCTTCAGCTGCATCTTTCATTGTTTGGATATTATTATTAAAGATTGCACTATAAAATGGTGTTAAATTTGGCATTGGAAATAAATACATTAATAGGAATAGGAATAAAGCTATTAATAGTATTTTTACTAGTAAATCTCTAATAAATGTACCTTTTCTTTCCATTATATTTCATCCCCCTTTGAAATAAACGAGTTCTATAATAACACATGAGGTCTAATATGTCAAATTTTTTTAGGGTTTTTAAAAAGTAAAAAAATAGCCTTTCAGCTATTTATTTTCTTTAAGTATTACAGTAGTAGATCCAAGGTTCATATTTAAATGAAAATCTTCTACATTCTTATTAGTTTTTAGTTCTTTAAATACTGCTTCTTTTACTACTCCTGTTCCTTTACCATGAATAATAATTATCTTTTTTCTACCCATAAAAACTGAATCATTAATAAACTCTTTTGTTCTAAGTGTAGCAGATACTCTATCTTCACCATGAAGGTCTATTGAAGGATATATTTTATCAAAATTCATTTCATATTCCTCTTACTTCTTGGATGAGCATTTAGATATACATTTCTAATTTGTTCATTACTAACATGTGTATATATTTCTGTACTTGATAATGATGTATGGCCAAGTAATTCTTGGACTACTATTAAGTCACATCCTTGATCTAATAAATGAGTTGCAAAGGTATGTCTAAATACGTGAGGTGTAATATTTAATTTAATACTAGTATGTTTAATAATATCATCTATTATTTGTTCTACTCTTCTAGTAGTTAAATTTTCTTTATTATGACCTACTATTAAATATTCACTATCTGTGTCTCCAAGGAGTTTCTTTCTTCCATCTTTAATATATAATTCTATTGCTTCTTTAGCATAATCTCCAAAAGAAACCATTCTTTCTTTATTACCTTTACCAGTTATAACTATAGTTTTCTCATTAAAATCTATATCTTTTATTTTAATACTAACTAGTTCAGATACTCTAACTCCTGATGAATAAAGTATTTCAAGTATTACTCTTTCTCTTTGACCTACTTCAGTATTAATATCAGGCATCTTAAAGATTTCTTCTATATTTTCATAATTAATAAACTTAGGTATTCTTTTTTCTTTTTTAGGAGAAGACACTAACATAAATGGATTATTATCTGATTTATTATTTAATACTAGATACTTATAAAAAGTTCTAAGAGAACTAAGTTTTCTAGATATACTTGTTCTCTTCAGATTCTTAGCATCTAAATATCTTAAATAATCTATACACTTTTTATAATCCATCTTATCAAATTGTAAGTTATGACTATCTAAAAAAAGACTATAATCAATTAAATCCTTATAGTAGTTATTAATTGTATAGTCAGAATAATTCTTTTGTTTTTTTAGATAATCAATAAAATTATCTATTTCTTTTTGCATTTGTCTTTTTTCCTAAAGAAAATATACTTATTTGTCCTTTAACAGGTCTTTCTTCTACAATTGGTTCTGTTTTGGGGATTTCAACTAAATTCATTAGCATTTTAGGACTAACAGCTCCTGCAAAAGCTAATTGACCTTTATCATCTTTTGTTACTGGGAATATAGTTTTAGTATTAATTCTCTTCTTAATACTTCCCATTTGCATTAATTCATTTACTGTGTAAAATTTAGTTTTTTCCATAATGTACCTCCCTAATAAAACCAATTTTATTCCAAAAAAAGATGTTTAAAATAAATTTAAACACTCTTTCTTTTACTTAATAATATAAGGACTTTCAAGTGTTCCTTTTCCTGATGAATAAATTACGTTAGTTATATAAGTAACTACTGCAGCTTTTCTATTACGTGATGCTTTAGAAAGCATTGCTGTGTCACCTATTTCAAATACTAAATTAGTATTTTCTTTTGAAGCTGTTAATGTTGGCATAATTGTTAATGATGCTAAGTAGTTATAGTTTCTACATGTATCATCATATATTGTTTTACAATTCTTATCAGCACTAGCTATAAAGAAATCATATAGAATTGGTAAAGATAAATAATCTTCATCCATAGTCATAGAACATTCTTCTGTTTTACTAATTTCTTTATTTGATTCACTTCTTTTTCCAACGCAAATACTATGTTTAACAAACACATCTTTTTCTAAAGTAGAATATGAATCTTCATCAATATAATATTTCTTTAAAGCTTCTCTCATTCTACTTCTATAATAATCATTAATACCATCTTCTTTACCAGTATTTTGATTATATCTATCGTCCCATAAAGTATTAACATATGGTTTTTTAGCAGTTATTATTTTTATATAGTTATTTTCATCTATAGACATAATTCTATATAGATTATTTCCTATTTGTAAATAGTTATTTGGTTCTTCACCCTTGAATATATATTCATTACCTACTTGATATAAACCATCATATTCAGTAACTATATCTTCATTCTTTAAAATATGCATATATAATTCTTCAGTTTCATATTTATCTGCACATTTTATATGTGGAACAACTCTATAATTTTTTTCATCATTATTATCAAGTCTATAACTTACATTAACATATCCATCACATTTAACTGATGAATCATCAACAGCAGTTACTTTATCCATTTGTTTTTTTGTATAGATTGAATCCATTTGAACTTGAACTATTTTACCCTCTTCTGTTGGTAATAAATCACTATGTGATTTTAAATATCTAGTAGCAGCATTCTTAAGGTTTTCTTCCATCTTTGGATAAGAAGATGCTTTTCCAGTAGTTCCACTACCAGAACATGCAATTAAAACTATTATTAAAACTATTAATACTCCTACTACTAAAAGTATCTTTAATATATTTTCTCTTATAAAATTCATACTCAAATCTCCCTATATAATTATAACACTATTATTTATTACCGTTAAGCATATTTAATAAATCAATTTTAAATTTATCTTTCTCAGCATTTTCTTTACTGATCATTACACCCTTATATGCACTAAGTTCTCTATTATGACCTTCTATTAATAAATCTTCAGGAGTTATTTTCTTAAGAAGAATAATATTTTTATTATTATATACATCATAATGTAGAACTATTTCACCATGTACTTTAACAAATAAAGCATCTGTAGGTAATGTTAATTCATAAGAAGTAATACCTTTTTCTTTATCCTCTTCTACTTTATTACCAAGGAAGTTACCTTCCTTCATTTCAGGATAAAAATCAAATATAAGTTTTTTAAACGCAAACATGTTGTACTTTTTAACTGAACGTTCACATTTTTTGAATTCTGGTTCATTTAAATATTCAAAAATATATGTATCCATATTTATCCTCCTATAAGATTTTTATCTATCTTATATATATTATAATATAAAGAAAAAACGTAGTAAATACTTTACAGCAAGATATTTACTACATTTTACAATTATTTTGCGTCATACCAATTAGATCCCTCTTCTATATCTACTACTAGAGGAACACTTAATTTATATACATTTTCCATTTTATCTTTAATTATATTTTTAACTTTAGTTTTTTCACCATCAACTACATTAAATACAAGCTCATCGTGTATTTGAAGAAGCATTTTAGACTTTAATCCTTCTTTATTAAATTCTTCATATATATCTATCATAGCTTTCTTTAATATATCTGATGCAGATCCTTGAATTGGTGTATTTTGGGCTATTCTTTCACCTTGACTACGTATTATGTAATTAGTATTATTTAGTTCTTCAATCTTGCGTTTTCTATTCATAATAGTAGTTACATAACCATTTTTATAAGCATCATCTATTAATCTTTGTTGATAATCTCTAATACCTGGGAATGCTGTTAAATAGTCTTCCATAAAGGATTTAGCTTCTTTTAAATTAATACCTATATCGGTAGCTAATCCAAATGTACTAATACCATATAAAATACCAAAGTTAACTGCTTTTGCACATCTTCTATCATTTTTAGTGACTTCAGATTCTTTCTTATGGAATATGTCCATAGCAGTCTTAGTATGTATATCAAGTCCAGAATTAAATGCATCTATCATATTCTTTTCATTAGATAAATGTGCAAATATTCTTAGTTCTATTTGAGAATAATCTGATGATATAAATACACTATTTTCTTCAGGAATAAAGGCTTTTCTTATTAGTTTACCTTCTTCATATCTTATTGGTATATTTTGTAAATTTGGTTCAATAGATGAAAGTCTTCCAGTTCTAGTTAATGTTTGAGTATAAATAGTATGAAGTTTACCATCTTCTTTTATTTGAGATTTAATACCAATTATATATGTATTATAAAGCTTAGCTAAAGTTCTATAATCTATTATTTTTTCTACTATAGGATTTATACCTACTATTTTATCTAATATTTCTCTAGATGTAGAGAATGATCCTTTAGTTCTCTTTGGATATGGAATACCCATCTTAACAAATAGAATATCCCCTAATTGTTTTGGAGATTGAATATTAAATTCTTCTCCTGCTAACTCATATATTTCACTAGTTAATTCATTTATTCTATTATCTAGTTTTTCTCCTATTTTATCTAGTACTTTAACGTCTACTCTAATACCTTCTATTTCCATAGAGGCAAGTACATAAGATAGTTTTAACTCTATATCACTATATAATTTATATTGGTTTTCTTCTTTTAATTTATTAACTAAATCTTCTTTAGTATCATATATAAATTTAGTTTTTAAAGCAGCTTCATTAGCTATTTTCTCAGTAGTTATATTCTTATCCTTCATAAGATTATTAAATGGAGTTATAGCTATATTAAATTCACTAGCTAAATAAGATATATCATCTTTTACATTATAGTTAAGAATATAGGCTGCTATCATAGTATCGTAATCAAATTTACATTTAATACCATATTTATTTAATAAAACTATATTCTTTTTAATATCATAAGAACTTATATTATATTTAGTTAAAAATGATAAATCATTAGTATTATCTAAATAATATACTTTTTCTCCATCATATAAACTAATACCTATAATATTAGCATCATGATAGTTTTCTTTATCAGATTCAATAAATATAGATATATCTTTCTTTAAATCTATTAAAGATGGATCACTAACTATTTCTAAATCTACTTTTTCATCTGATTTAATCTTTACATTTTTAATAAAACTATAAAATTCTAATTCTTTATAAAGGTCTATTAATCTTGGTTTTTCTCCAGTATATTTAAGATCCTCTAATTTATATTCTAGTGGTACTTCTTTATATATAGTAGCTATATCTTTAGACATAAATGCATTTTCTTTATCCTCTAGAAGTTTTTCTTTAGTTTTACCTGTAATAGAATCTATATTCTCATAGATACCCTCTAAAGAACCATACTCTTGAAGTAATTTTAATGCTGTTTTTTCACCTATTCCTTTAACACCAGGTATATTATCAGATGAATCTCCCATTAACCCTTTAAGGTCTATCATTTTATCTGGAGTAATACCATATTCTGAAAAGAAAGTCTTTTCATCCATCATAATATAATCTTTACTCTTAAGTAGTTTAACAGTATTTTCTTTATTAATTAATTGAAGTAAATCTTTATCTGATGAAACTATTAAACCATCAAAGTTTTCATTTTCAGATACTAGTTTAGAATAAGTACCAATTATATCATCAGCTTCATAATTATCTATTTCATACATTTTAATTCCCATTAGAGGAACTAATTTCTTAGCTACTTCAAATTGCTTTAATAAATCATCTGGAGTCTTAATTCTACCTTCTTTATAACTTTTATACTTATCATGTCTAAAAGTTTTACCTTTATCAAAAGCTACTAACATATATTCAGGTTTTTCTTCTTTAATAATCTTATTAAGCATATTAACAAGACCATATAATCCATTAGTAGGAAATCCTTTAGAATTATTCATTAAATTACCAGAATATGCAGTAGCATAATAACTTCTAAATAATAAGTTGTTACCATCCACTAAAATTACTTTTTTCATATTTACCACCCTACTTTAATTATAACATAAAAAGAGTAGTAAAAACTACTCTTCATTATAATTCCATAATCCTTGTTGACCGGATACTTCTTTATCATTTTTTATTTTTGTTATGTTAGTTAATTTCCAAGCATAACTATCTCTATTATAGTTCCCATATACTAAAGGATTAGATTTATTAATCTCTTTATTTATTTCAGGAGTTAACTTAATACAGTCCTCTACTACTACTTTGGCTATTATTCTTTTATGTGGAAATTCTAAACCTAGATATTTATATTTTTCCATTGCTTCTTTGTCTTCTCCTGCTCCTGCATGAATAAGAAGTTCTCCTCTATAATTTAGTTTCCATGATCTAAACTCATATTCTTTTAAACCTTCAGCTATTAAAGTAGCCCATGGTTGTTTTAATGTTATTATCTTCATATTATAATTCCTTTTTTACTACTAATATTTTTGTATCCTTATTAAACCTTTTCATAGTATAAGTACTATCTTCTTTAAAACCTACTGATTTAAATAAATTAATAGCACTATATCTATCTGTCTCAAAATCATCATATAACTCTTTTATACCATTATTCTTAGCAGTTTCACATAATAATTCTAAAGCAGGTCTTGAATATCCCATTCCTCTATATTTAGCTTCAATTAATATACCACAATAGTACTTATTATCACTTTCACTAAATTGATAATGTGTATATCCCACGAATTCATTAGTATCATTATCTTTAATATATGCATAAAAACCATCTTGATTATTTCTCTTATCAAAAACGGTTTGCCATCTTTCTTTTGGAAAATCTATACATCCAGTATCTGGATGATATCCAAAATAAGAAACATCCCATCCAGCATTATAACTCATTGTATCAGGATCAGATTCTATTTTTTGTTCATACCAATAATCCTCTAATTTAGGAATATATAAACTGATATTTTTCATATGTATCACCAATTAAATTATAGCATAAAAAAAGAGGATTATTATCCTCTTAATTTAGCATTTAATTTAGTTTCTACTTCGAATATTATTTTATTAAATATATCCATTACTTCTTCTGTTTGAAGAGATCTAGTAGGATCTGTAAATACCATATTATAAGCCATAGATTTCTTACCTGGTTCTATTTCATTATATACATCAAATAATGAAGTTTCTACAAGTAATCTTCCACCTGCTTTTTTAATAACATCTAATACTTCTTTATTAGTTACTTTATTATCTACTATAAATGCAGCATCTTTATATATACTTGGAAACTTAGAAAAATCCTTATATTTCATAGAACCTGTTCTAATAGATAATAATTTAGTTAAATTAATTTCCATTACATAAACATCATCTTTGCATGTATTTGGATGTAATTTACCAATAATACCTACATTAGTTCCATTTACAATAATAGAAGCACTAACACCTGGATGTAATTCATTTGGAATATTATTATCTACGATTAATGAATATCTATTATCATAACCTAGGAAGTATAACAATTCTTCCATAATACCTTTTATATGATAGAAATCTACTTTAGTATTTTGAATATCTAATTCATAATCACCAGACATTAATATAGCAAGTTTAGTTTCTTCAGTATATCCATTTTCACCCTTATAGAATCCTTTACCTATTTCAAATATAGATACATTAGGTATATTTCTATCTTTATTATATTTATATACTTCATATAATGAAGAAAGTAAACTGTATCTTAAAGTATTTCTATCTTCACTCATAGGGTCATTAAGCATTACTTCAGTAAATTCATCTTTAGTAAACTTATGTACTTCAGTTGATGGTATTAATGTATAACTAATAGTTTCATTTAAACCTAAATCACATAGTTTACGTTTAATAGCTCTCTTAGTTTTATCATATTTACCTTTTATAGTAGGAAGTTCAGGAAGTTTTCCTTCTATTTTATCCATACCATAAATTCTACCAACTTCTTCAATTAGGTCTTCTACTATTTTGATATCTCTTCTTCTAGATGGTACTGTAACATTAAGTTCATCACCATTATCTTTAACAGTAAATCCTAATCTTTCAAAAATAGATATAACATCTTCTTTAGATATTTCTATACCTAGAACACTCTTAATCTTATCTAGTTTAATATCTATAACTGTATCATTCATATCTATATTATTATATTCACATATACCACCTACTATAGTAGCATCAGCATACTTTTCAAGTAATGCACAACTTCTTTCCATAGCCATATATGTTCTTTTTGGATCTAATCCTTTTTCAAATCTATTTGATGCTTCTGATCTAAGTATTTTCTTACTTGTTTTTCTAACCTTAATAGCATCAAATATAGCTGATTCTATAATAATATTTTTAGTATCATCTTCTACTTCAGTAGATAGACCACCCATAACACCAGCAAGTCCAATAGCTTTTTCTTTATCAGAAATAACTATATCATCTGATGATAATACTCTTTCTTGTTCATCTAATGTTTGAAGAGTTTCTCCGTCACTTGCATTTCTTACAATCAAAGTGTCTCCTAATCTATCAGCATCATAATAATGAAGTGGTTGACCAGTTTCAAGCATTACATAGTTAGAAATATCTACTACGTTATTAATAGGTCTAATATCTGATGCAATAAGTCTATTTTTAATGAATTCAGGACTTTCTTTAATTGTTACATTAATAGCTTTCTTAGCTAAGAATAAAGAACAATCTTTAGTTTGAATATCTACCTTAAATGACTTATTAATATCATCATTATTTGAGTTATATGAAAGATCTATATCTTTAACATCTTTATTATATATAGCACCTAATTCATAAGCCATACCTATTACACTAAGTAGGTCTCCTCTATTTGATGTAAGTTCAAAATCAATTACTTCATCATCAAATCCTAGTGCTTTAATTCCATCAATACCAATTTCAGTATCTAACGGAAGTTCATGAATACCTTCTTTATCTTCTGGTTTTAAGAATTTATTATCAAGACCTAGTTCTGCAATAGAACAAATCATACCATTTGATTCACAGCCTCTAATAACACCTTTTTTAATTTCTCCACCAGGAAGTTTAGCACCATCCATAGCAACTATTACTTTTAAACCTTTTCTTACATTAGGAGCTCCGCATACTATATCAAGTACTTCTGTACCAATATTAACTTTACATACATGTAAATGATCTGAATCAGGATGATTTTCACACTCTATTACTTCACCAGTAACAAGCTTAGTAGCATTAATAAGTGGTCCAGCATAATCATATTCATTTCCTACAGAAGTCATACTTTCTGCTATATCAGTAATAGATAAGTTTTCATCTAAATCTATATAATCAGATACAAATTTCTTACTTAATAACATTACTCCTCATCCTTTCTATCAAATTGATTTATAAATCTTAAATCATTTCCATATATAGTTCTAATATCTGGAATACCATATTTAAACATAGCCATTCTATCTAATCCAGTACCAAATGCAAATCCTTGATATACTTTTGGATCATACCCACTCATAGTAAGTACATCAGGATGAACCATACCTGCTCCAAGAACTTCTATCCAACCAGTATCTTTACATAAGTTACATCCTTTTCCACCACATTTAAAGCAAGTAACATCTACTTCTACTGATGGTTCTGTAAATGGGAAATAACTAGGTCTAAATCTTACTTCAGTTTTTTCTCCAAGAACATGTTTCATCATAGTTTCTAGAGTACCTTTTAAATCTGCCATAGAAATATTTTTATCTATTACTAATCCTTCAATTTGCATAAATTGATGTGAATGAGTAGCATCTTCATCTCTTCTATAAACTTTACCAGGACAAACTATTCTAATAGGTCCTTTTTCAGTATTATCTTCCATTGCTCTTACTTGTGCTGTAGAAGTTTGACTTCTTAAAAGATATTCATCTACTTCATCTTTTAAATAGAATGTATCTTGAGTATCTCTAGCAGGATGTCCTAATGGTAAATTTAATTTTCTAAAACAATTTTCATCTGTTTCTAATTCAGGTCCATCATATACTGTATAACCCATAGATACAAATAGATCTTCAAATTCTTCAGTTATTCTAGTCATTGGATTTAATGAACCTCTTTTAATCTTTTTACTAGGTAAAGTAATATCAATTGCTTCTTTATTTAATTTTTCATTTAATATAGCATTATTAATCTCTTCTTCTTTACCAAAGATTAAACTATTAGCTTCATTCTTAAGTTCATTAATTATCATACCAAATTCTTTCTTTTCTTCGATAGATAATTCTGCCATACCTTTAGTTAATTCTGATATTAAACCTGTTTTACCAATATATTTAGATTTTAGTTCTACTATATCTTGAATAGTTTTTACTTCTTTAATATCAGTATTTAAAGACTCTCTAATGCTTCCAACTTTTTCTTTCATATTTTCCTCCTAATTAAACTTTAATTTTTCTATTACATCTATATTGTAATCAGATAAATTATTTGTTAAATCTTTTCCATCAGTTATATTACCAATAATAGATCCATAATGGATTGGTATAACTATTTTTGTATTCATTTTCTTTATTAACTCTGTTGCTTCATTAACATCCATTGTAAAATGTCCTCCTATTGGAATAAATGCTATATCACATTTTACATCTTCTATTTCAGGAGTAGCATCTGTATCTCCAGCAACATAATAAGTAACATTATCTATATTTATAATATATCCTAACCAATTATTACTTCTTGGATGAAATGGTTTATCTATATTATAAGCAGGTATGGTATTAATACTAATACCATCTAATTCTTTATTTTCAAAAGGTTCTAAAAATATATACTCTTTAAAATCTATTTTTTTAATAACATCTTCCATAGATTTAGGTGCAACAATAATAGTATTATCATTTTTTACTTTCATAATAGATTCTTCATCCATATGATCATAATGATTATGAGTAATAAATATTATATCTGCATCATTATATTCTTTATCTATTTTATATGGATCAAAATATATAATCTTACTTAAATTTATTTTAATACTACTTTGTGTATTTACTATAATATTATCTAAATTCATATAACCTCCTTAAAAAAATAAAAATCTATGATGTAAGGACTAATAATAGCGGTACCACCTTACTTCATAGATATCTATGCTCTTTAATTCTTAACGCGAATTCACGTATAACATTACTTATAAGCTTAAAGGGTGAATTCATATATCATACATTTATTAACTTCCACCAAATGTTAACTCTCTATAAAACAGGTATATATTACTATGTCCTTATCATCGCTTGTTTAACTAATTATATCATATAAAATAAGAAAAAGGAAGATATTTATTCCTTTATTATCTTAAGAATTCATCTGCTTCTTCTTTAAGTTTTCTCTCTTTTTCTTTTTGAAGTCTTTTTAATTCTTTTCTATCTAATTCTTCTGTTTTATCAGGGACTTCTTTCTTAGATTCTTTTGGTTCTTCTTTAAGAGATTCTTTTTCTTTAAGCTTAGCTTCTTTTGCTAATCTTTTTTCTTCTTTTTTCTTTTCTTTTGCTTGTTTCTTTAGTTCTCTTTTAGAAGGCTCCATTATTTCTTCATCGGGTTCTTCTTTTCTAGCAAGTTCTCTAGCAGCTTCTTCTTTTAATTTTAAACGTTCTGCTCTAGTTAAAAATTTAGTTTCTTCTTTTACTTCTTCTTTCTTTTCTACTTTTTTAGATTTTTCTTCTTTTGCAGGAACACCATTCTTCTTTAATTTCTTATTCTTAACTAATAAAGAAATAGTAGAAATAAATAAGATTAATACAAGTAAAATAAGACCACCAGCACAGTATACTGCATACTTACCATATTTAACATAATCTTTTAATTGATTACCATAATATCTTTGGAAAGTCTTTTGTTTCATATCATATTGATAGAAACCTTCATCTCCAGTTTCTAAATTAACACCATATACTAATCTAAATTTATCTTTAGTTTTATAATAATAACCATTAACTTTTTGACCATTAATAGTAAAAGTAATTCTCTTATATCCAAAAGGAATATCTTCTCCTGGATTTTCTACTAATAGTATTTTTAAACTCTTAGATTCAAATTCTTTAAATTCAGTATAAGTATCTTTTTTACTATCATAGATAAAGAAACCTTTATTATTTTCTTCATCTACTAGAACTACTAAAGTTCTACCTACTTTATCATTTGTATAAACTATTACTTCTTCTTCATTAATAGTTATAGTTTCTTTTTCATAACCTTCAGGTAATTCCATATCAGTTTCTTTTTTCATAACTGTGTATTTTTTACCATCAATAGTAACTATTATTGGATTTTTTTCTTTTCTTGTAACAATTAGTTTATATTCTTTTACATCTCCATTTTCAGCAGTTACATAAATATAAAACTCATTTAATCCTTCTTGAAGTTCTTTTTCTCCTAGGCCTTCTACAAAGGCTTTACCATCTTCTGCTTCACCTTCAATATTAATCTTTTCTATATTACCTTCTACTGTAGTACTATACTCTAAAGTATCCTTATTAAACTCTGGAGTAATTTCAGTATCAGGTATATTTAAAGATTTTAAGTAAGTGTTATTACTCTTACTTGGATCTTTTCTAGTATTATTATTTGTAGTATTCTTTTTACCACTATTATTATTTGAGTTATTTGAAGTAGCAGCTACTATAGTAACTATACAAGTATCACTAGAGCTTATTTCTTCTGTATCTGATGCAGCATCTACATCATATGCATAGAATTTAGCACTACCAGGATTCCCTGCTTTATAAGTAACAGTTCTAGAGAAATTTTGTGTTTCTTCTCCTCCAAAAGAAAGGTTACCACTTACAAATGAAGCATTACCTTCAGAACCTATCTTACCAAACCAGATACCACCTGCTCCTCCAAGTGAACCATAAAACTTAACAGTAAATGTTGTTCCTGAAACAGCAGTTGCAGGTGCAGAACAATGTACTGATGCAGCTTTAATATTAAATGGAATAAGTAGTAATAATGATATTAATAAATATTTTATTTTCTTCATATATTCCTCCTATTGTTGTAATTGACTAGCACCTAATAAATGTGATTTTATTTTAGCAAAGTCTTGTGCACTTATTTTATTATCATGATTAGTATCAGATGCTTTTAAATAATCACCTGTTAATAATGTTGCACCAAGTAAATGTGATTTTACTTTTGCAAAATCTTGTGCACTTATTTTTCCATCACCATTAGTATCACCATATATAATTACATCATATGTTTTTTCTTCTCCATTAACAGTAATAGATAATTTTTGACCAGTAGACATAACACCACTAGTTATTTCATGATTTGATGCATCATATATTTTTACAATTGGTGATGAAGAATTAGCATTTATATTATTAATAATATAAGTAATTGATGAACCTATATTAATTCCAGATATGTTATTTTCATTAGTATTATATCCAGAGAATGTTAATACATCTTCTACTGTTTCTTCATTAGATTTTTTTCTCTTAATAGTTATAGTATATTTCTTTTCAGTACCATCTTCAGCTGTTACTTTTATTTCTTTAGATACTTCATCAGAAGTTAAATTAACACTGCCAGTTCCTTCTACTTTTGCTTTATCATGATCTTTTTCAGCATTAATAGTTACACTAGTAGTTTTACTAGATACTTCAAGTGTATATTCTGTAATTGATGAATCAAATGCTGGATATAAATTACCTGTATTTGTAGTTAAACTCTTTAAATTAGCATTATTACTCTTTGTAGGAATAACTGTACCTGCACCCATATCAGAATATACAGGTATTTTAAATGTAAATTGTAAATCCATTAAACCTGCTTTCCAATATGAAGTATAAGTTGTATAACTTTCTTTATATGGTGCTTGAATATTAGCCATATATTGATGCCAATAAACTGAAGATCCTACTAAATTAAATTTTTCATAGAATATAGTATCTTGACCACTAGTTATATAACCATTAGCAATACCAGAAGCTCCTCCCATAATAGAAGCATAAGGACTATCCCAGTTTCTATTTTTAGCATAACTAAGAGCTCCTGCTACTATTTGTTTTAGTGTAGAACCAGATGCTCCAAAGTTAAAGTAGTTATAATATTTCTTTCCGTCTCCACCATCCATCTCAGTAGTAGCAGATCCCTTATTACCTTGTTCTTGTAATACTCTAGCAGCTAAATGAACAGGACTTACTCCATAAGTTCTACCTGCTTCAACAAATGTCTCAGCATATGATTTTTGAGTACCATTATATTCATATGTGCCTGACATAAATGAACCATTTAATATATTTTGAACAACATTAGCATTTTGAGTTTCACTAAATGATAATTGTTCAAACATAAATATAGAATTATCATCTAAGAAATTTCTTGGATCCAGATAATATTTTAATGTTGCTTTATTTGGTGCATACCAACCAGGTTCAAATTGAGTATATACTCCATTTGAATATGCTCCTGGATCAGTAGATAATTGTGATTTATTAGATGTACTAATTAAATTCTTATTAATTGGTGAATATTCACCATCTACTGCTTGATCTAAAGTCATATTAGTTTTAGATACTTCAAAGTTCCAATTTGGATGTTGAGCATGTAATTTAACGAACTTTTCAACATATGATTCTGGGAATCCTTTTGCCCTTAATGTATTAGCATAGTTTTGATCTATTGTATGAGTATACTTAGAACCTAAATATCTAGTATAAACATATCCTTCATAAGTAAATCCCCAATAATTAAATCTAATTTTTGACCATTCTCCTGAAGTACCTATTACTTCTACTGCTCTTGGTCTATCAAGATAAATATCTCTACCTTCATCGTGTTTTATTCTGGCATAATTTGTACCAGGACCTTCTCTAACACTTAAATCAGTAGCATCTATATAAGCATAAGTATATGTAGTATCTAATGCTTGAATACTATTTATAGCAGGCGTAAACATAGAAAAAACAATAATTAAAGTCATAATTATTTTACTAATCTTTTTCATAATCGACACCTCGCATTCTACATAGTAATTATACCATATTTTTTATTCATTTTTTTCTCTATGAACTAAGGATTTACATAAAAATGTAAAAAGAAGGATTACTCCTTCTTTTATTATTTAATTATACTTGTTAATGTCTTTTCTAAATCAACATAATTATTCTGTTCTTCAACAGCATTTATAATCATACCAATAACAAATATATATGCCATGAAATAAATCCAAATCATTAATACTACTATAGAAGCAGCACTTCCAAAATATGTTGTATATGGAGATATATTCATTGAATATAAAGAGTATATTGCAGTAAATATAACCCAAAATACTGTAGTAAATAATGATCCTTTAGTAACACTCTTAAAACTAATAGATTTATTAGGTGTTAAAACATATATTATTTTTAATGTGAAATATATAACTATTATTGATACTGGCCATTTTAAGAAATTAAATATCTTAACACTATTATCCGATATTATATGCATATTTGGAAGTTCTGATAATATAAGTAAGAACTTACTACCTACTATTAAAACTATTATTAAGAATATAAATAAGAAGAATAATAGTATTGTTATTAAAAATGATTTAATATAGTTTTTATATGCATTTGTTTTAATATCATATACATTAGAAGCTACCATAATAATTGAATTAGTACCACATGATATTAAATATAAAGCACATATTAATAATAATACTATATTTATATTTAATGCTCTTCCTGAGAATAATGGAATAACAAGTTCACTTGTACTTGCAGGAAGAGATTGTTGTAAGAAACTAATAAAACTTTCTATTGAAAAAGAAAATGTATTAGCAGCTATTCCTATTAAAAGAATAATTGGAATTGCTGAAAGCAGGAAAAAGAAAGCAAGGTTTCCAGATAAAACTGAAACAACCGGCTTTCTCATAAGCTTAAAAATATCTAAACAAAATTTTTTAAAATTTTGAATTTTATTTTTCATTTATGACACCTATTATTTTTCCTCTATATTCATTTCTTTATTTGTTTTAACTTCTAATACTGCTTCATTTATAGCATCATCAATAGTTTTAACATCATCTTCAATCATACTATAACCTAAAGTAGCACCATAACCATATGGTAGATTCTTAAATTCTTTATGAAGTTTTCTAATATATGCAATTACTTTATTTTCAGCATATCCAACCATATAAATTAAGAATTCATCACCATTAGTTCTAACTATATCACTTTGTTCTAATTGATTATTAATTAAAACATTAGCAGCTTTCTTAATAGTATTATCACCTTCTTGGTGACCATATACATCATTAATATGACCAATCTTATTAACATCAACCATTATAATTGCTTGTGGATAAATCTTATTTTGTTGCCATTTTTCATAGTTTTTATTTAAATAATGTCTATTCTTTAGAGATGTTAAACTATCAACATATTTTAATCTATCTGTTTTAGTAATTTTATATCTACCACTCTTATATCTTAAATATATAAGTCCAATAACTAATAGAACTCCTAAACCAATTAAAATATAAACTAAAGTAAGATCTAATTTTTTACTATCTTTACTTAATTTAAGCATTGCTCTAGACATATATATATCTTGGTTAATAGAAGATATATAGAACTTAAATAATCCATTAAATGCTCTATTTTCAGAGTTATTAAGAATTAAATAATCATAATCAACACCTTCTACTCTAGTTTCAAATATAACTTTATAATCATCCAACTTAGAGTTTCTATAATAATTATAAACATTGTAATCTAGAATAATTAAACTATCATCATCAATAGCATTAAATAATGATCCAACTTTCTTATATGTTTTAGGATTAGCTCCCACTGTATTTTTAAAGTAATTAGATAATTTATCTTCTAACATAATTACATCACTATTTTTAAGAGATTTAAGTGATGGAACTATAGTATTAACATCATTAATTGATGATAAAGCTACTACTTTAGTATCAAACATAATAGATGTTGTATCATACTCTTCAGTTAAATCAGAAAAATCATAATAATCAAATACTATATCAACTTTTCCTTCATTCATATTTTTAACTAATTCTTTAACTGAATTATATTCTTTAATCTTGAAAGTAATATTCATACTTTCAGCGAATTCATCTAATACTTGACTATTGTATCCAATGAAATCATCATTTATTTTTGAATCATATGGTAAGTTTTTAACATAACCATAAACATATTCTTTACCAGAGAAATTAGCTATAGAAGCATCATCTACACTCTTATCCTCAAAGTATTCAGTAAGAAGTCTTGTATTATATGCTTTACTTAATTTATCTTTCTTCCATCTAGTATAATACTTAGAAATAATCTTATTTAATGTTTTATCACTACCATTAATAACTAGGTTATAGTTAGTAACAAGTTCATTAAAGTTATAAGCTATATAATAGTTATTTTTAAATATATAACTAATATTTTGTGTTTTTGGAATAATAGCATATAAAATACCATTATTATTCATAGCTTCTACTAAAGAATCAATATTATTATATGTATTATAAATAACACTTGAATTATCATCTAAATAATCTTTAACTTTGTTTAAATCAGTATCAAGTACACCAATAGTAGCATTATTTAAATTAGATAAATTCTTAATACTTGTATTATCTTTACTAATTAAAACATAGTTATCCGTATAGAATAAAACTTCATTTTCTCCTACTCTTGTATTATTACTTGTAATAAATGCATAATCTTTTAAACCTTCAGGAATATCTACTCTATATGGAATCATATTAAACTTGATACCAGTTTCATCACTAAAGTCTTCCATAAAATCAAAGAATACTCCAGATCCTTCATAACCAAAGATAGGAACATCATTTAAAACTGAAATATCTACTACCTCTGATGAATTCTTTTCTATCCATCTTTGTTCTAATACTGAGAATACTCCATTATTCTTATTATTTCTATTAACAAAGAAAATAATAAGTCCTATCAGTAATATTGCTACTATAACGGATAATACTACTATTATTCTCTTTCTTTTTAAATTTTTCTTTCTTTTCATATATTTCTCCTATATTACCAAACTATATGGTCAGATGTTTTTCTCTTATATCCTGAAATTGGAAATTCTTTATGAATAATTTTCTTTTCATCTCCATTTTCATCTAGTTTTGTTTCTTCAGTTCCTTTTTCATCTTTCTTAGTAATTAAATAATTAACATCATAGTAACCTTTAACAGCATCACTTAAATTATTTAATGATTCATTAGCTATATTCTTTGCATCATCTAAAGATACTTCTTCTTTAACATTAAACATAACATAAAGTATTTTACCTTGAATATCTAATGAAGCACTAGTAACATTTTCATTCTTTTTAATTTCATCAATTAATTTATTTTTATCTTTCTTAGTAAATGAAATCTTTTCAATACCTTTAAGTCTTTCACCATATTTACTTCCACCATTACCAACAGTTAAGAATATAACTATACCTGCTGCTAATAATAAAACTGCTATAAAAATAATTATTGATAAATCTATTTTAAATTTCTTTCTAGTTCTTCTTTTCATTGGTTCTTCCTTTTCCTTTTTGATTTCTTTAACTGGTTCTTTTTTTATTTCAGTTACTTCAACTTCTTCAGTTTCATCATGTATAAATTCTTCTACTTCTTTAACTTCTTCATCTAATTCTTCATTAAAGTTTTCAGTAATCTTATCTACTATATCAGTTAAATCTTCTTTTTTAGTATTTCTTTTTTTAAGTTTCATAATTCACCTCTGATTAATTAATCTTTCCAGATTGTAGCTTTTTATGTTCATTTTCAGATAAAGAAATAAACTTGGCTCCTTTTCCTTTAGTAATAGCTTCTATATCTGTATTATATCTATTAACTACAATAGATAATCTATCTACTTTTGATTCTGCCTCTAATAATTCTGAGAATGTAGGCATATCTGATTTTACTTCTTCTTTTGGTTCTTCTTTTACTTCTTCTTTAACAGATTCAAGTATAGCCTCTACTGCATTATCTTTTTTTTCTTCAGGAGTACTTACTGCCTCTGTGAATGGAGATTCGAAAGGTAAATCCATACTTACTTCTTCTTTTTTAGGTTCAGTAGAAATAGTAGGTTCTTCATTTGTTAATTTAGTTATTCTATCTTGTAATACATTTATTTCATTTTTTAAATCATTTATTACTTTATTACTCTCGTCTAATTTCTCATTTAAGCTGCTATTATTAGTAACCCCAATAGATGGATTAGTCCAAGATATCTTATTAGGAGTCTCTTCTTTCATATTAAGCCTCCTTAACAGAATTAAGTATCATTTCTTTTACTTTATTCCATTCCTCAGGATCTTCTATTTGTTCTAGAATATATTTACCATCTTCTTCTTTTATTCTAGAAACATAATCTTTTAGATTTCCTGATTCATCTTTCTTATTAAATGTATAAATGATGTACTCTTTATCTAAAGAACTAATATTAACGATAGAAACAATATCTGCAATTACTTTTTGACCTTTATCATTAGTAATAGTAATTGTCTTATTCATACTATTTCTCCCCTTTCAATTCTTATTCTATAAATTAGTATAACATTTTTTACTAAAATAAACAAGGAAATAACTAAAAAAAGCACTTATAAAAGTGCCTTCTATTCAATAATAACTGGAGTACCAACTTCTACCATATCATATAATTCTTTTGCTGCTTGAAGTGATACATTTACACATCCATGTGAACCATTTGTTTTATATATATTACCACCAAATCTAGATCTCCAAGATGCATCATGAATACCATAATTTCTACCTATAAATGGCATCCAATATCTAACAACAGTTTCATAGTCATCTCCTGCTAAAGTAGCATTTCTAGTTTTATCAAGAATAGAATATGTTCCTTTAGGAGTTCTACCATTTTGTCCTGAAACTACATCAGTTTCAAATACTACTACTCCCTTTTCATAATATCTTAGTTTTTGTTCTTCTATATTAATAACTATCTTACAATTATCTTTATGTTCTCTAACAAATACTTTTACTTCTTTAGTAGCTTTATTTTTAGATGAATCTTTAACTACATATGTAATACTATAATCTCCTACTTTAGTAACATCTATGTTATTAGTAGATTCTATTTTCTTAGTTAAATCACCATCATAATTATCTGTAGCAGTAGCTTTAGGAACAGTAAATGAATCATTTAAATCTAAATAAATAGTATCTATATCTAAATTTATTTCAGGAGCTAAAACATCTACTACTTCTACTTTTCTAGTTAATTTTTTAGATATATTTAATATACCTATTTTAAGTTTATATGTTACTTTATAAGTTCCTAGTTTCTTAGTGTTAACTTTTTTAGAATTAATAACTATTTCATTTGTTTTATCAACACCATGAATAACAGCTGTAGCCCCTTCTTCTTTATATTCATCAAATACATTTATAACTACTGTATCAGATCCATTTAATTTAAAATTAACGTCTACAATATTCTTCTTAAAATAGAATAGAAATATTAATAAAACAAGTAAAACAATAATAAATACTTTAATAAGAGTTCTTAACTTATTATTTTCACTAATAATACCATTAATCTCATCTCTTGTTATATTATCATTCATAATACGCACCCTTTTTTACTACAAAAATTATAACAAAAAAGACTAGTTTTTACTAGTCTATTTTGTCATATTATCTAATTTTTCTTTCATCATCTTATAAGCAGTTGATGGATTAGCTTTACCTCTAGTTTTCTTCATTACTTGTCCTATAAAGTAATCAAGTGCTTTTGGATTAGCAGGATCATATGTTTTAATAGCTTCTGCTTGTTCTGCTAATACTTCATCTACTATAGCTTCTATAGATGATTCATCAGTTATTTGCATCATACCTTCATCTTTAACAATAGAAACTGGTTCTTTCTTTTCTTCTAAACATTTAGCAAATACTTCTTTGCCTTGTTTAGATGAAATAGTTTTATCATCAATTAACTTAATTAAATCATGAAGCATATCTGGAGTCATATAAAATTCATCTATTGTAATCATGTTGTAATTTAAATATGAAAGAATCATACCATTAACCCAGTTACAAGCTTCTTTTGGATCAGTTCCAAGTTTAACTGTGTCTTCAAAGAAATCACTTATTTTCTTTTCTTTAACTAAGATATTTGAATCATATTCAGAAAGACCATATTCATTTATATATCTATTCTTTCTATCATAAGCAAGTTCTGGAATAGATTTTCTAATTTCATCTAACCATTCATCTGTTAATTTAAACTTAGGAATATTTGGTTCAACAAAATATTTATAATCTATAGCATCTACTTTTGATCTCATACCAATAGTAGTACCACTTTCTTCATCCCATCTTCTTGTTTGTTGGATTACATCAGTATCATATGTTCCTTCTTCTTTAGCTTTAGTTTGTCTTTTAATTTCATAATTAATACAATCTCTAACGCCACCAAAAGAGTTAACATTTTTAACTTCTACTTTTGTACCCCAGTTAGAAGGTTCTTCTGGATCTAAACTTTCATCCATAATAGATATGTTTACATCACATCTAATTTGACCTTTTTTAGAATCAGCTTCTGAAATACCAAGATATTGATATACAGTTCTCATATGTTCTAGGAAAGCAACTGCTTCATCAGCAGATCTAAAATCTGGTTCTGTAACTAATTCCAATAATGGAACACCTGCTCTATTATAGTCAATTATAGTTGTATCATATAAGTGATCAGAAGATGCAGCATCTTCTTCTAAGTGTAAGTTATTAACTCTTACTCTTTTTGTATCACCATTACATTCATAATCTACATATCCATAAATACCAACAGGAATAGGTTTTGTTTCTTGAGTTAATTGATATCCCTTTGGTAGATCTGGATAATAATAATTCTTTCTTTCAAAGTACATATACTTTGGTTGTTTACAATTTAAAACCATAGATGCCATTAAAGCCATTCTTACAGCTTCTTTATTAACTACTGGAAGTATTCCAGGAAAAGCCATATCTACTGGTCTAATGTTTTCATTTGGAGTTACTGAATAACTATTTCTAGCTCCTGAAAATACTTTAGTATTAGTTTCAGATGCTTCACAGTGCATCTCTAAACCTATCATTGCAATATATCCCATATTACTCAGCCTCCTTTGCTATTTGATTTTTATATTCCATAGCACCCTCTAAAGCATAAGCAATATTAAGTACATTTTCGTCGTCATAACAATTACCTGTAATATTAACACCTACTGGCATACCATCTACAAATCCATCTGGAATAGTTATTGATGGGAATCCTCCATAGTTACCTATTTGTAAATGTTCATCTAAAGTAACAGTTTCTAAATCATTAGATAACATATCTTTATCTGCATCTAAATGTTTAGCAGGTCCAATACCAACTGGTAATATTACTGCATCATATTTCTTAAATAAATCTTTCCAAGCATCAACTAGTAATCTTCTTACTCTTTGTGCATTTCTAAAATATCTTTCTTGGTTTTGTGATTGTAGTACATAAGAACCAATTACAAATCTTCTTTTAATTAATGAAGAGAATCCCTTCGTTCTATAGTCTTTAACCATATCTATCCAGTTATCAAAACCTTCAGATCTAGGTCCAAAGATAATACCTGTTAAGTTAGACATATTTGATGTTGCTTCAGCACATGATATTACAACATATACTGATGCAGATGCATTTAGTAATGTTCTATCTACTGATACTTCATCTACTTCCATACCTAATTCTTTACATTTTTCTAATACTTTATAATAATTTTCTAAATGTGCTTTTAATTCAGGAGATGCATTCTTATAGTTATCAAGATCAGTTATTTCTCTTACAAAACATAACTTCTTACCTTTTACATCACCTGTTAAAGCTTTAGTTAAATTAATATTTGATGAATCCCATGAAGTCATATCATTTTTATCAATACCCTTCATATTATCTACTACTATAGCAGCATCTTTAACTGATCTAGTTAAAACTCCTAAATGGTCTAAAGATGAAGCAAATGGAAATAATCCATATCTAGATATCATTCCATATGTTGGTTTATATCCTACTATTCCACAGTATGCTGCAGGTTTTCTAATAGAGTCTCCTGTATCAGATCCAGTAGCATATGGATAAACACCTGCTGCGACAGCACAAGCTGATCCTGCAGATGATCCCGCACACATTCTAGTTTTATCCCATGGATTTAATACTACTCCAGTATGACCTGTAGTACCAGTACCACCCATACCAAATTCATCCATTACTGTTTTATTTACCATTATAGCTCCTGCATCTTTTAATTTTGTATATGCAGTAGCATCAAAGAATGGTACATAATCTTTTAATGTATTAGATGATCCTGTAGATAATATTCCTTTAGTTGAATAGTTATCTTTAATACCACAAGGAATACCTGATAATAAGTTATCAGTAATAGGTACTTCTTTGGCATCATCTAATATAGTTACAAATGCATTATATTTATCTTGTACTTCGTGAGATAATTCTAATGATTCTTCGATTAATTCTTTTGAAGTTACTTCACCATTCTTTAATAATTCATGAAGTTCTTCAATACTTTTATTCATGTATTTCATTATCCCACCACCTTTGGAACTTCTACTTCTCTACCTGATACATCTTTACAGTTAGACATAAGATCTTCAATAGGAACTGATTCTTCTACTACATCTTCTCTTAGTTCATATTCAAAATCATCAAGTGTATGAGTCATAGGTTCTACATTTTCTATACCAGGAATAGCATTAATAACATTTATTTGTTCATCAATAACATCAAATTCATCTAGAACCATTTTATTTTCTTCAGGAGTTAAACCAATAAGTAATTTATCTGCGTAGTCATCTACCATTTCTTTAGTAAATTTACTCATATTATTCCTCCTCTTTTTTAATTTCTATACCTAATTCTTCTAATTGTTTTGAAGTTAAATAACTTGGAGATCCCATCATAAAGTCTTGTCCAGATGCACTTGTTGGGAATGCTTGAACTTCTCTTAAGTTTGGTTCATCTTGAATAAGCATAATCATTCTATCAATACCTGGAGCCATTCCACCATGTGGAGGACATCCATATTTGAATGCAGTCATTAAAGATGTAAATCTCTTTTCAACTTCTTCTTTTGTATATCCAACAACTTCAAATCCTTTAATTAAAGATTTAATATCATGGTTTCTAATAGCACCAGATGCCATTTCATTACCATTACATACGAAGTCAAATTGGTAAGCTAAAATATCTTCTATATCTTTATCATCATAATCTTTCATTCCTCCATGAGGTAAACTAAATGGATTATGACAGAATTTATATTTCTTTTCAATTTCATCATATTCAAACATTGGAAAATCTTTAATAATACATAATTCTAATTTATTATTATCTATTAATCCAAGTTTTTCACCTAGTTCAGTTCTAATTTGACCTGCAAACTTTTGAGCATGTTTTAAGTTCTTATTAGCTATAAAGAACATAACTGAACCTGTTTTCATATCAAATTCTTTAATTAAGTTTTCTCTTTCTTCATCAGATAAGAATTTATCTATTGGTCCTTTAAATGTTCCATCTTCCATTAAAGTAATATATCCAATACCAGGCATACCAATACTAGTAGCAAAGTCTACTACTTCATTAAACCAACTATTTGGTTTATCACCTATGTTATCTACTACTATTACTTTAATAGTACTATTAGCAAATGGTTTAAATGTTGTATACTTTAATACTTCAGATGCATCTTTAATGATAAGAGGGTTTCTTAAATCTGGTTTATCAGTACCATAATCATTCATAGCATCTTTATAAGCTATTCTTCTAAATGGAACAGTACTAACTTCTTTATTAGAAAATTTACTAAATGTAGAATAGAAAATTTCTTCTCCTACTTTTAGGATGTCTTCTTCTTCAGGAAAACACATTTCTAAGTCTAATTGATAAAACTCTAATGTTCTATCTTTTCTTGCATCTTCATCTCTAAAACATGGTGCAATTTGGAAATATTTACTAATACCACCAACCATTAATAATTCTTTATATATTTGAGGTGCTTGTGGTAAAGCATAAAATTTTCCTTTAAATAATCTAGATGGTACAACAAAGTCTCTAGCACCTTCAGGAGATGATGCTGTAAGAATTGGAGTTTGAACTTCGGTAAAACCTAGATCATACATCTTATTGCGAAGGAAATGAAGTATTTCACTTCTTAGTAAGATATTTTTCTTAACATCATCATTTCTTAAATCTAGATATCTATATTTAAGTCTTACATCTTCTTTAGTTTGTTTAGATTGTTTAATAGCAAATGGTAATTCATGAAGAGATTCTCCTAAAACCTCTAATGAATCTACTACTAACTCAATAGTACCAGTATTTAGTTTTTCATTAATTGTATCTTCTGATCTTTCTCTAATAGTACCTTCTAATCTAATAACAGATTCTTTAGCTAATCCTTTAAACATATCATCATCATTTGATACTGCTTGAAGAACATCAAATTCATCTCTTAAATCTAGGAATAATACACCACCATGGTCTCTTATATTTTCAACCCATCCAGAAACTACAATATGTTCACCAATCATATCTTTAGATAATTCATTAATTGTATGTGTTCTATATTTATTCATTTTATCCTCCTATGGTTCTAACCTATTAGGTCCTCTAAAGATAAACATTTCTTCTTTAACAGATGGAATGTTTAAAAGTAACATATTAAATCTATCTACTCCTATAGCAAATCCACCATGTGCTGGACAACCATATTTAAAAAATTGTAAATAGAATTCAACGTCTTTAGTTAAACCTTTTTCTTCGCATTGTTTCTTTAATACATCATATCTATGTTCTCTTTGAGCTCCAGTAGTTATTTCAGTACCTCTCCAGATTAAGTCATAACCTTGTGGAACATCATTCTTTCTCATATGATAGAATGCTCTCTTTGTTTTAGGAAAATCTGTTATGAATATAAATTCATGTCCATATACTTCCATAGCATACTTATAAGCAAGTCCTTCTGCTTCAGCATTCATATCACCAACATCAAATTCTGGTATTTTATAACCATATCTCTTTTCCATTTCTTTATATAAGTCTTCTAGTTTAATTCTTGGAAATGGTTTTGTTGGAATAATAACTTCCGTATTAAATAAATCTTTTATTTGTTCATCATATTTTTCTTTTACTTTAGTTAAACCTGCTATAATTAAATCTTCTTCGAAATCCATTACATCCTCAAATGAATCTATATAAGCCATTTCAATATCAAATGAAGTAAATTCAGTAGCATGTCTATTTGTATTTGAGTTTTCTGCTCTAAAACATGGAGCTACTTCAAATACTCTTTCAAGTCCTGATGCTAATGCCATTTGTTTATAGAATTGTGGACTTTGAGCTAAATAAGCTTTTCTATCAAAATACTCTACTTCAAATACTGATGATCCAGATTCTGAAGCTGCTCCAATTAATTTTGGAGAATGTATTTCAGTAAATCCTTCTTTATAACAATGTTCTCTCATACCTTCTACAAATGTACTTTGAACATTAAGCATTAGTTGATTCTTATCAGTTCTTAAATCTATCCATCTATAATTTAATCTAGTATCTATATTTGCATTTTCTTCAAGTGGAGATGCTTCTGCTTTAGAAATTACATTAACTTCAGTAGGTAAAAATTCTTTACCACCTTGTTTAACGTATTCACTTTTAACCATCTTACCAGTAAATTCAATTACTGATCCAGCAAGTACTCCATCTAATTCTTTACAAAGTTCTTCCTGAGTACCTTTATCAAGTGAAACTTGAATAGATCCACTTCTATCTTTTAAGATTACAAATATCATATATTTAGTATCTCTTATCTTAGAAGCAAACCCAGATATTTTACTTTCCTCATTTTCTACTAATTCATTAATTAAAATTCTTTTCATTTCTTACCTCCAATTATCTTTCCATGCATTTTTTTCTACATATTCAAGTAAATCTATTACATTATCTGTAGATAATTCCTCTTTTTTTAACCATTCTATATATGCTTTATATTGCTTTTTATTACCTTCTCCATTTACATTAACTTTTTCATTATTAATATCACTATTACTAAAATAATAATTTGTTCCTGATGGATAATCATTATAATCAGGATATTTATTATAAAACTTACTCAATTCTATATTTTCATTTTCAAAAACAATATTATTAACACCATTATCCATGCTTAAATCTATATATTTAAATCCTTTTTCTTTATATATTTGGTATAATTGCTCTCCTGATAAATTCTTTCCAACTAATTCATCTGCTTCTTTTGTACTTGAACTACAACCAGCAATAACAAAGCATATAATTAACACCCCTAGTATAATAAATACTTTTTTCATTTTATCCTCCTTTAAAACAAAAAAGACTAGTCATCCAAAAGGACGATCTAGTCGTGGTACCACCTTAATTTGTTATATTACTATAACCTCAAACTGTAACGTAAGTTAACGTATTAATTTACTGCTATTTCAATTAATAAGCTCCAAGGTGTTCTTTCATAATTCTATCGTAATTCTTATTTCAGCAATTTTAAGAACTCTCTAATACTTAGTAATTATTACTTTTCCTCTTCTTTGCCTTTGATTTATGCAATAATATTATCATTTTTGACCTTTAAAGTCAATAGAATTGGTCTATTTTCCACCAAAACCACTAGGTGATTGTTCTATCACTATTCCCTTTAATGACTCTATAGCAGTTTCAAAAACATTACATGCTACTTTAGATAATCTAAGATTTAATTCAGTATCTGATTTCTTTTTATTATCGTCAGATACTGATAATAACTCTATTTGCTCAGAAAGCGATTCTATTTCATCACTAATCATTATTTTTGTTCCAGTAAGAGCAGCTATTAATTCTTCTTCTAAACCATTCTCTTTAATTACATCAACCATTTCTGAATAATGACTATCCATTTCATCTCTACTACTTATAAGATTTTTTCTAGAACTTTCAACTTTTTCTATTTGTGCCCTACATGCATTAATTTGCATTGCCTTTATCATTCCAGGTAATTTTTCATCTTCTTGTATTTTCTTTATTTCATCTTCTACATTTTTAATAAAAACATTTGTCCTTTCAATTTGTTGTTCACACATTGAAAGTGAATTAATCAAAGAAAATGCAACCTCAACTAATTTTTCTGTATTAACTCCCATAAATTATCTCCTTTTATTCAGCAAAATGTGTATGTTTTGTTATCCACTTTTTAAGTTTAATCTTTACCCAGAAACCATATATACCTAAAGTAATAATTGTTAATAATTCCCATTTAATCCAGTTTCCAAATAATTGAATTGCTTTACCATCAAATTCAAGTCTTCTACCATTAATAACAGTATGTTTAACTTCCCAGTTATATATCTTACAAACTGCCCAAGGATAACATATACCTAGAGTAAAAATAGTTATTAGTCCTCCAAGTAGTTTCCATCCAATTAATTGAAGTAATCCTCCATCAAAATATGATTCTTGTTTCATAATACCTCC
Source organism: Bacilli bacterium (assembly GCA_017553685.1). Lineage (GTDB taxonomy): Bacteria > Bacillota_I > Bacilli_A > RF39 > UBA660 > RUG13038. The sequence goes on along the minus strand of JAFZKH010000001.1, from coordinate 26,668 downwards.
TAGTATAAAAAATATCTACTATTATTATAACACAAAAAAAGAACCAAATGGTTCTAATTTTTTAAATGGCGCTCGATACAGGACTCGGACCTGTGACATCTTGATTAACAGTCAAGCGCTCTACCAACTGAGCTAATCGAGCATCTCGTTGACAATTAAAATAATATCATTAAGAAAATGCTTTGTCAACCAAATATTTGAAAAAAATAACAAATTGTTTTAATTGACATAAAAGCAGAAATAATGTATATTATTTTTTGCAAAAAAGGAAGAAAAAAATGAAGAAAGAAGATTATTTTAAGATACCTGAATATAATAGATTAAGACTTAATAAAGCTATGGATATTGTCTCTAGATTTATGACATCTAAAAAGGATAATTTATCTGAATACAAATTAAGTATTCTTGATAGAATAAGCGGTTATTATTGTAGTAGTACTCATCCTGAAGAAGTAAAAAATGGTTTAGAGGAAAAGAAATATATTGATGGTGAATGTTCAATCCAGGCTACTTCCCCAGATAGTATATTTGATCCTATAATTGAAAAATTGAATATACTTACAAGAAAAACAAAGTTATATTCTTGTATGTTTTTAAACGATATTAAATTTGAAGATGATTTTGAAATATTATGGTTAACAGTACATGAAGTAAATCATACTGATACCCTTAAGAATGCATATATAGATTTACTATCACAATCTATCTATTATGGATTTTCAAAGATAAATATGTCACCATTATCTAAAAATAGTAATTCAGGAGAAGGCATTGATGAGTTTGTTAACGAATTATATACACAAGTACCTATGTATATGAATTATCCTGAAAAGTTTAAAAATACTAAAAGCATTGATGAATTAATATACAGTTTTCCACAAAAATTAGGTTCACCTTCATATAATGAATTAGGATATATAGCTAAACTATTATTATTAGTATGTGATAATGATTTAACAGTATCATATGAATCACTAATGAATACTGATGAACCATTTGTAGAAAAGATAGTAGATTTAAATGGTATAATTTGTTATAAAAATGATCTAATATATACTGGTAAGCATAATCGTATAGAGTTTGAAAAACACTTTGATGGACTATGTAATAAAAAAGGATTATTTGAAAAACTATTAATTAACTTTGATGTATTATTAGAAGAAATTGGTTATGATGAACCATTAACTGAAGAAGCTTTAAGTAATATACTTCAAATAATAGATCTATATAAAACAAGAAAATATGACTTAATGGAAGCTAAAGGATTTTGGAGTAAAGAAAAAAGAGAATATCATGAAAAGATGTATTCTAGTTATAGAGAATATATTACAAATATTGGTTATACTCTGCCTTTAAAACGTCAAGAAGAAATAATAAATGCAGTATTGTCTCTAAAAAATGATGAAAAAGAAAAAGCAAGTAATTAATTACTTGCTTTTATTTTTACTTAATAACTATACTAACTAATTTCTTAGGTATAACTATTTCTTTTACTATTTCATGTCCTTCGATAAATCTTTGAACATTCTCTATTTCTTTTGCTTTAGATTTTATTTCATCTTCAGACATATTATCTGTTATTGCTAACTTACCTCTTACTTTACCATTTACTTGAACAACAACTTCAAATGAATCTTCTACTAATTTAGATTCATCATATTTAGGCCATTCTTCATAAGCAATAGAATCAGTATTCTTAAATACTACATTCCATATTTCTTCAGTAATATGAGGAGCAATTGGATTTAATAATTTAACAAATCCTTTAGCATACTCTGGATTAAAACTATCTTCTTTATATACAGCATTTATAAATACCATCATTTGAGATATTGCTGTATTAAAGTTTAATGATTCATAATCTTCAGTTACTTTCTTAACAGTTTGGTTATATATCTTTTCAAGCGAAGTACTATCTCCACCTATTTTATTTTCTTCAAAATATAATCTATATACTCTCTCTAAGAATCTATGAGCTCCATTAGCAGCTTCATCATTCCATGGTTTATCTGCTTCTAAAGGTCCCATAAACATTTCATATAATCTAAGAGTATCAGCACCATATTCTTCTACTACATCATTAGGATTAACTACGAATTCAGGGAATCTCTTACCCATTTTAATACCATTAGATCCTAAAATCATTCCTTGGTGTACTAATTTCTTAAATGGTTCTGCAACACTAACTATACCTTTATCATATAAGAAATTATTCCACATTCTAGAATATAATAAATGTCCTACAGCATGTTCTGGTCCACCAACATATAAATCTACTGGCATCCAGTGTTTAATTAATTCTTTATCTGCTAATTCATTATCATTATGTGGATCTATATATCTTAAGAAATACCAAGATGATCCAGCAGAACCTGGCATAGTAGATGTTTCTCTTTTTCCTTTAACACCATCTACTTCTACATTTACCCAATCAGTAGCATTTTCAAGTGGAGCATGACCATTCTTACCTTTATAGTCTTCAAGTTCAGGAAGAATTAATGGTAATTCAGAATCATCTAATACTACATCTCTTCCATCTTCTAAATGAATAACAGGTATTGGTTCTCCCCAATATCTTTGACGAGCAAATATCCATTCTCTTAATCGATAATTAATCTTTTTCTTACCACAATTATTTTCTTCTAAGAATTCTATCATCTTATTGATAGCATCTTCTTTATTTAATCCATTTAAGAATTCAGAATTAATATGAATTCCATCACCAATCATAGCACCTGGATTACTTGTATATTCAAATGTCTTACGATGTAATTCATCTTTTATTTCAGAATCAATAACATCTTTAGAAGCCCATTCTACATCAAATACTTCATCATCATCAAGATTTCTATTATCTTGCTTATCACTCTTTAATTTGAATAATATACCTGTACATTCAATATTAAAGTATTTATCTTTATTATATGCATAATAATGATGATTTATCTTTGGTACTTCACATACAAATTCTAAATCAGTATATCCAGTTTCTTCTTCAACTTCTCTAATAGCACATTCAAGTGGAGTTTCTCCATCTTTAATTGAACCACCAATAAATAATCTTCCACCTTTTTCATGCCAATTAATAGTTAAATACTTATCATTCTTTTCATCATATACTATAGCTACTATTGAATTCTTAGTAGATTCATTTTCATGTGGAGTTCCAGTAACTTCTTCTAATACTTGGATAATTGGAATATTAAACTTCTTAGCAAAATCATAATCTCTTTCATCATGTGCAGGAACTGCCATAATAGCACCTTCACCATAACTAGCTAAAACATAATCACTTATCCAAATAGGAATTTCAGTATTATTAACAGGATTAATAGCATAAGCCCCAGTAAATACACCTGTCTTATCTTTATTTAACTCTGTTCTTTCAAGATCACTCTTTGATGCACATTCTTTCTTATAAGCATCTACTGCATCTTTTTGTTCTTTAGTAGTAATCATATCTACTAATTTATGTTCTGGAGATAATACACAATATGTAGCTCCAAATAAAGTATCACAACGTGTAGTAAATACTTTAAACTTTTCATTTGTACCTGCTACTTTAAATTCAACTAATGCACCAGTACTCTTACCAATCCAGTTTCTTTGAATTTCTTTAGTAGATTCAGGCCAGTCTAATTCATCTAAACCATTTAATAATTTTTCAGCATATGCAGGTATATCTATAACCCATTGTTTCATATTCTTTCTAACAACAGGATATCCTCCTCTTTCAGATTTACCATCAATAACTTCATCATTTGCAAGAACTGTTCCTAATTCTTCACACCAGTTAACAGGCATATCTATTTGTTTAGCATATCCATCATTATATAATTGTTTAAATATCCATTGAGTCCATTTATAATAACTTGGATCTGATGTAGATACTTCTCTATCCCAATCATATGAAAAACCAAGCATCTTTAATTGTGCAGTAAATGTTTCAATATTTTTTTCAGTAAATCCAGATGGATGATTACCTGTTTGAATAGCATATTGTTCTGCTGGTAATCCAAATGAATCAAATCCCATTGGATGAAGAACATTATACCCTTGCATTCTTTTCATTCTTGATACTATATCAGTAGCAGTATATCCTTCAGGATGTCCAGCATGTAAACCTACTCCTGATGGATATGGAAACATATCAAGTGCATAAAACTTTGGCTTAGAAAAATCCCAAGCATCAGTCTTAAATGTTTTATGTTCATCCCAATAATTTTGCCATTTCTTTTCTATTTCTTTATGATTATACATTTTCTTTCTTCCTTTCTTTTCTTCTTAGAACTCTAGCTACTATACTATATGACCATACTATTAATGGAAATACTAATAATGCAGCAGTTATCATTTGAAGTACATACCCCTTTAAACCTACTATTAAAGTAGCTATTAATGCTACTAAAAATGCATTAACAAAATTCAGTAGTCTAAGGGCATATATAGCTCCTATTTTTTCTATATCTATTTTAAAATAATTTATCATAATACTAAGATCTGCAGGCATCTTCTTTTCTCTTTGTTTCTTTCTTGCCCTAGCATATGGTCTTAATATAAATGTATAGTATGATAAATATACTATTCCAAAAAATATTATAAACATAATTCCTATTTTTAAATACTTTTCCATTTTATTCCTCCTAAAAAAATAAAAACCTATGATGTAAGGACTAATAATAGCGGTACCACCTTACTTCATAGATTTTCTATGCTCTTTAATTCTTAACGCGAATAACGATTTAACTCCAAAACAAGTTCATAAACTTTCTATTATTAGTTTACACCAACCACTAACTCTCTTTGAATAGTCTATTTATTACTACTTTTCTTCAACATCAATTAAGTCAATTATAAATTATTTTATCTAAAAAAGCAATATGATATAATATTTCTTAGGTGATATTTATGTTTAAATATACATTAGATAACAAGAGATATTATACTTTAAACTACTATAATCAAATGAAATATGGATGTAAAGTAATGAAGATTAGTTTAAATGCTGGGTTTACTTGTCCTAATATAGATGGTACTAAAGGTTATGGAGGATGTATATTTTGTCTTGGAGGATCTAATAAAAATACTGAAAAAGATTTAGTAAAACAATTCTATGAAGTCAGAGATATTATGGCTAAGAAATGGCCTGATGCTAAATATATAGGTTATTTTCAGGCAAATACTAATACATATGCTCCATTAAATGAATTAAAAGAGAAATATGAATCCATACTAGAATTACCTAATGTAATAGGTTTAAATATAGCAACTAGACCTGATAGTATTTCAGATGAAGTATTAGATTACCTAGAAGATTTATCTCATAGAACTAATCTAGTTATTGAATTAGGACTACAAACTATTAATGATAAAACTGCTAAACTTATTAATAGAGGTTCTACTCTAAAAGAGTTTGATGAATGCTTAGATAGACTAAATAATAGAAAAATAGACGTTGTAGTTCATATAATAAATGGACTTCCATATGAAACAAAAGAAGATATGATTGAAACCGCTAAATATTTATCTAATAAAAATATACTTGGTATTAAAATACATATGCTTCATGTATTAAAAGGAACTAAGTTATATGAATTATATGAAAAAGAACATTTTCATATTCTTACTAAAGAAGAATATGTAGATATTGTATGTGAACAGTTAGAATATCTAAGAGAAGACATAGTTATCAACAGGATAACAGGAGACCCAGATATAGAAGACTTAGTAGAACCAGAATGGTTAATTAAGAAATTTGGAGTCTTAAATGAAATAGATAAAGAAATGGTAAAAAGAGACATATATCAAGGAGACAAATATAAAAGAATGGATTAACCAATAATCCATTCTTTTTCTATTCCTAAATTAGTTTTATTACCATGCCCAGGATATAATGTAATACAATCATCATATTTCATAATCTTTTCTATTGATTCTTTTAATTCTGATAAACTACCATGAGGAAGATCTACTCTACCTATTCCATTTTCAAAAATGAAATCTCCATCAAACATGATATCATTTTCTTTAAAATAAAATGCACACAAATCATTTCTATGTCCAGGAAAATATATAACTTCAAATTCAAAATCACATATTTTATAAGTTTCTTCTTTTATATCTACTAACTTATCATATGAGACTTCATCATTAATATTATGATAATAAAGTACAGGATTATACTTTACAATTAATTCTTTTAAAGCCCCTACATGATCAAAATGATTATGAGTTACTAATACACCCACTACATCTCCATCTATTTCAGAATCAATCTTTTCAAATTCATCTCCCGGATCTATTATTAAAACTTTATTATTCTTTTCTAATATATAGCAATTAGCCTGTAATCTACCAACACTAATACATTTTATATTCATTAAAATAGATTTAGAAGTTCATCAAGTGAAGTAATATCAATAAATTCAGATTCTTCTTTAACTTTACTAAACTTAACTGCTATTCCTTCAGCTTCTCTCCATTCTTTTAAATTACCAGAATAATCATCAACTAATATTGCATTCTTAGTTTGAGTCATCATAGTTTTAGAACATGATTTTGGTACAGGTATAATTGTTAAATCATTAAATAAACTATTAATAAATTCTATTTTAGATTTAGCTTCTTTTAAAGAATTAACATGAGTTAATATACTAATATTAAACTTTTTAGATGCTTTTAATTTCTTAATAGCATTAATACTATCATTTAAAGCAGGACTTTCTTCAATTAGAGTTTCCCAATCTATTTTAGAAAATAATAAGCCTACTTCTTTAGTTTGAGTTTTAACATCTAAATTAAGTTTTCTAGCTAAATCATATACTGGAGTAATTGTATCTAATATAACTCCATCAAAGTCTATATATAAATTCTTCATAGTAACTCCTTTACACTTTCTATTATACTCCAGTTAGGAATCTCTTTAAAGCACATTTGCTCTCTTGTTACCGGATGTATAAATTCTAAAGAATATGAGAACAGTTTAATGTTTTCATGTTCCATTTTACCATATCTATTATCTCCGACAATTGGATGACCTATATTACTAACTTGAAATCTTATTTGATGATGTCTACCTGTTTCAAGATTAACTTTAACAAGTGATCTATCATTTCTTTCATCATAGTATAAAGTTTCATAAGTAAGAATAGCTTCTTTACCATTTTTATCTAAATATGTATTATTAGTTTTTTCATCTTTAGAGATATAATCTACTAACTTTTCTTTATCCTTTGTTTTACCATGTACAATAGCTAAATAGGTTTTCTTTATTTCTTTTAATCTAATACTTTCAGAAAGTCTAGAAGCTGCTTTAGAGGTTCTAGCAAATACCATAACTCCTCCAACAGGTCTATCTAATCTATGTACTAAACCTATATATACATTACCGGGTTTATTATATTTTTCTTTTACATATTCTTTAACCATAGTAAGTAAATCTTTATCTTTAGTATCATCTTCTTGAACTATTACATTTGGTTCTTTAACGACTACTATAATATGATTATCTTCATATAATACTTTTAGATTATTCATCTTCTTTTTCCCATCTACCATATATACCACAAGGTAAATTAAGTCTACTATTTTCCATAGGTAATCCTACTTCACCATTAGTAACTATACCTTTATCTTTAAAGTTAAGAAGTAATATATTTCTAAGTACTTCAGAACTAATACCTGTAGTATATGAATTTATTAAGAAGAATAATGGATCATCTGAAAGTACTTGCATACATAGTTTAACTAGGTCATAAAGATTTTCTTCAAATCTCCAAACTTCTTTATTAGCTCCTCTACCAAATGAAGGAGGATCCATTATAATAGCATCGTATTTATTACCTCTTCTTATTTCTCTTTCAACAAACTTAATTACATCGTCTACTATAAATCTAACATACTTGTCTTCTAAACCAGATGATTTAATGTTTTCTTTAGCAACATCTACCATACCTCTTGAAGCATCTACATGTACTACATCTGCACCTGCATAAGCACAAGCAACAGTTGCCCCACCAGTATATGCAAATAGATTTAATACTTTTATTTTTCTACCAGAATTCTTAATCTTATCTATCATAAACTTCCAGTTATAAGCTTGTTCTGGAAATAAACCAGTATGTTTAAATCCCATTAATTTAAGATTAAATGTTAAATCTTTTAAATGAATTTGCCATTCATCTTTTATATTATGCTTCTTTTCCCAAGCTCCTCCACCTGTATTACTTCTATGATATACAGCATCTGCTTTATCCCATAATTCAGGAAATGATTCATCATTCCATATTACTTGTGGATCTGGTCTTCTAAGAATTACTCCATTCCAAGATTCTAATTTTTCACCATGAGCCATATCTAATATTTTATATTCTTCAAACTCATTAAAAATTTTTAACGAACTCAATTCAATCACCTATAGAAATTATACCATAATAAAAAAGAAACAACTAATTTATCTTATAAGTTGTTACAAGTAATCTATCATTATTTATATACTTTGTTACTTCTTTATCATTTTTATTACAAATAATTATACCTATAGTTTCATCATGAAAACTCTTTCTTATATTATCATCATAATAATTTACATAAAATTCTATTTGACCTATATCTCTTATATCTATTTTTTTTATTTTTAGTTCAAATAAAATATAACAATTAAGTTCTATATTAAAAAAGACTAAATCTATAAATCTATAATTGTCTCCTACTTTAATTCTTTTTTCTTTCCCTACATAACTAAAACCTACTCCAAGTTCTAATAATGTTTTTTCTATATCCTCAAGTAATAATTCTCTTAATGCTCTTTCAGAATACTTATCTAAATTCTTGTTAGAACAATTAATTATAATGGGATCTTTTATCATATCTATAATACTTAGTTTAGAATTATCATTTATTAATTGTATATTTTTCTTATCTTCCTTTGTTAATCTTTCATATGAATTACTCTTTATAGCATCTTTTAATTCTCTTACACTAAGTGTATTTTTAATTGCTAAATTTATATAATAGTTTCTTTTTCCTTCCTCTTTTATAGGTAAAATATATCTATAATGAGACCAACTCAATTTTTGGCACACTGTGCCAAAAATCTTATAAGTTTCATATAACTGTTTCATTCTATATAAATTACTATAATCATAGCCTTTACCATATATATTTTTTAATTCATTAGCATATACCTTTAATAATTCAGTACCATATTCTGGTTTATTATTACCAATAGCCATAGTTATTTCTCTTCCAATATCAAAATACGTATTTAATCTATTTCTTTCTTTTAGAATATTAGTCTTTCTTTCAAAGACTATATTCTTATCTATTAAGTTTTTTATATTATTTAAATATTTATCCATAATATCACCAAATATAATATTTGATATATATTATTAAATTCCACTAAAAAAGAAACTATTATATTAGTTTCTTAAATGTTATAGGCATATCAGTTTTAAATCTTATAAACTTATTAGTTCTTGGATCCATAAGTTCTAATTTATATTGATGAAGAGCCATTCTATTAATGGATGATTTACCATCACCATATTTTTTATCTCCAACAATAGGATTACCAATATCTTTTAGAGCAACTCTTATTTGATTTTTTCTACCTGTTTTAATATTTATATCTAATAAAGAATAATTATTATTTTCTTTAATTACTTTATAGTCTGTAATAGCGAGTTTCCCCTCTTTTTTATTATTAGTACTATATACCATATATGTTTTATCATTCTCTATTAAATACTCTTTTATAGTGCCTTCTTTTTCCTTTAAAGAACCATTTACTACAGCATAATAATATCTACCTCTAATAATTTTATCCCAGTTATTTTGAAATAAATTCTTAGTCTTTTGGTTCTTAGCAAATATAACTATACCACTAGTATCTTTATCTAATCTATGAATAATAAAAACTTTATTATTCTTATTTCTTTCTTTTAAATGAGTAGATATAAAATGATATAAAGTATATTCTTTCTCTTTAGATGTAGCTATAGAAAGTAATCCACAAGGTTTATTAACTACAATAATATCATCATCTTCATATATAATTTTAATTTCTTTTTTATAGTTATTATCAGTTTTAATCTTAGTATCTCTAATTTCTACTTTATCGCCTTTAAATAATATAAAATTAAACTTAGTTTGTACTTTACCATTAACTAATACCATTTCTTTAGCTAATAAAGATTTTAAATTATTTTTGGATTTACTAGTTAAATTAGTTCTTAAAAAAGATAATAATTCTTCTTTAGTAGATACGATATACTCCCTTTTCATTTAAATCACCGCCATTATTATATAAAAAAAGAAGAAATTATTCAAATTTCTTTATATATATTTATATCTATTATATCATTTAAATTAATTTCTTCTTTATCATCAAATATAATTTTTTTATTTATTTCATCTATTTTTTTAATAAAACCTACTTTATATAAGTATTTTCCACCATCTTTATATAGATCTTTTTTAAAATATTTTATTCTTAATTTAGAAGATAAATCTATCTTTGAAATAATACTATCTAAAGAATCTTTTTTGTCTTCAGTAATAACTATTTTCTTATCTACATATCTACCTTGTTCTTTAATATCATCTTCATAACCATTTAAAGATTTAAAAGAAGCAAACTGTGCTGCTCTAGCAGACATAGGTCTTTTAGGATGATTAGATACAGGTCTTGTTAAATTAATAATATCATCATACTTACTCATTCTTTATGACCTCCTACTTCAGAATTTCTTCTTATAGCAGTACTTTTTTCTTCTAGATTCATTCCCTTTAATATAGCATTCTTACCATATTTACTTTGAATCTTAATAATAGCATCTTGAACTTTCTTTTCTTTCTTTTCTTCTTTTTCATTAATGATTTCTTTTTCTTCTCCTGTGAATAAATCTAATTGTTTAATAATATGACTTTTATTTATTTCATCATCATATATTAAATCATTAACTCCTATAGTTATTTTTCTAATAAGTAAATCTTTATTAACTATATCATCATATAATTTAGATATCTTATCAGTTATTATTTTAGTAGATGATGTATAATGGTCTAAATTAATAGTTCCATGGGCATATTTAGGTACTTTTCTTCCATAATGATCTATGGTTACTTCACCTTTATAAAAGTCATCTTCTAGGTTCTTAATATCATAATTTATAGTTAATGAAAGTTGACTTGTAAGTAATCTCTTTTTAACCATTTCTAGTACTAAATTATCCATCATTTCTTTAGTAATAAGTTTTGCATCTTTAGCATTATATGGAACATGCAATACTTGTCCATTAGATAAACTAGATGATTTAGGTCTATAACTTTTTGCATCTTTAATAGTACATGGTTCATAACCCCATGCATGATCTATTAAAAATTCTGCTCCTACTCCAAATAATTTAAATAATTTATTTTCATTTTCTAGAGACATCCTAGCAAGATCTCCCATAGTATACATTCCATTATCATTTAATTTCTTAACAGTTCCTCTTCCAAAACTCCAAAAGTCTGTTAATGGTAAATGATCCCATAAAGTTTCTTTATATTTTTGTTCATCTAAATAAGCAATTCTAACACCATATTCATTAGCTTCCATATGTTTAGCAGATATATCCATAGCTATTTTTGCTAAATACATATTAGTTCCTATACCTGCTGTAGCAGTTATCCCAGTAGTATTATATACATCCATAATCATCTTAGTAACTAACTGTTCTGGAGTTAATTTATATAGTTTTAAATAAGTTGTTATATCACAGAACACTTCATCAATTGAATAAACTAATATATCTTCTTTAGATATATATTTTTGATATATATTATATATATCTGTACTATATTTCATATAAGTTTTAAGTCTTGGAGGAGCCACTATATAATCTAATTCTAATGACTTATCTTTTTTTAAATCAGAATCAATATATGATTTATCTTTAAAAGATTTATAATTATTATTCTTTTTTCTTTCTTTATTTACTTCTTTAACTTTAGATACTACTTCATATAATCTAGCTCTACCTCCTAAACCATATTGCTTTAAACTAGGTGTAATAGCTAAACATACTGTTTTTTCTGTTCTTGAAATATCTGCTACTACGAGGTTTGTATCTAAAGGATTTAATTTTCTTTCTACACACTCTACAGATGCGAAAAATGACTTTAAATCTATACACATATAAATTCTATCCATATTATCACATCCTTTAAATACATTTTATCATATCAAACACATGTTTGTATATAAAAAGAGAAGATTATTTCTTCTCTTTTTCTGTATAAATATATTTACTTAACCAAGCATTAAATTTCTTAACATCTTGATATAAGATCTTATCATCATCTTTTTCAGCATCTAAGAATTTAACTACTTTACCATTTTTAACAATAATAACACTTGGTCCATATTTAATCTTTTTATTTAATACTGTTTTCTTAAAGTCTCTATATGGAATTTGAAGAATAGTAATATTTAATTTATTACTAGCCTCCTCAAAAACACTATCACATGGAACACTAAATGAGCAAAAATCATTATATGTAAATAATACAAATGATTTCTTATCTTTTATTAATTTATCTATTTCTTTAGTAGTAATATCTTTTAAACCACCTTTATTATAGTAACTATTTTCTAAATAGAATTTCTCTTTACTATTATATGTAAGTATTATAGTTACTCCAATAAGAATTAAAACTACTAAAGTAATCATTATAGCTATTAATTTTTTATTCATTTATTTTAGTAAGACTATCAAAATCTATATTATGATAGTTAACCTTCCAAAAATTATATTTAGTCTTTCCATTAACTTTTTCTTTTACTTTAACATTATGTTTACCTTCATAAAACCAGTATCCACCTACATTATATATTTTATTCTCATCCCAACCTAGGTCTACTAATAAAGTCTTCATCATTCCAGCGTATCCACCGCCACCACACATAATAAATATATTTTTATCCTTTGGAAAATAATATTCTAATATGTCTAATGATTCTTCATAATTTGGAACATAATTACCTTTATCATTTCTACTAAATAATGTATCTCCATTATAAGTTTCTCCTACTGCTTCAGGTAAATTAGAAACAGGAATTATATATGGAAGAGATATAACTTCAAAACCTTCTACAAATCCACTTAATTTAGAATCTCCTCCAATAGATTTATAATCTGCTGGATCATCTAACATTCTAACATCTCTATAAACAGAATCTTCTCTTCCTAAATATTTATCAATAGTTTTTTCATTAACATGTTTATCTATTCCAAGGTCTCCTCTTTGACCAGTAGTTACTTCTGGTTTTGGAAGTCTATTCTTAAAATAGTCATATCCAAGTGAAAAACATAATAAACCAGCTAAAACTAATAATATTAATATTTCTTTCTTTTTCATATCATTACCACCTAACATATTAATTATAACACATAAATAAAAAGAGAAACTAGTTAGTTTCTCTTTTTTTACTAAGTTTCATTATAGCAAATAATACTACAATAATTGGAATAGTTAATATCCAGTATAAATGTCTACTATAACCTGTTTGAATGGCAAACGAAACTTCTGCTTTAGCAACTGATTTAGGATTTACTTTTCCAGGATCCTTTGGATTCTCAGCTACATTACCAGTTATATGTCCATCAGCATCAATACTAAATTCTATAGACTTATTATCATTAGATACTAATCTATAAGAACCTTTAGATAAGTTATCAATATATAATCTTCCTTTAATAGGAGTCATTTCTTCATTCTTACCTTTATAACTATATCTTCCTAGTTCTTCTTTTGCAAGACTAACTAGTTCTCCATCTTTATATAGTTTATATGTTTTTAATGAATCTAAGTTTGAACCATCACTAAGTTCATAAATAACTATGTTCTTAGCATTATAAGATAAATCAAAGATATCTGCTACTATTCTAGATATATTACCACCTACACCATTATCATTTAATGTGATATTACTTCCAACAGTATATACATCATTATAATAAACATTATTACCATTTCTATTAACTGTTACAGGCATAGATGCTGTAAGTGATACTTCATCATTAATTAAGTCAACATTTGTAACTAAGTTAACTATCTTTACATCAGTTCCATCTCCAATAGCAAAGTTAATTGCATTTTGAAGAGCTTTAGATGGACTAATAGATCCAACTGATGCAAATGTATAAGTTCCTACTTGAGCTACTGCTACAGATGTAGCACTAACAACTAAGTATTCATTATGTTTTTGAATATCTCCGTCAGTAACAATAATATCTTCAGTTTCATAACCAGCTTCAACGTTAGTTACTCCACCATATATAGCATTAGGTCCTGTTTGACCAATAATTAAACCATCATAGAAGTTTAAATTAGATGATTGAGTACTTCTATAAATACCAAATGAAGATCCTTCAATATATGGTGTTGTTTGATCAGGTACATTTCCTATTTCACCAATATTAGCAGTTCCTCCACTTATATAAATACCATATTCACTACCATTAATACTTGTACCATTATCAATATTAATAGTACCACTTGTATCTATACCATTACCACTAGTAGCAGTAATAGTTGAACCATTCTTTAAGTTGAATGTTCCAGTATTAGATATAACCGTAGTATTAGCAGTAATATTTGAATTATTAACAGTTAATTTACCAGTATTACCTAAAGATTTATTCATGGTAATTGTGGAATTATTAATATCTAACACATTTGTATTATAAATAACTTTTTCATAAGAAGTTAGATTAATTCTTGAATTTCTAATTTCAGAATTACCTGTTAAATATATAAAGTAATCAGATGCATTAGTACTATTTCCACCTATAAAATCAACATTATCAAACAATAAATTACCACTTGAATATAGTCTTATATAATTACCTAAAAGTACATTATAACTAGTATCTGAATAGAAATTAATAGTAGTATCTTTAATAGTTAAATTACCTCTACTAACTAATGCAGTCATTCTAAAGTTATGTAAATATGAATCTTCAATATTTAATGTACCTAAGTTTAATCCAACTGCATATGCATAACTATCAAGGTTTTTAATATTAACTGTACCATAGTTTTTAAGTATTTGTGCACCATTTGGTGAAGTAGTACTTCCATTATTGAATATACCACCATAAATATTAGTTGTAGCTCCAGTTGTAGTTAATATAGTTGGATCATCAAATACAACATCTGCACCAGAGAATACTTCTTGTCCTTGTGCATTACCATTACTATATAACCATGGTGCATCATAATCACTTGATGTATTTTCATCATCATCATTATTTAAATCTATAATATTGAATAAATTATTATTAATAATCATAGGTAGACCACTATTACTTGATGCCCAAGAACCAATTGAACCACCAATATTATATAAATAAGCACCATTATAAATATTTAGTGTTCCATCATTATTAACTATAGTAGCTTCTATAGAACTTATTATCTTAGCATCTTCTCTAATATTTAAAGTAGCACCTGTATTATTCTTAATTAATAACTTCAAAGCACTAGATGAAATCTTACCACCATTATAGTTTAGTGTTCCACTATTATCAATTACTTTAGAACCAGATATACCTATTATTTGACCAGTCTTATTTTGACTACTATCAATTATCTTTAATGTTCCATTATTAGTAATTAAAGTATCATTAATTTGTCTAATAAAGAATCCATTTAAGTCAAATATTACATTATGATTATTTTCAGCAGTTACTGAATCAGGTAAATTACTATAATTTGTAATCATTTGAAGTGTATCACCATCTACAGCATTTCTAAATGCTTCATCTAAATCATAATATTTCTTTTCATCTTGAGCAGTTGCTTGAGTAATATTTTGAACTATTGGAACTCTATCAAGATAATTTGTCTTATAATCATCTTCTGTATCATTTATAATCATGTAACCAGATTCAATGTTTGTAATAGCATTAGCTACTGGATTAGTTTTACCATAAATAATACCATCATACATATTAATAGTACTACTTGAATCACTAATACCATAAGTAGTTCCTTTAATAAGTGGATATGTTTTAGAAACAGCACTATCATCTGATATAGGTTCTCCAATAGTTAATGTTGAACTAGATAATTGAATACCTACTCCACTAGAAGTTACTACACTACTATTCTTCTTAATAATAGCAGTTCCACTAGTTTGACTAACAGCAGTTCCACTACCAGTTGTAAGTGTTGAATTATTAATAGATAATCCTTTAGATGAATTACTTACAACAGTTCCACTTACTGTATCTAATATTGAATCTTTTATACTTAATTCAGTAGCTCCAGTAATAATTGTTCCTGAAACTCTATTATGGATTTCAGAATCTTCAATAGTTACTGCAGTTGTATCACTTGTAGAACTATTAATAATATAAGAAATCGAAACATTAGACTCTATTGTTGAATTACTAATATTAATTATTCCACCTTCATTATCTACAAATTTAAATGAAGTATCAATATTAGAATCAATTAAATTAAATGTTCCAGAGTTTTTAAAGTTTGGATGTTCTTGAGAATTAATTTGTTTAAATCCAGTAATATTAACACTATCAAATGTTAATGTACCAGCATTTAATCCAATACTTGCAGGACTAGTTGTAGTTCCTGTAAATGTAGCAGTTCCATAGTTATAAATCAATTGACCATCATTATTTCTACCAGAACCTTCCCAATATCCACCTTCATATGTATCATGCCATGTATTACTTATAATACCTTCAAAAGTAGCTCCTGCTGTAACATTTAATACACCTGTTTCCTTATTTAAGAATACAGTAGATGTATAAATTTGATCCCAGTCATACCAACCTTCATCAACCCATCTTCTTGTATAACCTATTATATATGAACCATTTGGAACAAATTTACCACCTGTAATATTTGCATCACCATAGTTAGTTAAAATAGAACCAGAATATCTAAGTCTATAACTTAATTTATCAAAATACTTAGTAAATGTTCCACCACTAATATTTAACGTAGCATTTTCATTATTAACCATTAATGTTGTATCAACAGATGCCTTTTCTGAAGTATATTTACCACTACTAATATTAATTGTTCCATTATTTATAAATAATGAACCAATAGTAGAATCAATAATACCATTAGAGTTATTAACATTATCAACTAATGTTAATTCTCCTTCTACATTAAACATATTATCGTTATTTTTGTCTACTATCTTACCATTAATATCAAATGTAATACTTAATCCATTTGGAATAGTAATTGGATCATCAGCATTATTAATAGTTATATCTCTATATACTTCTATTACATCATTATTATTAACTAAACTATTTGTAATAGCAGTATTTAATTCATTTACAGTTTTATATTCAATATTTTGAGTGACATTCTTAAACATAGGTTCATCAGTTAAATACTTAGTTTCTATATTATTTTCCGAATCATATTCTCTAATAATAGAATATCCAGTTTCAGTATTTCTAACTGTAGCATTATAAGCTGAATTACCACTTATAATACCATCATAAATATCTACTACAAGTGCAGGAGCAGATGTATAAATACCATATGTTTTACCATTAATAACTGGTTTAGTATTAGCTTTAGTATCTGCAAAATTATCATGAATACCAAGTCTAATTATACCTGCTGAAGTATTATTAATAGCATATCCACTAGTAACTGTAATAGTACCTGATTTAATCCAAGAAATACCTGTAGTATTTGTATTAAATGTTTTATTAAGAGTACCATCATGCATTATAAATGCATATAAATCATCATTATCATCGATAGATCTACCAGTACCATTAATATTAAATGTATTGTTATATGTACCATTATTAATAATAGTTAAACCAGTTTCTGAAGTATTAACATTTCCAGATGGAAGTGTATTATCTTCTAATGTTAATATGCCTGCATTATATACATTCTCAATATTTGTAGTCATATTCTTTATAGTAGCACTACCATAGTTATTAAGTAAGTATCTACCATATCTACTATCACCTGAAACACTATAACTATTTCCATCTAATATAGCAGTTCCAGTTGTATTATTAAGAACCATATATTGTCCATAAGCATTATTAGCAATATTATTACCTGTTAATGTTAATGAACCATAATTACTAAACAATGTATTAGCATTAGTTAAATTAAATACACTATTAGTAACAGTAATAACACCATTTTCTGAGTTAGCTACACCTTGTTTACCACTTATATTAGCACCAAGGTCTAATCTAACATCATTCATAGTTATAGTACCTTCATTATTCTCAATAATATTTTGAGCATAAATATAATTCTCAATATAAATATTATTTAAGTTTAATGTACCAGTATTATAAATATATTTATCACCAAAGAATGTATTCTTTGGTTTTTCATTAACACTATCTTTAATAGTTAATGTACCATTATTTTCAAATAGATAACTATCTGAATAAGTAATTACTTTATGACCATTATAGTCAATCGTAATAGTTTTATTAGATGGAATAGTTACTATATTTTGTTGATTAATATCAACTAATAAATCTATTTCATCACCATTATTAGATGCATCAACTGCATTTTGAATAGTTGTATATTTAGCATTACCTATAGCAGCTACAAATTCTTCCTCTCCATCAGGAACAGGTCTTGAATTAGCATTAGCTACTAAAGTAAATACTTCATCTTCACCATCCATAGTTTTATAAATATCATAATCATCTGCAACTTTTTCTATATCAGTATTAAGTGCAGTTTTAGCAGTTATTGTTCCATCATAATATATAACTCTACCATTACCAGTTATACCATAGTTAGTAGCAGCTATTGTTGGTGTATTAGATACTATATCATTATCACTATTTAATAAGGTAATCTTAGCATAACCAAATCCAGTATTACCATTCATTAATCCTGAATTGTAATCTGGCATTTCATCATAACCTGCTATTATTACTCTATTTCCTAATGATTCATCTACATATGATGAACCACCTTGTTGAGAGGTACCACCATAGTAACCTCCACCACCCATAGCATCACCATAACCTAGTCTAGTAGAAGTATCAACAGTAAGTCCTGCATTAGAACCACCTTGTCCTCCACCACCACCGGCAACAATAAGTCTTTGTTCATATGAAGCATTACTTCTCATAGATATAGATCTACCATTATCATAAGTCCATATATTATCTTCATTAGATAGTGAAATATCAGTAGCTCCTCCGCCGGCACCAGATATCCAGCTCCAGCCTCCGTCGCCTATAGTTCCACCACCATTATATGTTCCCGAATACTCACGTGTACCAGAACCATATCCTGAACCATATCCACCTACATGGATATATAATTTATCTCCTTCATGAAGAGTAATAGTTCCTGATGCATAAGCACCAAATCCACCTCTTCTCATAGCATCCCAACCACTAGCATATTGATGTGCTTCAGCACCAGCAGCTCCCCAAGTTTCAAGTTTATAAGTACCATCACTTGGTGCTATAAATTCTTCTTGATGACCAGTATATCCATAATTATAAACTGTATCTACATTCTTATCATTTGAACCAATTGTAACAACACCTGTATTACTAATTGCTGTACCAAATGATTTATCAATTACAGTATTACCACTAATATTTAGATATGGATAATGTGGTGTAAAGTAATTATATGACGAATTAAAAGTTTGCATTGGGTTATTAAATACCGTAGATTTAACATTATTAACATTATTAAACTTAGTATTTACTACAGATAAATTATGATAATTGTTAATTAATGTTACTGCAGAAGTAGCAGTTGAATTAATTGTTGAATCTGTTATAACCATTTTAGAAACGTTTTGTGCTCCACCACTATACATACTACCTATTTGGTTATTTATTAATGTACCAGATCCACTTATTGTTGAATTGTTAATATAAGCATCTCCGTAATTATCTATAGATCCTAAAGAAGAGGAATTAATACTAATATATCCAGCAACATTAGAAACATAAGTTAATGTTGAATTACTTACAATTACATTTTTAGGAGATCTATTAATACCAAATGTATTATAGAAATTAGAATTAACAACATATACATTTCCAGGTCCTTGGAATGTTGGTAAATAGAATGAATTATTACCAGTAGATTTAATACTAGAATTAGTTATAGTTGTATCTCCTACTGAGAAATCTTGGAATTGAAGACCAGCTCCTGTAATATCTAAATCAGAATAAGTAATATTACTTGTTGCTTGGTTATTAATACCAATAGCATTACTTGGTGTAGTTACTACTATAGCACCATTAATAGAAGGAGTATTACTTCTATTTAGTAAACCAGTTGAACTACTTCCAACAGCATTTAAAATACCACGAGTAAATACTAATTCACCATTAGATTCATTAAATATACCTGTAGTACTACTGTTATTAGCATTAATAACAGCATCATTTTTCATTGTTAATAGACCTCTATTAACAACACCTATTTTACTATTAACATTAACATTAATAGCAGCCCCATCTATTGTTAATTTAGCATATTGTTCATTTAATAATACATCTGCAATAGTAGATGTAATTCCACCATGGAATGTTTCATCCCCAAAAATAGTAAATGATACATCTGAATATGGAGTTAATGAGTTAACATTTATTGAATCATCAAAATCAACATTTTGAATATAATCTAAGAATATAGGTTCTTTTCTAACATTATATGTTTTTGGCAAATCTCTTTTTAATTCTGCTAATTCCTCAGCTGTAGCTAGATAAGTTATTTTTGCATAACCATTACCTGCTTTAGCACATTTACTTATAGGATTATCACTATATCCATTTGGGCAAGCATTAGATTTATATTCACTAGTTCCAGTAGTAGATACAGTAAATATATCTAAGTCAGTTTCTGTATTTGTAGCTTCTGTACAATCATAACAATACATAGCTTTATCATATAAAGTACTATATCCTATGTATCCAGATCCACCACCACTAGTACATTGATTACATAAAGCGCCTCCGCCAAAATAACCACCTCCACCAGCAGCAGTAGAACAGTTTGGATTAGAGGCATTAGAAGCACCTTGTCCAAATGTACCATTGGCTTGACCAGATGATATACCACCAGATGTTTGAGTTCCACCGTTAGCACTAGGAGCACCTACAGCTCCACCACCAGAGC
Source organism: Bacilli bacterium (assembly GCA_017553685.1). GTDB lineage: Bacteria > Bacillota_I > Bacilli_A > RF39 > UBA660 > RUG13038. The sequence goes on along the minus strand of JAFZKH010000001.1, from coordinate 5,482 downwards.
CTCCAATTGAAGTACTACATCCATAAGTAACATAACCAGCTCCACCACCTGAAACCATAATTATAGAAGATTGATTATCAACAAATGAAGATAACACTCCAGGTGCAGTAGCAATATGTGTTGCACCACCACTGCCTCCTGATCCACCATAAGATCCAGATTGTGCACCACCATTATATCCTGGTGCACCATTTTCTTTTGTACCTTGTCCACCTACAGTTACATATAATTTATCTCCTGCATTTAAATCAAGGCTTCCTACAGAATAACCCCCATATCCACCATGTCTATTACTTTCAAGATATGCTCCAGCAGCACCCCAAGTTTCAAGTTTATATTTACCTGTATATGTTGCGCTAAACTCCTCAGAATCTCCAAAATAATCAAATTCCTTTTCAAATGACTGATCAATTAAATATTCTTCACTTGGACTGCAACCATCACATAAACCAGCATATTCATCATATTCAGCTTTATCAGCTAAGTATGAAGTTTTTGCTTCTTCAAATAATCTTGCTTGTTCAGTTATATAGTTAACATTAGATAAATGTCTTTCTTTATATTCACTATCAGTAATAGTTAATATACCATTATTTTTAATTACATAATCATCTTTATTTGATGTTAATGTAAATCCATTTAAATCAAGTATTACTTCTTTTTCAGCAGGTACAGTCATAGATGCATCTAAAGTAATATCTTTAAGAATTTCAATAGTATCTACTTTTTCATTTACTACTGGTTTTTCAAAATACATATTATCAATCTTAGTATAATAATCGGCATTATATGAATAAGCATCCGATATATTATCAAATAATCTAACATCATTAATAATGAAGGCATCTAAACCAACATTTGTATCTCTATCTTTAGTATATCTAAAGTGTACATAGTTAACAGCACCACTATTTAATTTTATTACTAATGATTGATCATATGCTGTGCCACTAACTCGTAGCCAATAATCACTATTAGAAGTTGGAGTATCTGGTGAATCAGTTACTTGAACATAACCAAGGTCATCACCACTTTCACTACTTATTGATGTATTGACATATAAATACTTAGTTTCAGTAACATCTGTTAAATCATATGCTACATATGAATGTGCTATTGAATAATTAACACCATAGTTATTACTCTCATATGAATCATGTGGGAATGTTACATTTGAACCATCAATATATACTTTTAAGTTTTCTGTATTATTTAGTTCATCAGGAGTAATCTCTTTATTAAATATTTTTGCTTTATAGATTTGTCCAACAAAATAATTTCCAGATGATCTAACACCAAAATAACTATTTGAATTTGCACTAGTTATATAGTCTGTACTACTTAAAGCTTCTAATGCTTCACCATCATAATATAACTTATAATCACCATCTTTATATGTAGTCATAAGTGAATGTTTATTACCATCATCTAATGTATCAGGCATTGTAAATGTACTATAATGGCCATAATTTGAAACAATAATATAAGATGACCATAATGCTATACATACTCTTTCACTTGATGAACCAGTATATAACATTACATTATTCTTATTTGTAGTAGAAAACTCTACATATACAGATTCTTCATAGTCTGTTAAATTAAAGTTTGAATTTGAAACATATGAATAATTTGACCCATTAAATACTATTCCATCAGTATTTCTATCTAAATACATTCTTGTTGCATTAACAGGTATGTCATTTGCTGCTAAATTCTTCATTGAGTATAAATCATAATCATATTTTACAAATGTATATGCATCACTATCATTAGTTAAGAATCCAGATGATGCTACAGCATTTTCAGAGTTTTTCTTTGTTAAAGTCATACTGTTAATTTTAAATAATCCAGCAGGTTGATACCAAGTACTTGCACAAAAATGTACATAAGTTAATTTACCTTTTGGAAGTGTAATTCTATATAAACTATTATCACTAAGGCCATAAGCTGTTCCCATTATTTGGTTAGGAGATGAACCATATCCTACATAATTAGAATTATCTGATGTATATATCCAGAATCTACTAGCACTACTTGAACTATCAACTCTAATATTTAATATTAAATCAACATCTTCATTTTCATTTGTTAAATCAAATGCAGTGAATCCATGAGCTGTTGGATTACCAGATTGACCATAACTTTCTTGAATATAAGTACCATCATCTTGTTTAACAAACATATAATATCCAGGATCTTCATACATTTTGAATTCTCTATTAGGTTGTCCATCACCAAGTATACTAAAGTTACTTACTTTGAATCCTTCATATCTATTGATATCTCCGCCGCCTTTAACAAATCCAAAGTAAACATAGTATACTTTACCTTTTTCAAGTTTATGAATAGTAGAATATGTTTTGTCATTACCATATAAAGTTATTATTCTATTACCAGTATTATTTAATGATTCACCCACAGATATATAACCATAAGAACTTGAACTTATTGTGTCTGCTATACAATCAATTGATAAGAATTGATCTTGTTCATAATCAGTTAAATCTAATTTTATATATGATATAGCTGTTGTATTAGCAGTTGATTGATTACCATTATAGATTTCATCATTAACTTCATCATAAATAAATCCATAATCTGTATATTGTTTAATCTTTGAAAGTATCTTAGCAGATTCAGTAGTAACAGTACCTGATCTAGATGAATCAAATGCATTTATATTATTATTAACTTTTAATTTAGCATAATAAGTACTCCTTATTCTTGCTTCTGGATCAGTTACTTTATCTAAGTAACCTACATTTCTATCATTTTCTCCAGTAAGTACTACGTTATATGAATATTGAGTTATTGGATCTTCACCACTATCTAATAATGCAACAGTATCACCATATATTTTTCCATCAAAGAAATAGAATGTACCATTTTGTTCAATAGCATTAGTCTTACCATCAATAATAGGTCTATCCATTTCAGGATAAATAAATGTTTCTGAAGCTTCAGATGAACCTTCACCTACTACTAAAACATTATTATTAACAATTGCTTTATTAACAGTATTACTTAAGAATCCTATACTTTCATGTTCACCATTTATTTCCCTTGGATTTCTATCTACTATATGTAGTTCTCCATTATTAACAAATGTTGCACTTTCATCACTAGTAATTCCTCTACCATCAAGATCTATTGTTATATTTTGTTCAGAACCAATTACTACACTTTCACTAACAACTGGAAGTATTGGATTAGTTTGAATAGTACACTCTACATCAGCACAATAATCTACTGCAGATTGAATACTATCAAATAATAAGAATTCTTTACCATCTTCTAAAACAAATTCTTTAGTATCAGGATCTACTGTATACCAAAGCATATTATTTTTACCTACTACTCTAGCAACATATGGATTAGTTTTAACTTCTACTTCTTTTTCAGATATATTACCAACATAATCTTCTGCAACTATTTTAACTATGTATTCAGTATTATCTTGTACTCCATAGAATGTATGATCATAGTTTTCAGCATGATCTTTTATTCCATCAAATACATTAGATGTATAAGTAAATGTATCATCATAAACTAATGCATCTTTTTCTTTTACATAAAGAATAAATTGTTTAACACCAGATCCTGCATCCTGAGCAGTACCACTAATTGACATATTAAATGACATAGCTCCTGTACCAGGATTATTAATTGTTGGTGCAATACTATCAACATTTACTATATCTTCAGTAGTATTAGGACTATAAATATCACTCTTCTTAGCAAATGTTGTAATAGTAGTATTCTCATATACTTTAAATGGTCCAGTATATTCTACTGCAGTTCCATCACCAATCTTATAATATAAAGTATATGTAGAATCATCTTTACCAGATGTAATAGTTACTGTATCTCCGCAGTTATCATCATTTGAATTAGAACATACCCAAGTTCTATTAGTAGTTTCATCTAATACTGGTGTATATGTAATAACTGGTTCAATAACCATTTCATATATAGCATATAAATCTTTATTAGATGTTATTTTAGTTTCAAAATCAAATGGATTAATTCCATCTTCAGACCAATATAAGAATATACCATGAGCTTTAGTTGGATTTTCACTAGGAGCACTAGTTTTATCATTCCAATCTACTTCATCAGTAGCATAAACTATATCTTCATTATGATATACAACATTAAACTTATTAATTTGATAATAAGCTTTTAATGACTTATCCCCAGTAGAACCTGTAGGAATACTAGTTATTATATTGTTACCTTCTTTATAATGTAAGAAAGTATAACCATCTTTTTCTGGAGCATTAAATGTTATTTCAGCACTTTCTATTGTATATCTATCAATATTTGTTACTCCTTGAGGTAAATTACCACCATCATAATCATATGTAATTGTATAAGTTATTGGTGTATAGTTTGCAAGGAAACTTCTATGACCAATTGATCCAGTTGGAATTGTTACGGTAGTATTTTCATTTCCTGTTAAATCTGTTCCAAACCATCCTTTAAATGTATAACCAGTTTTACTTGGATTATTTAAAATTATAGGATCACTTTCTATTGTATATGTTGGAGGATTTGATTTACCAGTTTCATAATCTCCACCATTAAGTGTATATGTTAATGAATACTCAATTGCTTTAAAGTTAGCAGTATAATTTCTTTCTCCAGTAGATCCAGTAGGAATAGTTACTGATGTTGATTTGTCAGTTATATCTGTACCAGACCATCCAAGGAATTCATATCCTTCTCTTGTAGGATTATGTAAAGTTATCGAAGCAGACTCAATATTATATCCATCAGGATTTCCAAGAGTAGCTTCTTCTACACTAGTTAATCCATGATAATGAATTTCATATGGAACAACTTCATAATTAGCTTCATAATCTCTATCTCCTGAACTTCCTTTTGGAATAGTTACTGTTTCAGTAGCTACTGTCAAACCAGTACCTGTCCATCCAATAAAGTTATATCCATTCTTACTTGGATTATTTAATGTAAATGTTTCTGTTTGTCTTGTATAAGTATTTGGATTAGATTTACCAGCTTCTAAAGTTCCTTCATGAAGATTATATCTTATTGCATAATCATCTTGATTTTCTCTCCATACTGCTGTATAAGTTCTATCACCTATACTTCCTTTTGAAATAGTTACTGTTAATGAAACATTTCCATTACCATCATCCCATCCAAGGAAATCTTGATAATTATTTCCTTGTCCATCAACTCTTGTATTTGGATTACTTAATGTAAATGTTTCTGTTTCTACATTATATGTAGTTTTATTTCTTAAGAAATCTCTTTCTTCTGTAGTTATATTTTCATAATTAATTCTATAATTAATTATTTCATAGATAGCTGTTAAAGTAGCATCATCATTATCAAATAAGTAAGTTAAATTATTATAAGTTCCACCACCATCATGGTCATATCTTAAGAAGTTATAACCTCTTCTTTCTGATTCACTTAAAACTTTTAATGTTCCAAAGTTTTCAGTAAATGT